>CAJXOS010000264.1 GCA_913057725.1 uncultured Lewinella sp.
CAACTAATCGAACTAACTCAACCAACTAACCAACTAACCTAACAACCCAACTTGCTTCCCCTTCTCAATTGCCTGGGTCCGTCGACTGACATCTAGTTTTTGGTAAAGATTGGAGAGGTGTGTTTTTACTGTGTTGAGGGAGATAAATAATTGGTCGGCAATTTCCTGATTGGTGGCTCCTTGGGCGACCAGTAGTAGAATCTCATATTCGCGTTTGGAGATGCCCAATTGCTGGCGCTGATCGTCGGGTTCAGTCTTGGGAGGTGTTCTTTTGCGATTCAACTGCCAACCGGCCCATAGGCCTAGAGATGCGAATACGGCAGCAATAATGAAGGTTAGCCCTTCCGTGGAAAGGTCACGTACAGTGTAGCGATACTCAACAGTTTTGAGTAGGAGTGCCAGAACGGCCAAGGCTGCGCCGTATATCCAATTGGCATACTTCATGCCAGAAAGTTAAGGAATCTATCTATTCCCGGCGGTCTTCGGTTTCTTCTAAAGCAAAGTGTACGGATAAAATTCCGGGGAGTGGATCGCGACGTGAATATTGCTCGATGGTGAGTTGGTACTCACCAATCTGATTGAAGTAGGCTCCCTGCTGAATTGGAATATCGAGGGTGCAAGCTCCGCTACCGCATTCGCCCAGCCACATACCACCTTTGTCCGCCAATTCAAGCGAAACCATCTCACTTAACCGTTGCCCATCCGGAAATTGGGTATGCATTTGCACATAGAAATTCTGGAAAGGGAATTCCTCATTATGCTCCAACTGCAAATGAAGATTATATATGGTAAGAGAATCTTCGATTGTGAACTGCGCCACCAGGCTATCCTGGTACGTCCAGCCAGTGTCTGGTACTTCTAAGTGGCTTTCGTAAACATAGTTGGGGCCACAGGCAGTAAGGAAACTCAGTAAGACTAGCAGGGGAATATATCGAAGCATGAACGAGTTGGTTGGTCTAAGCCCTAGATTAACGCCTAAAAGTAAGAAGGAAGTACCCATTGTTGAGCACTTCCTTTGCTTTGTTATCCTTTGAAGTAATCCCGCATCCGGTCGAAGAAGCCTCGGTCGCTCTTGCCAGGTTGGGGGATGAAGTTTTCACTTTCGCGCAATTTCTCCAGAATCTTACGCTCTTCGTCCGATAATTTCTTCGGCGTCCAAACATTGACGTGGATCAGTTGGTCACCTTGGCCATAATCCTGGACGTTGCTTAGACCTTTGCCTTTTAGTCGGAAAATTTTGCCCGACTGTGTACCGGCAGGGATCTTGATTTTTACGCGTCCGTCGATGGTTGGAACCTCAACTGAGGTACCTAATGCTGCATCAGCGAAATTCAGGTAAAGATCGTGGATGAGATTCATGCCATCACGTTGCAGATGCTCGTGCGGCTTCTCCTCAATGTTAATCAAAAGATCTCCTGCAGGACCGCCCATACGTCCGGCGTTACCCTTGCCGCGCATGCTTAGTTGCATGCCGCCCTCAACACCTGCTGGAATTGGAATCTCAATTGTTTCCTCGGCGTACATCCGACCATCACCCTTACATTTCGTACAGCGATCCTTAATGATCTGACCGGTACCATTACAGGTTGGACAGGTAGTAGTGGTCTGCATCTGGCCAAGAATCGTAGAGCGTACCTGGCGTACCATTCCCGCACCACGGCAAGTGCCGCAATTTTGCAGGGAAGAGCTGTCTTTGGCCCCACTGCCGTTACATTGATCACAGGTTATCTGCTTTTTGACCTTAATCTTCTTGGTGACACCCTTCGCGATCTCCTCCAGACTCAGCGAAACTTTAATGCGTAGGTTACTACCACGTTCACCACGACTTCTCGTAGACTGGCGACCACCGCCAAAGAATGACCCAAAGGGCCCTCCAGTTTCACCGAAAATATCGCCGAACTGCGAGAATATATCTTCCATGGTCATGCCTCCACCCGCAAATCCTCCGCCTCCGCGGTTGGGGTCGACACCAGCATGTCCGAATCGATCATAGCGTGCCTTCTTGTCCTCATTGCTGAGAATCTCGTAGGCTTCTGCTGCTTCCTTAAACTTCTCCTCTGCCTCCTTATCGTCCGGATTCTTATCTGGGTGATACTTGATTGCCAACTTACGGTAGGCTTTCTTGATCTCTGCCTGCGAAGCTGACTTATCTACGCCCAGTATCTCGTAAAAATCTCTTTTAGCCATTGTATTCTTTATTTGCCGGTCACCACCTTGGCATGACGAATGATTTTACCCTTCAGGGTGTACCCACGCTCGATTGTATCCACAATCTTGCCTTTGAGATCGGCTGTTGGTGCAGGGATTTCCGTCAGTGCCTCGTGTAGTTCAGGGTCAAAGTCCTGCCCATTGGTATCCATGACTTCCAATCCTCTTTGCTTGAGGGTGTTGGTCAGCTTTTGATAAACCAGCTGGATGCCGTCCTGAAAAGCAGGTGAATTGCGTTGCTCTTCTGTCAGGTTCAAGGCCCTGTCAAAATCGTCGATGACTGGCAGCAAAGCTGTCAGGGTGTCCTGGGCAGCGGTGTTCAGTAGTTCCATGCGTTCGCGTACATTGCGTTTTTTGAAGTTTTCAAACTCCGCCATCATACGCAAATACTTATCGCGAATTTCATCGCGCTCTTGCTTCACTTTGTCTAAGTCTGATCCGCTGCTATCGGACTGACTATCAGTGTTTTGGGGTGCTTCAGTTTGAGGATCCTCTACTGTGTTTACAGTTTCGTTTTGAGGGTCCTCTTGTTGAGCTTTATCATTCTTCTTACTCATTGAGCAATCGTGTTTTTATGCATCTGCTCAAAAACACTGCAATTACTTTGCCAAGCGCCAGTTTGCGTCATTTTGACAGCCGCTGGTCTAGAAGGCGTGCCACTTGTTCAGCCTCCATGTTGACACCAATGATTTGTCCTTGAGGATCAATAAGATAGGATGTAGGGACTTCGGTGATGCCATAAAGGCTGGAGATCTCTCCGTTGAAGAATTTAAGACTGCTGGATTGGTCCATGACATGATAGCGCCAATTCAAACGATCTTGACTAATAGCACGTGCCCATCGGCTACTGTCTTTTTCTACGCCAACGCTAAATACCAAAAAACCTTCGGCATCTGTAAAGGATTGGTTTTGGTATTGTTGATATAGCGCCACAATGCTTGGGTTTTGGGCTCGGCAAGGGCCGCACCAGCTACCCCAGAAATCTAGGAAAACATATTGGCCTTCTAAGTCTGATAATTCAAACTCACTGCCGTCAATTAATTTAGCAGTGAAGTTGGGGGCACTCCGGCCATTCGTAAATTTAGGCATGAAGTAGAGATAGCGGCCGATATAGAATCCGGCTACTATAAGTACCGCAATGAGCCATCCGTATTTCTTCAGCATGATATTTTTTGAGCATTAAGAATCGCAGATAAGTAACTCCGCGATTTTGGTATTCTGTTAGTAAATCCACTCAAAATGCAGCGTTTGATTCACTAACAGAAAACCGTTAGGGAAATCGTGAAGTGCTTTTTCAAGTAATACTAAAATACAATAGGAAGCACTATGGTTGACTATTCCCGTTCTCCTTCGTCCGCACTGGGACGGTTACGAGGATGAAATTGTAGAATAGTTTCCCGAAGGTAATCAGAGTCAAGGTGGGTATAGATTTCTGTCGTCAAGATAGACTCATGGCCCAGCATGTCCTGTACCGCACGTAGGTCCGCTCCCCCTTCGATCAGGTGGGTCGCAAAGCTGTGGCGGAAGGTATGTGGACTGACGTTCTTTTCTATCCCCGCGGCTTTGGCGCAGTCTTTAACAATATTAAAGACCATCACCCGACTTAACCCTCCCCCGCGGCGATTCAGAAAAAGTAGATGCCGAGCTTCGGGCTTAATGGTATGCATGTGCCTACGTACCCCCTCCAGATAAAATCGAAGGTGCTTGAGCGCTTCCTCCCCAATTGGTACAAGGCGCTCCTTGTTCCCTTTACCAATTACTCGAAGAAAACCCAGTTCCCAATGTACATTGCGTATGGGCAGTTGTATGAGTTCACTTACGCGCAGGCCACTGGCGTATAGCATCTCCAGCATCGCCCGGTTGCGCAGACCATGATCTGTGCTAAGGTCAATGGTAGCCAACATGTCCTGGATCTCTTCGTAAGTGAGCACTTCTGGAATATAACGACCCAGCTTAGGACCCTCTAACAATTCTGTAGGGTCTCGTTCTATGGGAGTCTCTGTATGCAGGTACCGATAAAAGGTTTTGATCCCGGATAATACTCGGGCTTGTGACCTTACCCCTAGGCCTAGGGCGTTGAGCCACTCTAGAAACGCTTCAAGTTGTTCGCGCTTGATATCGCGAGGGGCTGTCTCATCACTATGAAGCTCCAGGAAAGTCACCAGCTTTCGCACATCGCGTTCGTATGCCTTGATGCTATGTTCTGATAGCGCCAATTCCAATTTCAGGTAAGCCCTAAAACCCCGAATGGTGATCTCCCAAATCATGATGCTTCTATAAAGTGCGTAGAGCTGAAGGCTGTTTTTTGCCTAGTCTTCATTTTCTTCAAATGTACAATGTTTGCGGATATCTCTGCGGTGCTATAAGTAAGAGGTCTTTACGATAAGGTAATTTGTCCTGACACAAGAATAGCCTTGCACCCCTACGGCTGATGCTGTAAAAAATGGGCTTTTGATGTTCAATAAACAAAGCTTAAGATTCGAATGTCAGCCACCCTGCATTCGATTTTTTGCTACGAACAACTGTCGCGTTTGAAAGTTTCTAGGATGTTTTAAACTCAAAATAGTGCATTATGAAACACTTTCTACGCCGTACATGGACGGCCAGCCTGTGCTATGCTCTAGCACTTCTGATTCAGCCGCTCTATGGACACGATTGCGACGCCTCTTTTGGCGTCTTGGCCGAAGCATCGGTATGTGTCAGCGACGAACAAGCCATTATTAGCTCTGCTGTAACGGCAGATAGCGGAGAGCACATTCCAGATGGTTTTTCGCGTCTCTTTGTTCTCACTTCTGGTCCTGACCTTATTATTGAGGCGGTAAGCACGGATCCTGAATTCATCGTTACAACCGATGCGGACTACCGTATTCATAGCCTGATCTACGACCCCGCTACACTTGATTTAAGCATTGTTGTATTTGGGGAAACCTCAGCGGTTACTGTTAATGGACTACTCCTCCAAGGAGGAGGGGATATTTGTGCTGCATTGGATGTCTCCGGTGTGCAATTCCGTTTTGGTGGTTGTGGGAGCTCCTGCCTAGCGGATGCAGGTACACTTAGCCCTTCAGATGATTTGGTGTGTATTCCTACTAACACGCTGCTGCGAGCCGAAATTCAAGACGCACCCTTGGTTCCTCCAGGTTTTTCGGTGATTTATGTGTTGACCAGCACCAATAGCCTGATCATTGAGGCCGTTAGCAATACCCCTGAATTCGAAGTCGGGGAAATTGGAGATTATCGAATTCACACCTTGGTCTACGATCCTGCGACGCTTGATTTAAGTATTGTAGAGTTTGGTGTTACCACCGGTTTCAATGTAGTTAGTCTACTACAACAAGGTGGTGGTGACATTTGTGGTGCGCTTGATGTATCTGGTGCTGCTTTCCACTTACAGGAATGTTCTTGTGGAGCGGACGCGGGACGCCTTGCTCCGGCTAACCACGACTGCCTTGATGGTACAGCGGAGCTAATTGCGGAGGCTATTGCTGAGCCTATTCTTCCTCCTGGATATACCCTGATCTACGTATTGACCTCTGGTGAAGAATTGGTAATTGAAGATGTAGCTTTTACGCCAAGCTTTACGGTAGACGAAGCGGGAATATTCACCATCCATACGTTGGTGTATGATGCTTCGACCTTGGACCTCAATATTATTGACTTTGGCGTCACCACGGGCTTTGATGTAAATGGCCTGCTAGAACAAGGTGGTGGTGGTATCTGTGGTGCGTTAGACGTTGCCGGTGCGCGCTTCGATGTAGAGGCGTGCCCCTGCGAGGCAGAGGTAGGCTTTATCTTCCCAATTAGCCATGACTGCCTGGATGGCACTGCAGACCTGTCTGCTTTTGTGTTGTTCCCTCCAACAGTTCCTGCTGGCTTTGAAGTACTATACGTACTGACATCGGGAGAGGAATTAGTAATTGAGGCGGTGAGTGCCGATCCTGAATTCACAGTAGATGATACGGGTATTTTTACCATTCACACGCTGGTCTACGATCCTGCGACGCTTGACTTGAGTATTGTGGAATTTGGTGTTACTACTGGTTTCGACGTAAATGGACTACTCCAGCAAGGTGGTGGTGATATCTGTGCTGCACTCGATGTAGCGGGTGCTCATTTTAATGTGGAAGAGTGCCCTTGCGAAGCGGAAGCGGGCCACCTCATTCCAACTAGCCATGATTGCTTGGATGGTACGGTAGAGCTAACTGCAGGAATCGTTAGCGATCCGGTTGTGCCTGATGGGTTCTCAGTATTGTACGTATTGACGTCGGGCTCTGGCTTGGTGATTGAAGCGGTAAATGCGGAACCTGAATTTACGGTAGACGAGACCGGTGTTTTCACCATCCATACCTTGGT
>CAJXOS010000265.1 GCA_913057725.1 uncultured Lewinella sp.
ACCACCGGTCGGCATGCCACCACCTAAGCCGGTTTGGACACCCGCATTTCCACAGAGGTCGGCAGGAGCGGTAAAGGTCACGGTTGGCAATGCAAACACTTCCACCATATCACTGGCGCTGGCCGGACAGGCATTAGCATCCGTATACTCGTATGTGATCGTATGTACACCTGGGCCCGCTGCCGCTGGATCGAAACTGTAGGTCATACCATCTCCACCATCCGTGACACCAGGGCCACTGTAGGTACCACCACTTGGTGATCCACCGCCTAAGTTGAGTTGTACACCAGCATCAACACAGAGGTCAGCAAGTGCCGTGAAGGTTACCACTGGCAAAGCATAGACCTCTATCATGTCACTGGCGCTGGCCATACAGCCATTGGTATCTGTATAATCGTAGGTAATGGTATGTACACCTACTCCTGCAGCTGAAGGATCGAAGCTGTACGTCATACCATCACCACCATCGGTGACCCCAGGACCACTATAGGTACCACCTGTTGGCATTCCACCACCAAGGCTCATTTGTACGCCAGCATCTTCACATAGATCGGCTGGAGCTGTAAAGGTGACAGTTGGCACATCAAAGACCTCTACCATATCAGATGCGCTATTGGAACAACCATTCGCATCTGTTACTGTATAAGTGATCGTATGTACACCGACTCCCGCAGTAGCAGGATCAAAGTCGTAAGTTGATGAGCTGTTTGTTGGTCCATCAAGGGTGAATGCTCCACTATTATATGGACCGCCTGGTAGGACATGGAAAGGAGGGTTAAACCCAACTGGTCCTAACGTAAGATCTCCCGGTACCGTAACATCCGAGAAAAATCCGGTCGCTGATACAACAAAGGCAAAGGCATTCATATTGCCAGCACTGGTAATTCCTAGTTCTGCATAAGGAATAGCTATCTCAAATCCAGTAGTGCCCGTACTTGAATTATCGAAATTCATCGTCACAGCGCCTGGGCTGAATAAGGCACCTCCACCATTAGTGACGGAACCGGTACCAGGCCCTAAAGCCGGAGCACCCAGGAATTCAGGTGGTCCCAATGGAGTAAGCGCTATATCTACAAACATACTCCCCGCCAAACCTGAAGCACCAGGATTAAGTGCTAACATAAAGTCTACCGGAAAATCGGCAGCAAATGGAGGGGTCCCTATGTAGTGTGGTCCTCCGGGGAAGCCCAAAGGAGCACCAGGTGGAACTCCACCTAGCTCATCAAAACCGAGCCAGATCCCGATACCATCTGTACCTGTAGCATCTAAATTTCCGGTAACTCCTATATAAAGTACTCCCGCCTCATCATCCGGGTGGTAGAAAATATTCGTTACATCAGCGAATGGTCCAAAGCCCATATTGGCGTTCTGCTTGGTCGCCATCAATATCCATTCGGCTTCGTCAATTACGCCATCGAGTACAAATGTTGGAGACGGGACCGGTGCATTGTTGGTAACGCCAGGACCACTATATACACCTGTACCTGGTGTACCACCGCCTAAATCAATTTGTACACCTGCATCAACACAGAGATCTGCCAGAGCTGTGAAGGTTACGCTTGGCAAAGCCAATACCTCCACCATATCACTGGCGCTGGCAGTACAACCGTTAGTATCCGTAAAGTCATAGGTAATTGTATGAACGCCCACTCCGGCTGCCATGGGATCGAAGTCATACGTTCCGCCATTATCCGTCACGCCTGGGCCACTGTAAGTACCGCCCGCTGGCATGCCGCCACCTAAACCCATTTGCACTCCCGCATCGATACATAAATCCACCGGCGCAGTCAGGGTCACACTTGGTAAAGCAAACACCTCGACATCATCACTAGCAGAGGCAGAACAACCATTCTCATCAGTATAGGTGTAAGTTATGGTGTGGGTGCCAACGCCGGCAGTTGCAGGGTCGAAACTATATGTCAAGCCATCGCCACCATCTGTTACACCAGCACCAGAGAAAACACCTGTACCAGAAGCACTAGCTGCAGCGGGATTAAGTACAGAAGCAAAGGTGCCACCTACAATCAAATTATCGACTAGTATTCCTTCATTTTCGGAGGAATCTGACTGCCGCAAGGCGATTTCTACTACAGCATCACCTGGGTCCGATCTATCCTCCCCAAGTATCGAGGCGTCGGTTTCCACTGCAGCGTCGATCCACAACTCTGCTATATTAGCATCCTGATCATATCGGATGATTGCTCTGTAAGTAGTTCCGTAAGTGAGATCTGTAGGCCAAATAGCATCTGCAGTTGCTTCATCTGAAGCAATGCCAACAGAAAAATCGCCGGCACCAGTTGGTTCAACAATATCAAGGCGAGCAGAAAAACTATTCCCTATTTTAAAGTGGATAAAATACTCGTTGTCCGTTCCGGAATACGGAGTCCCTATATCCAAAACAGCAAAATCAATGCCGTAATAGATATTCCCGGAAATTGCGCTGAAAGCTAAATTCGCATCTTCGCTAGGAGCACCGTGTTGGACAACTGCTTGTCCGGAGGAAACCAAAAGGTCTCCTGCCGTACCACTATGATTCGCCCAGCCACCGTTCGGGACCAAGCTGCCATCAGCGTAATCGAAATTATCAGCAACGATAAGATCTGTTGAATTAGCAGCCGGCATGCCGCCACCTAGACCAGACTGCACCCCAGCATCAATACATAAATCAGCAGGTGCAGTAAAGGTTACAATAGGTAATGGATCCACCACAATGGAAGTCATTGCCGACGGGCGGCATGTCCCATCTGTAGGTGCGGGCGATAGTATAGCATAGACCTCATAACTACCGGCAGTAGCCAAGGTTGCTCCTGTTAAGTTTGCTGTGGTGCCTCCGCCGGCAAGGCTGCCGAATGATATAGTGCCTAAGCTCGTTCCACCAACATAAGGATCAGCAGGAGCACTATTGAAAGCAACGAATTCAATTCCAAAATCCTGGTCGCCATTAGCTACTCCGTCCATATCACTGAGTCCAGTTGCAGTCAAATTAAAGGTCCCATTCTCACAGACACTCGCTTCACTGGCAGTGGTGACTCCAACGGTTGGACATAAACCACCAGCTACCGACGTACTTAACGTAATCTGGGCATTTCCGGTATTGGTTCCATGCCCATCCACGTAAATGTAGTAAGTAGTTGTTCCTGGAGGAGATACCCAACAGAAAACCGAAGAAGAGCCCAAATTAACAGACCCAGAATCATCATCACCTCCAACACAAGTCAAGGCTCCACAGCCTCCTTCATAGACAATAATCTCTGTATCAAAATCGGTTCCCGGATTGTCAGTTGACACTGTAATAGTTTCAGATTGAGTAGATGTATAGGTGTACCAAACACCTGCGCCAAAGTCAATTCCACCGGCTCCACCACTACTACAATCACCGCCACCACCACCGCCTGTACACGGAGCTAGGCTTTCAATATTACTTGCGCTGCTTGTATTTACAGTTACATCTGAGCCATCCATTAGCAAAATAGCTCCAGCACAAGCGTCATTAGCCAGAGGGGCAGGCGCTGCTTCTAAACACCATTCCAGGGTCGACCCGCCAAGGCCATCATCCCATATTATCATATAATAGGTAGTACCGATGGTTAAGCCTGAAATTGTACCCGAAGTATTATTGAGACAACCTAGAGAGCTAAAGGAACCACAACTCCCATCTAAAATTTCGAGTCCCGGGCCTCCTGTTATTGAATTAAACACAATGCTTGTCGCATTGGCAGTCCAGGTATACCAGGCAGTTGCATCACCGCCAAAATCACAGGTAGGATCCGTCCCGGTATCCGTGTAAGGTGAAATATTTAGCAAATCTGTATTGCCATTACATGTTCCCGATGCACCAATAGGGCCAAATTCTGAATCATAGTCCAGAGCTCCTGCACAACCATCATTGGTGGGAGCTGCTGGAGGAGTCCCAATGCACACATCAAAAGAGGTTGTCTGCCCGGAAGTCGAAGTCCAGGAATACACCCGTAGCAAATAGGTCGTACCGATTGTTAAACCACTAGCAGTACTGCTGTTGGGGTCACTACACAATACATTGGTCAAAGCCCCACAGCTACCAGACCATAGAGAGTGGTAGAGATCAGTGGTACCACCTGTCAAATTTATTAAGCTAATAGTGTGTGTAGTAGCTGTCGCGACGAATGTGTACCAAACATCGTCATCTTCGGTACCACTGCAGGTTGCAGTATCTTCTCCAGAAGCAGTCGCCTGGTCGATAGTCCCGGCAGTAACGGGCCCACAAGCTTCATCAGGGTTAACAGTAAGGGCAATCGGACTGGCACAGTCGTCATTTACAGGCGCCATCGGAGGCATTGTTAAACTAGCATCAAGACAAAACTGCCCAGCACTTTGCGGTGTAGGCCAAGTAGAAACATGTATATAGTAAGTATTTCCAATGGTTAAGGGAGGAGTAGTAAGTGATTCATCGGCTGAAGATGACGTAGCACTAGCAATACAAGTACCAGAAGTTGGACAACCATCTGTCACCATCAGGCCAGTCCAGAGATTGGTTGCGTACAAGTTGAGTTGTAGTGCATCAGTGGTAGTCGCGGTATATTCATAAATAAAATCATCGCCACGTGAATAGTTAGCGCTACAAACGTTATTGTCGGTATCATCATTACCGGTGGGATCACCCGAGTTTGGGCCCGGGCCGTTTTCATCACCGCCACAACTAGTACCACCTATCGTCAATAGTGCAGCCGTAGCACAGGTGGAGTTTTGAGCATATAAACCTAAACTTAAAACATAGGATAAACCTAGAAATAGGCAGAGGGGTAGCAAACGTTTCATGTCAGATTATAATTTGTCATGCTGGTTTAGACGACCATGAAACAACCCAAAGACAAAAGCGCCTTGAGTTATAAACTCAAAAGAAGATTCAACAAATATTTTTAGGTCGTCTAATAACTACGCGTGAGAAGAAATCTTCCCAGCTCCACCAAAATTAACCAAATTGAAGGTAAGTCTAGTCTTCTTAGTAAAATACTTTTAACTGGGCAAGTCATGTAGGCTGAATCAGGGAGAGAAAACACCGACAAAGCGCATGGATCGATGCTACTGTGGCAGAAACCAAAATAGTATCTCTCTTATTTCACCCCCCACTTTCACACAACAAAAAAATCCCGAACACTGGCCTCAACCAGTATCCGGGATCCAACCCAATATCTTGTTCAACTTCAAACTACCCGAAGGCAGTCTGAAATCGACTTTCTTACTTATCCTCTACTTCCTCGTATTCTACGTCAGTCACATCTTCGGCATCATTGTCGCCACCAGCTGTTCCATCCGCTGCACCTTCAGCATTTCCGCCGTTGGCCTGAGCTTCTTGCGTAGCTTGGTACATTTCCTGGCTAGCTGCCTGCCATGCGGCATTTAGTATTTCCATGTGCTGATCAATACCAGCTTCATCTTCTGCTTCACGAGCAGCTTTCAAGTCAGCAGCAGCTTTTTCGATAGCTTCCTTCTTGTCCGCAGGAAGTTTATCACCGAATTCTTGCAACTGCTTGTCGGTCTGGAATACCAGGTTCTCAGCAGCGTTCAGCTTGTCAATGCGCTCACGAGCCTGACGATCGGAATCTGCATTGGCCTCTGCCTCCGCCTTCATACGTGCGATCTCGTCCTTGCTTAGTCCAGTAGAAGCTTCAATACGGATACTCTGCTCTTTGCCAGTTCCTTTATCCTTAGCAGATACACTCAGAATACCGTTGGCGTCCATATCAAAAGATACTTCAACCTGAGGTACACCACGTGGTGCTGGTGGAATATCGCTTAAGATGAAACGTCCAACAGTGCGGTTGTCACGTGCCATAGAGCGCTCACCTTGTAGAATGTGAATCTCTACTGATGGCTGATTGTCAGAAGCCGTTGAGTAAACTTTAGACTTCTTGGTAGGAATTGTGCTGTTAGCTTCAATTACTACATCGTAAACACCACCCATGGTCTCGATACCCAAAGACAATGGCGTAACATCAAGCAGTAGTACATCCTGTACATCTCCACTCAATACACCACCTTGGATCGCAGCACCTACGGCTACAACCTCATCCGGGTTTACACCTTTGTTTGGCTTCTTGCCAAAGAACTTCTCTACTGCTTCTTGAATGCGAGGGATACGAGTAGAACCACCTACCAAGATAATTTCATCGATATCGCTAGTTGATAAACCAGCATCTTTCAATGCATCCTGACAAGGCTTCAATGTACGCTCTACCAAGTTGTCAGCTAGCTGCTCAAACTTCGCGCGAGATAGTTTCACTACTAAGTGCTTAGGCACACCATCAACGGCAGTGATATAAGGTAGGTTAATTTCAGTTTCTGAGCTGCTTGACAACTCAATTTTTGCTTTCTCCGCAGCATCTTTCAAACGCTGAAGCGCCATAGGATCTTTACGAAGATCCATATTCTCTTGCTTCTGGAATTCTTCCGCCAGGAAGTCGATGATCACGCGGTCAAAGTCATCACCACCAAGGTGAGTATCACCA
>CAJXOS010000266.1 GCA_913057725.1 uncultured Lewinella sp.
AAGCCGCTACATCATCACTCACCCCATGACGTTCCTGCCATACGTCCAGCTGGATGCGTTCGCTGTTGTAATAGACATTGGGAAATTCCGCTACTACTCGTGCTAAAGTATCACCTAGTAGTTCTACCAGGTTGCCAACAGTTTGCTTCATTAAAGGAGTAAAAGCAGGAAAGATCTTAATGGGTGGCATGTTCGAAAACACGATCGGTGTATCGGGGAAACGCTCGCGTAGCTCTCTTATAAGAGCGACAACATCTCGTTTCCAGCGCGCCGGACTGTGGAGGCCAAAGGCATCGTTTCCGCCCAGGCCAATGACCAGTAAATCAATAGTGGTTTCTTTGATGGCTGGCACTAATAGTTTTCGCACTTGCTTGGCGGTGTATCCACTGCGCGCATACACATTCCATTCTACATTGCAGCCTTGTAAAGTGGCCAACTCTATAGCAAGGGTGCCGGCAAAGCCTTCTTTATGGGTTCGGACTCCAATACCTGCTACCGTACTTTCCCCAAGAAAAACGACTTGTCTAACCTTATGAGATTTATCGCGGCGAACCAGGCCATGTGGTCCCTCTGCTGGAGGCAACTTCGGTACTGATCGCTTGATGCGAATCGCTTGCCCCAATAAAATGGGAAGCAGCGGCACCGTTGGCACGGCCGCCAGTAAGTACTTAAGTTGATGCGATTTAAACATGCTCTAGGAACAAGCAAGTTGGTGGCTTGTTCGACAGCAAATTTACAATATTAATTTCCACCTTCCTCGACCGCTCCTTTTGGTACGGGAGTAATTGCCGACTCAACTGGTACGGGAGGAGGCAATGGTTCAATTCGAGGAAAGGAGATGAAGCCCTTCAGCGGCCGCAATACCCGATTGGGCGTACGTTGTGCTGGCAGGTGTGCCTTACAACTGAGGTTATACGTCTCCATTACCTGATCATTGACCTGTTGTAAGGGCCAGGTTTGGTGCGTTTCGAGGGTCAATATGTACTGATGCTTTCGAGGATTAGCCACTACTTCGATGACACTCACATCTAAGGCTTGCGCTTGATCAGCACGGCTTAGTTGAAGTTCACTGAAATAGGGAATGCTTGAAAAATCCACAGGGTTCTCATCATCCTCCACTTCCAATGCGACCTCCCACTGAAAGGCAAAACGTCGATTTTCCTTGATCGATAAATCAAATTTCCCGTCTGCTAGATTAATGATCGGATGAGCACTGGTTGGAAGCTCTTCTTCTACATACAGCACAAGGCTAACACCGCCTACTGCCTGACGGCTACGCAACTGATAACTTAAGCTTAATTTCCCTGGCCGTTCGGCCAAAGGGCCAGCAAAAATTGAAGGATCCGGTGCTCCGGTGATGGTAAATAAACAGCCTTCCCGCTGGTTTTCCTGAAAAGGTCGTGCTTCAAGGGATGGTTGGCCGCTATAAACACCGGGCTCCACCGCTTCAATTTCCCAAACACCTCTCGCCAATTGTGCAGGGATCCCCTCCAAGCGCAAGTAGTGGCGGTGCTCTGCACCTTCGGTCAACAATGGAAAATCGGCATGTCGCTCAAAACTGGGGCGCAGCTGAGCAAAGTACGCACTGATCTCTGCTGGCCCTGGTAGAGGAGCGTACCATTCTTGTCGTTGATTCTCTTCGTCAAAATCCGCATATACAATCGTTTCCCAATCCGTACCACGGAAACTAGCCTTCGACTGCCGGCCCCAACCAAACTGTGCATCTACGCCTGCCGCAAACGGCCCATTGATATTGATTCCTAGTTCATTTTCGATGGCTCGTGCTTCCTCTGCCGAGGCGGTATGCTTAATCATAACACCTGAAAAGGACTGCAAATAATAGGCTTGTCCAATATATTGAGGATACTGCTCATAGAACTGCCAAAGCTCCATAAGTAGGCGGGTAGTGTTCACATCTCTTGCCTGCAATGCCGCATCGATAGGACTACGAAAAGTGCCGGAAACAGCGAGCGCTGTTGATTCCTTTCGATCGTCGGTATCTAGAGCCGTACGGAAGGCTGAATAGGGTGGCTCAATACCAGCATCCAGCGCGGCTTTTAGGTAACCACTACAATTCTCAGTTAGCACATAGGAGTCGAATTGCGCTTCTGGTTCTAGGAGAAAGGCCGCATCACTACCTGGCACCGCCAATCGGAACTCAGGACGAAAGACAATATTATCCAATGGCTTGGTCACTTCAGCTGCCATAAAGATGTATTGCAGCAAACTTCCTCCACTCAGATCAGCTTGTTCTACCCGTGTTCGTAAAGCACGTTTACCCAAAAACTGTTGAATATCCGCAGGCAAATAGTCGCGGCGTCCGTCGACTTCAGCAAAACCACAATACTGATAGTGCTTCTGAAAAACACTCTGCAAAGCTCGCCCGAGCGAAATCCGGGAGTAGACATGTTCTGGTGGCCAGGAAGAACGTCGTTGCTGATTGAGCTTTGTTCGGGCGCGATCCATTCGCTGCGCCACTAAAGTCTGATCAAGTGAAAAAAAGAAGCCAACCGCCAGAAGCAGAACGATACCGTATTTCATAACCATTGAAATTAGAAGACCAAGTTAGGGCGATGGAGTATAAACTGCACATCTCACCCGCTTATTTTAGAATACGGTGGATTTCGGACAAGCTTAGGCGGGATACGCCCATTTCCAAACTCGTCCCTCTGGAGTATCTAGGACTTCAATCCTATTCAAACCACTCTTCTCCAATACCCGAGTGGAAGCATTTGGCCCTACCAAAGTGTGAGCTTGAACACGCTTGACCTCCTGATATTGCATTGCATTTTTTACAAGAAGACCGGTTAGCTCTGTAGCTAACCCTCGCCCTCGATAATCAATCGCTATTTCGTAACCAACTTCTACCGCCTCTTGGTCAGGAGGCCCCTTGTAGCCACAAGTTCCAATTAAGCACTGGTCAGAGCGATGCACCACAAAATAAGTCCACCAAACCTGGCTATTGGGATCAGAAGCTAGCTTTGCCAAGGTATATCGAAAGATAGAGGCCCCAAATTCAGTCCATTGTTCTGAGATTTCAACACCTAGGACTTCCGCCAACGCTTGGTTTCCGTCAATTGCTGCCCGCAGAATTTTTGGTCCAGCATTGATCAATTGTAGCCTTTCGCTAAGCATCGATACAATACGTCTGTGCCATCATATCGTGCAATGCTTGTCGCTTCTTATGAAAAGCTACAACCAGGCAAGAAATAAATAGAAAGCAGTTAACTAGCGCACTTATGAGCGGATAGCCGGTTTGTTCCATCAACCGATTATATTCTGCAAAAGAGTCAACTTCATCAAAACTTGTCCTGAAATGAAGGGCTATGGTGGTTATCATGGATAGCGACGCCGCGAGGAGATAAGGAATATTTCTGATGATAGCCTGCTGTGCATCAATTGGTCCTCCTGCGATATCAATTACCTTAATTCTAACGGCCATCTTACCCAGCGTAGCTCCATAATTGTATTCCAGCAAGGGTTTATAACCGACGTAAATGATCAGAATTACGAGCTCGAAAAGGAGGCTTTTGATGCTGAGGGTGTTGTAAACACTCAAAATAGAAAGTGGAATGAAGACCAATGCGTCCACCAGCGATGCTCCAACTCGAGTCCAAAATCCGGCGTACTGAATCGAACGCTCCTGGTAATCGTCTTCGTAGTTAAAGTCTAGAATGTCTTCGTGCATGAGCAGGCGTTTTTAGGGCTTTTACGTTTAGGCTATTGTCAAAAATAGTACATCTGATTATTTTTGAGCAATGGCCATTCTCAAAATACTAAGCGCACAACAGACGCAAGTACTGGATCAACAAACCATACTGCGAGAACCGATAAGTTCTATTGACTTGATGGAGCGAGCAAGTCGGGCATTCTTCTCAGCATTTCAACAGAAATTCGGTGCCGTCGATCAGAAGATTTACGTCTTATGTGGCCCTGGCAACAACGGAGGTGATGGGCTCGCCGTCGCACGAATGTTGCACGAAGCAGACTACGAGTTAGAAGTTTGGAGAGCAGAGATCGGTAAACCTAGTCCTGACCATCTAACAAACCTAGATCGCCTTAAAGCAATACCGGCGGTTACCGTTAGAGACTTTTCTGCTGACGATACGCTTCCCCTCCCCACAAGCGGCAGCATACTGATTGATGGGCTGTTTGGCTCTGGTCTTAACCGTCCTGTCGAAGGTAAATGGGGAGATTGGATTGATCAACTCAACGTGCAGGAAATAACTCGTGTAGCAATTGATGTTCCTAGCGGGCTCATGGCGGATCAAGCATCTTCTGGAATAATCCTGAAGGCAGATTACACCTTTAGCTTTCAATTGCCAAAGTTGGCATTTTTTGCACCGGAAAATGCTACCTACTTGGGTACTTGGCACATTCTCGACATTGGACTCTCTGCGGATGCTATAGCAGAGACCCATTCTACCAACTTTCATTTTACGCTTCCGGCGGCCAAAGATCTTTTACGAAAAAGAGGTCGCTTTGATCACAAGGGCACCTTCGGTCATACGCTATTGATCGCTGGTAGTCATGGTAAAGTTGGAGCCGCTATCCTGTGCGCCAAAGCAGCCTTAAGAGCAGGTTGTGGGCTAGTGACTGTGCAAGTACCTGGCTGCGCTTATGCCATTATGCAAATCGCTTTCCCCGAGGCCATGGTGATTGTTGATCCGCACGAAGAGATTTTTACCACCCCACCAACACTCGCAACGTACAATGCTGTAGGTGCAGGCCCCGGCATAGGTACCAATTGGCTTACCCGCAAGGGGCTTCATGAACTTCTGGAAGAGGCCGATCAGCCACTAGTACTTGATGCAGATGCCTTGAATATTCTAGGACAGCAAAAGGATTGGCAGACCTCTATACCGAAGCATAGCATACTGACGCCCCACCCCAAGGAGTTTGAACGTTTGTTCGGTCCTAGCACGAATAGCTTTAGTCGCTGGGAATTACTTCGAGAACAAGCCCAGCGCCTTCAAAGCTACATTTTGCTAAAAGGAGGAAACACAGTGATTGCAACACCTGAGGGTGAGCTGTACTTCCTCAATATTGGCAACCCTGGCATGGCCACTGCTGGCGCGGGTGATGTCCTTACCGGAATCATTACTGGTCTACTAGCACAAGGCTACCCAAGTAGAGCTGCTACTTTACTGGGGGCTATTCTACATGGACTTGCCGGTGATATTGCTGCGGAAAAACGAGAAATGGAAAGCCTTATCGCAGAAGACATCATTGAGCATCTGGGATCAGCATTTAAGAGAATACGGTCCCTATAACTGTAATGCAGTTCGATGAAGGACATTTAAACACAAATAGTAAAGGAACTGAATAGGATAAAAGGGCATTTCTTTGTTCGATATCCCGGTCAACGAACCGTAATAGTCACCTTGATAATACCATGAGCGAAATGAAAGAAAAGATAGTAGTACTTACAGGAGCAGGAATTAGTGCGGAGAGTGGGATCAAAACCTTCAGAGATGCCGGTGGCCTCTGGGAAGGGCATGATGTCATGGAAGTAGCCTCGCCTCAAGGTTGGAATAAGAATAGAGAGCTCGTACTAGATTTCTATAATCAACGTCGCCGACAGCTCAAAGAGGTAGAACCGAACGAAGCCCACCATGCTTTGGTAGAACTGGAAAGCCGCTATGATGTAAGCATTATTACCCAAAACGTTGATGACCTCCACAGCAGGGCAGGGAGTAGCAAGATTATTCATCCTCATGGCGAACTTCGAAAAGTTCGCAGTACGGGAGTAGAAAGCCTGGTTTATGATTGGACAGAAGACTGTGTGATCGGCGATAAGTGCGAGCGAGGCTTCCAACTACGACCCCATATCGTATGGTTTGGAGAAGCTGTACCAGCCATGGAAACAGCAGTCCAAGAAGTATTTCAAGCGAATCACATCTTGATTGTTGGTACTTCAATGCAAGTCTATCCGGCGGCAGGCTTGGTTGGCTATGCTCCAACTGATGCCTCGATCTATTACGTGGACCCTAATCCGAGCATCAATTACGAGCTACAGCAGCGCTCCGGACTGGAAGTATTTGCTAATCCGGCAACCATTGGTGTTCGAGAATTAGTCGATCGACTTCTTTTGTAAAAAATATCTACAACAAAGCCCCGGCAAGTTTCCTTACCGGGGCTAATCATTTACTTGTTTAAAGTTAGCACTTCGAGTGCCATTTAGACATATTTATGCCGTTTTGGCAACATCGCCTGGCATTAGTCGGTTTTGAGTGGCTTCCGCATACATTTTTTGCAACTTACGGCGGGCAAAGAAAATGCGGCTCTTAATCGTACCAAGTGGAGATCCCAACTCTTCCGCAATCTCATCGTACTTATAGCCCTGGTAG
>CAJXOS010000267.1 GCA_913057725.1 uncultured Lewinella sp.
CTTGGTCTTTTTGCCACAAACGTCGTTGCCAAAACCCTTGTTTAGCTTAGGCTAAACGCTATTTTTGTCGCCTAGTTTGAGACAAAAACTCCAGCGACTTAGTATCAGTGACTTATGAACCTGACCACTAGGTGTTTCTGATAGGGAGGAATTTTATTTAAAACCTGCCATTTATCAAAAATAAGCCTATCTTTGCGCTTCCTTTTGAATGCAAGAGGAAAATTTGGCAATCCCGTAGCTTGCTAGACAAGGTAAACGGGGATCATTCAACTAAACGGACATTTAAAGATGCCAGTTAAAATTCGCTTACAGCGTAAGGGTCGCAAGCAGCGTCCTTTCTACCACATTGTAGTAGCCGACGGACGTGCTCCACGTGACGGTCGTTTCATCACTAAGCTAGGTACTTACAACCCAATGACTAAGCCTGCGACTATCGAGATCGATCGCGAGGAGGCTTACAACTGGTTGATGAAAGGTGCACAGCCAACTGATACCGTACGTGCAATTCTACGTTTCAAAGGTGTGCTATATCGCAAGCACTTGATGCGCGGTGTGTTGAAAGGTGCCTTGACTCAGGAAGAAGCTGATAAGAAGTGGCAAGAGTGGATTGACGCAAAAGAAGCTAAGGTGACTGCACGTCGCGAAGCATCTGCTGCTGAGATCGCACAAATGCACGCTACTCGTTTCGGTGATGTTCCTGTAATCGTAGAGGAAGCACCAGTAGAAGAAGCACCCGCGGAGGAAGCTCCAGCTGCAGAGGCTGAAGCTACTGAAGAAGCTGCCGCTGAGACCGAAGCACCAGCTGAGGAGGCTGCTGCTGAAGAAACAGAAGCTGCTCCTGCTGAGGAAGCTGCCGCTGAGGAAGCTCCTGCAGAAGAAGAGAAGAAAGACGAGGAATAATAATCCTCCTTTCGACCTAAGTAAGGAAAATTAAATGCCCGGCTGCACAATTGTAGTCGGGCATTTTGCATTTGCGGAAAATTGTCCCTTAGCGGTAGCAGAATTCCAAAATTGGCGTATATTTGCGTCGGTCCTGCGGGACCATACTTTAATTCCAATTATGAACAGTGAACCTGGTAGTGCCTAATGTTGCACTACCAGGTTCGCTTTTAAAATAAACTTACTGATGTACGAAATCGGCCCGGAATATCTGAAAAGACTGGAAAGTATTGCTGCCCAGGTACAAGAAAGCGAAGTGCTTCAACAGTACCTCGAGGAGGAGGAGGAAGAGTTTTACGTCCAGCTCAAAGACATGTTCGAGCCGCACATCAATTTGATTTACCAGGAAGTAGCCGCACAACAGCCTTTGCAGTTGATTCACCTGGAGCGCATTTTGTTGGATCCGGCGTTTGAAGGGTTGTTCCTACCTCGTATTCTTGGTTTTAGTGTACTTCGCGGAACAGTAGACAGCAACTACAAGTACCTCCGCCCACAGCACCACTTCCAGGAAATCCTTTTGGCCATCTGCAATTCTGCGAACTTCGATATCCTCAAGAAGCGTATCGGGCAGACGATCCAGATTGGTTTTGCTTTGAGTAGCGATATCTGGGTGACCAACCTTATCAATAGTATCACTAACCGCCGGGTAAGAAACTATCTGCAAGGACTTAAGTCTGACCGCTTGCGGGTGATGGACGAACGTCGTCGTGATTACGGCCGTTATAACCGTCAGTTCCGCAACGAGAACTTCCTAGCAGTGGTTTTCCCGGATACACCTGCAGAACTTACTATTGAGTACCCAAGCTTGGAGCGCTTCCTATTGTATCGTATGACTACACAGGAGGATAATAGCTCTTTGACTACGCCACTAGATGCCTTCGTAAGTAACAAAGCATTAGTTGGTACGCCTGAGCACATGAAAGTTGCTATGTTATATGGTGCTTTCTTCGATGATCTTCCGGACGATAGTATGGATGCTATGACCGATGCCGTTGAAGGCTTCCGCAAAGAGCTGCCAGAAGCAGATGAGAAGGTGTTGGAATTCTTGCTCTACCTCCACGGTAATGACCAAGCCACATTAACGCCACAGGCGGATCTTAACCTGGCTATGCTATTTGATCGCACCACTAAGGATCAGCTTAGCGAGTACTTTAATGTGATCGAGAAGATCCACACGGATGGCTATACCAATGAGGCAACGCAAGAGGTGATCAGAACGTCCTACCTCAATCATGAAGGCCTATCAAACTTCAATGAAGGTATTCGCCGCACCATCTTCCAATACTTTAAGACTTTCGTGAGTAACCTTGAAGTTGGTGATTATACGGAGTACTTCGAAATCACTAAACTGTTTGCGGTATACATTGGTCTATTTGGCAACCAGCAGTTCAATCAAGACCTGAAAGAACTGTCTATGACCTATGTGCGTAAGTTGTTGAAGAACTACACGGATAAGCGCGGTAAGGATTATCAGGATATCAAGAAGTTTGTTTCTGCAACCTTCCTCGATTTCGAGTTCCTCACAGAAAAAGAAATCGTCAACCTCTTCAAAACGCGTCGTAAGCGCAAGAAAAAAGAGGAAGCTTAAGAATATTACAGAGCCGCTTTTGATTTGATTCAGAAGCGGCTCTGTCACTTTTGAAGGTGTGTGGTCTGAGATTGGTGATGGGGTAGGGTAGTGAGTGCTCTGGAAGAAGTGTTCCTCCTGTAAACAAGGCCGAACCATAATGCGGATTTTGCTATTTTGAGCACCGATTCGGTTCTTAGAATTATCCGCTATGCAATTAACAACGCTGGACTGGGGCATAATTGCCGCCTTTTTTCTTCTGTCGCTTTTCATCGGCTTATGGACTTCCAGGCGTGCCGGTAAAGGTTTTGCAGAGTATTTCTTATCTGGTCGGGGTATGCCATGGTGGTTGTTAGGTATCAGTATGGTAGCCACTACCTTTAGCGCTGATACACCCAACCTGGTAGCGGATATTGTACGACAAAATGGTATTGCTGGTAACTGGGTCTGGTGGGCCTTCTTGCTTACGGGCATGCTTACCGTCTTCTTGTATGCGAAGCTATGGCGTCGTTCAGGCGTACTTACTGATCTGGAGTTCTATGAGTTGCGCTACAGTGGCAAACCAGCAGCCTTCCTGCGGGGCTTCCGAGCTGTATATCTAGGTGTTATTTTCAATGTTATGATCATGGCCACGGTCTGTCTGGCTGCGATCAAAATTGGAGCGGTTTTGCTCGGATTGACACCAACGCAGACCGTCTTGATAGCTTCTGTGATTACTGTTATATACACGGGGCTTGGCGGTTTACGCGGCGTTATTATTACCGACTTCTTCCAGTTTATCTTGGCCATGGGCGGGATGATCTGGGCAGCCTTTATCATTTTGGATCGCCCGGATATTCAGGGATTAGAAGGCTTACTGAATCACCCTAATCTGGTTGGTAAACTGAACTTCTTGCCGGATTTCAATAACTGGGAGGTGGTTTGGCCGCTGTTTATCTTACCATTGGCCGTCCAGTGGTGGTCTGTTTGGTATCCTGGAGCAGAGCCTGGTGGTGGTGGCTATATCGTACAGCGGATGCTTTCTGCAAAAGACGAGAAACATGCCATTGGCGCTACGCTGTTGTTTAATATATCGCATTATGCCTTGCGCCCTTGGCCATGGTTATTGATTGCCTTGGCCTCCTTGATCTATTATCCCCTTCAGGTTGACCCCACTCCCGCTGCGAATCAGGTGTATGTGCACCCCGCTGCTGCTGACACCTTGAATGAACGCTTGAGTGAGGATGCCCTTCCGATGTTGCAGTCCGATCTGCAGACGCTGGAGGCCGCCTCGGAGGATGCGGATGAGAAAGCTGCTTATGGACGCTTAAGCCAGATTGTAGAGGATCATCCTATGTCTTTGGAGGTCCGTTCTCTGGCCTATATCTACGCAGAGAAAAATCAAGAGAAGGCGCTTGAGGACAGAAGTAGCCCATTGGATGAAGAGAAGCTGGTTTATATCCAATTGGCCAAACCTGATCTTCCCATCAGTAAACTTGGGCATGACTTGGGTTTCTCATTGATGCTACAATTTATGCCATCTGGTTTGCTAGGACTGCTCCTGGCTGCCTTGATAGCTGCTTTCATGTCTACGATCTCAACGCATCTGAACTGGGGAGCTTCCTATATGGTAAATGATGTTTACCGACGCTTCGTTCGCCCTGAGGCTAGCGAGCGTGAACAAGTCAATGTTGGACGTGTCGCAACGGTATTCTTAATGATTCTTGCGGCGCTCTTGGCCCTGGCATTGGAAGATGCCCTGGGGGCATTCAATATTATCCTCCAAATTGGAGCAGGTACAGGTCTCTTGTTTATCCTGCGCTGGTTCTGGTGGCGAATCAATGCCTATTCTGAGATTGCTGCAATGGTAGTCTCCTTCTTGGTGGCGGTATACTTTGAGTTTATCCATCAGGGACAAATACCAGACCACGCCAAACTCGTTTATGGTGTTGGTATTACTACGGTCTGTTGGTTTGCGGTTACCTTCCTTACTCGCCCTACGGCTAAAGAAACCCTAATTCGTTTCTATCGTTTGGTGCGACCACACTCTCCGGGTTGGGATGCGGTAATTCAATACGCTAAGAAAGCAGAAGAGCTTGCTGCCCCTATTCCTACCAGCTCATTCATGCTTGAGCTTAGTTGCATGTTCGCGGGTTGCTTCATGGTCTATGGCTTGCTCTTTAGTACGGGCTATTTACTGTACGGACAGTTAAGCATGGCTGCGGTGAGTCTACTCGTAGTGGTGATATCGGGTTGGGTGATCTACCGTAACTGGCCAAAGATTCAGCAATAGATTTTCGATATCTGTTAAAATTTTGGTCGAAGCCAACTATTCTGGTGCCCAAGAAGTTTTTATTATCGATAATCATACTTATTAAAGATTTGGAATGTGTCGTTTTTCCGAAATTTAATTCGTATTTTTAAGCAATCGTGGTGATCGCCACTACCAGTATGATGAATCACAAGTGAGTCCCAAAAAAAGACTGGTAATAGCCGTGTACCCCGATACTAATCGTTTTATCATCAAACCCAATGTTTATGAATCGAAGGTCTCTCAAGCAGAGGTTGCTAAGAACCCGTATTGCCTTAAAACAGACCCTAACTCGAATTTTGGACATTAACAGAAAAAGAAAAGCTTTGAACAATTTAGTGGAGTACGAAGAGCATTCAGCAAAGCTCGAAGATGAGTTGAGAGTATTAAATCAGTTGGCCTCTAATCAGGCCAGTTTGGTTCGAAAATACGAACACGATTTAGCGCTTATCGAAGCTTAGCGCAAATCAAAAACCTAAACGCATATAGCGAACCAATAGGGCTGCCTTGATCCACAAGGCGGCCCATTTTTTGTCACGTATTGGCAGGCCCTCCACTAAATCGGGTATGAATTCTTGAATTAGTTATTACGTATCCGTAAATTTGGCTAACCACCTGCTCGATTTCCTTTAACTTGATAATCAATTAAAAAGCTGTGCTTAATGCCCTGATTTAGTGCTTTAACGATAAAAAAGTACGAAATCATGAACAATTATCTGTGTAATCGTTGTTAACATGGTCAAGCAAAAAGAGAATTCGGTTCACTCTAGATTTATGAAGACGATATCCGTTGATCAGCAGGTGATGGAGAGTATGCAGACTAGCGATGGTAGCAATCTCTGGCATCGTTCCTTTGAGCAGCCTGTGCTGCTTGTCTTCCTCCGCCACTTCGGTTGTACCTTCTGCCGGGAAGCACTGGCGGATATTGCTAAGATTAAAGACAAGATCGAAAGCTCTGGCATTAAGATCATCTTCGTTCATATGACGGAGGATAAGATTGCGGAACGCTACTTCCAGCGTTACGAACTTCCAGGTGCTGTTCACATCAGTGATCCTACCTGCAGCTTCTATGCTAAATTCGGCTTAGTAAAAGGCAACTTCACACAGCTATTTGGTTTGCAGTCTTGGATCAGAGGCTTCCAGTCGGCAATAGTAGAAGGGAACGGAGTAGGATACAAACAAGTAGGCGACGGTTTTCAAATGCCGGGTGTGTTTGTCGTCCATGAAGGAAAGATCAAAGACGCCTTCATCCACAAACTTTCTCATGATCGCCCTGATTACGAGCAACTCGTGATGAACTGCTGCGAAGTACGCAATTAAAATACCCCAGCATTGTGGTGCTAGGGGCTCCTCTTTCTGTTTTTCAACAGACTTACATGCTAGAACGATTAAAGTTGCTGGGTACTAGAAGCCAACTTGCTGTTGGCACTGGCCTCTAGTCTCCAGCATGCTCAATCTCATTAGAAATGGGTGTCTTAATGCACCTGTTATACTGACCGAAGTGGGGTGGGCGAAGCCCGCACCACTTCGCGTCATGTATA
>CAJXOS010000268.1 GCA_913057725.1 uncultured Lewinella sp.
TGGTTTTCAGAAGCTAGAAATTTAAACATACTCCTAAACGAAATACGGAAAGATGGGAAGTCTCCAACGTTATTTATCTAGAAATATCCTCTGGATTGTATTCGCAGTTTTTGCCATCATCGGAATAGCGACTAAACAGGACGCTTCCATCTTTGTGAGCCAAGGGCCACACGGTTACGGCAAATACATCTTCTGGGTCCTCTTCCTTGGTTTCTTTGGTTTTACCCTCTATTGCAACAGTAAGGAAAGCTTCTTCAAGAGCATCAAACGGATGGGCGAGATGTACTGGGGCTGGCAAGTAGGGCTTGACCTCTACATTGGCTTGCTCCTGCCATTATTGATTATCTACCTGCAGGGTGGCACCCTTGTGTTCCTGATCTGGTTGGTGCCGATTATCATCAATGCCAATCTATTTACCCTCTTGTACTTCGCGCTCAACTATGATACTGTCGTGGCGCACTTCATGCTTTAGAACAGCAGAAGTTCTAGGGAGGTAATGACCTTACTGAATGTCCATAAAGTAAGCCGTGGTCAATCGCAAAACTGACCACGGCTAACTTTGATGGTGTATTACCCAATCCCCAGTGGGCTAAAGATCCACCACAAGACAAGTACTAGTACGACGAGGATGATCGTAAGCGATACATCCGTACTCCATTTGAAGGATGTCGTCTTTTTCTGGAAGGTAACCAGTGCCAATTCCGCTTCTGGCTGAGGTGCCGTCATTTTGCTGACGAGCATCAAAAGCGCCGAACAGAACAGGAATAAGAACAACGCAAAGTGGAGGAAATTGATATCCAGGAAGTAGGCCAGGGCACTTCCTTTCGCCACTACAATACTCTCGTTATTGCTCATAAACTCTAGCACTAGACGAGCTACTCCAATGGTGAAGCCCGTCCATAGGGCTACGATAGCTCCCCGTGCATTGATCCATTTAAAGAATAAGCCTAGCAAGAAGACCGCCGCAATTGGTGGCGAGATATAGGCCTGTATACTCTGGAGATAGTGGAAAATACCACCACCCATCAGGGCATCCATGAATGGAATCCAACCCAAGCTGAGTACGACTAGAACGACGGTAGCCAGACGGCCAAAGCGCACCAAATCCTTCTCGGTAGCCTCCGGCCTAAACTTCTGGTAGAAGTCGATGGTCAGTAGGGTAGAGCTAGAATTGAAGGCAGAGGAAAGTGAACTCATCAAAGCTGCCAATAAACCTGCAATAGCCAAGCCTTTGAAACCAATTGGTAGCACTTGGGTAATAAGCGCAGGTAGCGCCTGATCCGCATCTTCCAGCGAAAAGCTGATTATTCCCTTCTGCAGCATGGCGTAAGCAATCACACCGGGGATGAAGAACAAGAAGACGGGCAAGAGCTTCAGGTAACCAGCAAACAAGGCTCCTTTCCGGGCATTGCTGATATCCTTAGCCGAAAGTGCTCTTTGTACGATATACTGATCGGTACACCAGTACCAGACACCCAGGATTGGTGCTCCGAAAAGCATTCCCGTCCAGGGGTAATCTGTATCCTTCATTGGGCGCCAGAGGTTGAAGAATTGGCTCACACTCGGCTTGCCGTCTTCTAGGGAAGCCACAGAAATGGTATCGATCAAGCCATCCCAGCCACCGAGTTGATAGAGACCAAAAATGGAAACAACCACCGTACCCAATATGAGAATAAAAGCCTGCACCATATCGGTGTAGATTACAGCTTTTAGTCCACCCAATACGGTATAAAAACCGGTGGCTACTACCGTGATGATGGCACCAGTCCAGAATGGAATACCCAAGACCTCAAAGACCAGGGCGCCGGCAAAGATGATGAGTGAAATCTTGGTGATGATATAGGCCAAGATGGACACTACGGAGAGATAATCCCGGCAGGCACGCGAGTATCGTTTTTCCAGGAATTCGGGCATGGTATAAATACCCGACCGGAGATAAAAGGGAACGAATACCCACCCGAACAGGATGAGGACCAACGAGGCCAATATCTCAAAATTAGCCATCGGCATATCAGCCCGAGCACCGGCACCGGAGACGCCAAGAATGATCTCCGAACCAATATTGGAGGCAAACAATGAAGCACCGATCACCAGCCATCCCTGGTTCTTGCCGGCTAAGAAATAATCAACGGATGAAAACTCACTGTCCGTTTTGCTGGAAGCTGCCCAACGGGCAATCCAGAGTATGATGCCAAAGTAGATGGCAACTACTGCGAAGTCTAGAATATTCATGCTTACTTACGGATTGGTCCAATAATCGACTACAAACACCTTCTCCAAATGAGGCTGAAGGCTGGCCACGAAAGCTTGATGCTGTGGGTGTGGCGTGTAGATGCTATCTCGATCCTCCTCCGAGGCAAACGTAAGTAAATAGCAATGCGTAAAGTCTTGATGGAAGTTCTCCGGGCTGTCGTTGATGCCCCACTCGAAGTCCTTGATAACCGGAATCGAATCCGCTAAAGCGTTGAATGCGTCGTTTAAGCGATTGACGTCCTCTTCGCTAGAAGCATCGTTGAATTTGAAGATAACGACATGGCGTAGTAGTCGTTCTTTCTCTTCCTGTTGGTCCATATTGGTTGTCGTTTCCGCTTCTTGCGGTGCTGCTTCTTGCTGGTCTTGGCAGGCAGTGAAAACCAAAGCTAGAAAGAGCAACTTGATTAAGAATGTGTTCGTAAAATTCATCGTGTATTTGGATTGGTAGTTTGATTATAGGATGCCCCCCGTACTGCCACCTTCCAGTTTGATGGAAGCCCCATTGGTGGCGGCCGCTAGTGGGCTGGCGAAATAGACGATACTATTCGCTATTTCTTCTTCTTTGGCGAATCGCTGTAGCAAGGAGGAGGTTCTGATCTCACTAAAGAAATCAGCCTCTGCCTGAGCTACAGACTTGTTCTCCGTTTGAGCCAGATTAGCCAAAAACTCCTTAGCTCCGGCAGTCATCGTGGAGCCTGGTAGGACGGCGTTTACCGTCACCGCCGTTCCTTTAGTTAATTGGGCCAGACCTCTGGAAATGGCCAGCAAGGCAGCCTTGGTGGTGCTGTAGGCAATTAAGTCCTCTGGTACTAAACTGGCGCACTCGCTGGAGATAAACAGAACTCGCCCCCAATTCTGGTCCAACATCTTCGGCAGGAAATGCCTCGCCAGTCAGACTCCGCTCATGACGTTGACCTCAAATTGGCGTTGCCACTCCGCATCCTCCGTTTCAAAGAAGGACTGAGAGGAGTAGATGCCTACATTGTTGATCAGAATGTCAATGTCAGGAAGCTGCTGGATCAAAGATTGTACCGCGGCCGGATCGGCGAAGTCAGCTGCAATCCCCTTGACGCTGGCATCCGGAAAGTCAGCTTTGAGTTGACTAACCACTTCTTGTACGGTCGTTTCGGTACGGCCGTTGATGTACACACTAGCGCCTTCGCGCAAAAAGGTCTCAGCGGTACAACGACCAATTCCCGTCGTTGAACCGCTGATAAAGACCCTTTTTCCTCTAAGCTTTAAATCCAATGGTTACCACTTTTTAAGGCCTAGTAATTTTTCACCCAAGTCAGTTAGCTCGGCCTGCTCATATTTGGTTTGCTCCCAGTTTCTTGGGTCGCCGGGAAAGGCATAGCCTTCCGGAGCTACTCGGTTTTTCCAGGAGTTGATCCGCCAATCACGAAGCGCATCATCGTCCTCCTGAGCGGGCATCATGGAAATGTACTGGGCAATTCTGACTTGGTTATCGGAGTTGTTGGGGCGGATGCCGTGTGGCTGTGAACTATTGAAGATCAACAGGTCGCCGGCTTCCAAAGGTACCTTTACTAAATGATTTTCCAAGCCTGTTACGTCCGGCTTAAAACGATCTCTGTCTTCTGGCTGCGTTAGTTTCCAGCTATCGTAATTCCGATAGAGCCATGGGATACACTGGAAGCCTCCCATATTTTCATCGGTCTGATCGGCAAGTGCTAAGACGCCCTGAACGTTTTGTGGTTTCAATTCTGGATCGTAGTCCCAGTGGATGAAACCTTTGTAGCCGTAGCCAGGCCGGATGGGAAAGTTCAGGTTAGCACGGTCAATAGTTACCCATAACTCCTCTGTTCCCCAGATGTCTACGAAAGCATCGTACACGCGCTGGGTCTGGCGGTTATTCCAGAGGTGTTGGTTGTTGTACACTTCCACCATACCAGTTCCGGCGAGTTCTTTCATTTGAATAGCGGCTCTGGGGTCGGTGTACCAAGTGTCTGCATTGGTAGGATCTTTCTCTTCAAATTCCCAGAGGAAGGACTCCGTCTGCTGGGCCTGCTCTCTGGAGACGGCCTGCTTGATAACCACGTAGCCATTGTGCTTCCAAAATTCCCAATCTTCCATGCTTAGAACGCGGAGCGAGTCAGGAGTAGCGGTCTGTCTCAACTTAGCCTTGCTGCTTTTGGTGGTAGAAGGATTGCCGGGGATATCCTTATGCTGATTATCTGGGATATCGGTAGTCATGCTGGTTTGATGATTATGTTCCATGTTGTTAGTATTGATTTGAATGATGGTGTAAAATTGGGGCGAGAACGAACACCAGGCTTTTCCGTTATTAGTAGATATTTGTACAATATTGATATTTTAGTAGTCAATTGGTGTTTGAATGTTTAATAATGTCTTAAAATGAAGGTTCAACTCGAGACGATCACCAGTCAGCATGATCGTTCCTTCAGCATGATGTTCAATCCGCGTTTGAGCGATTTGTTCTTCTGGCATTTTCATCCAGAATATGAATTGGTGTACATCAAGGGCGCCAACGGTACCCGTCATGTAGGAGACCACATTTCCACTTATGAGGGCAGCGATTTGGTTTTGATAGGCTCCAATATTCCCCATTTGAATTTTGACTATGGAGTAGACTCTGATTACCAGAAGGTGGTCGTGCACTTGAAGAAGGAATTCGTAGAAGACCACTTTGCGAATACGCCAGAATTATCTGCTATTCAGCATTTGTTTGAGCAATCAAAGCGAGGAATGGCTTTCGGTGGAGACAGAAAATCTGCCTTAGGTGAGCGCTTATTTGCCTTGGAACAGCTTGAACCATTTCAGCAATATCTCCATCTGACGGACATTCTACAGGAGCTGGCCCAAGTCAGTGAAATTGAACTGCTGCACGAAAATCCTTATCGCAATAAGTTCAGTAATCGAGAGCAGGAGCGTTTACACTTGGTTTACGCCTTTGTTGACAACAACTTTCACCGGAAGATTGAGCTGGACGAAATTGCGAAGCTTTGCTTTATGACCAAGGAAGCCTTCTGTCGCTACTTCAAGAAGATGACTCGCTACACCTTTATTGAGTTCTTGAATCGCTATCGGGTGAGCCACTCCAAACGCCATCTCATGAAGGGCAAAAGTGTAAGTGAGGCGTGCTACTTGTCAGGCTTTGAAAGTCTATCTTACTTCAACCGGATTTTCAAGCGAATCACGAATGAAAACCCGAGTAAGTTTAGGAAACGATATTTGTAAGCAGCAAGCTTAATGGGAGCTTAGCGGTAAGAAATAGCATCGATATGATTCGAATAATATACAGCTGGAACGTAGAACCCAGCAAACAAGAAGCCTTCATCGAGACCTGGAAGCGGACAACCAACACCATTCATGAAGAGGTGCAGGGAGCCCGCGGTAGTTTCATGCTTCAAGGTGCGGAAAACAGCAACGAGATCAAGACCATCGCCAGATGGGATTCCCTGGACGACTGGAAAGCCTTCTGGCAAGGAAGTAACCGTCAACAAATGGGAAGTATGCATGAGCTTGGAGAACGGACGGCCGTAGAAATATTCAAGGAGGTTGACGATTTTACCCGCTAAGGGAGAAGCCTTGTAATGTTTATCGATAGGAACCATTCATCATGAAATAGCAAGATCGTGACGGAAAAAGAGAAAATGCTGAACGGGGAATTCTACGACTCCAGAGATCCGGAGTTATTGCGGATGTACCATCGGGCCAGAAAGCTATTGGCAGAATACAACACCCTCAATTCAGAGCTGACCCAGGAACGTGAGCGGATATTGAGCGAGCTGTTCGCCTTTAAAGGCCCCGGGGTCTGGGTTGAGACGCCCTTCTTCTGCGATTATGGGGAGCATATCTCGATTGGCAAAAACACCTTTGTGAATACGAACTGCATGTTTTTGGATGACAACAAGATCACCATTGGGGAGAATGGCCTAATCGCTCCCTACGTACAAATCTATACGGCCACCCATCCGCTAAAAGCATCAGAGTGAATCATCAGAAGCGGAAATGACACCCGCTACCTAACCTCCACCAAACCAGTTGTAGCCTTCCCTAAAAATAGGACAACTTAAAA
>CAJXOS010000269.1 GCA_913057725.1 uncultured Lewinella sp.
GCTATAACTCTAAGCTATCCAACACCAACTAACTAACTAACTAACCTACACCCCCCTCCGGTCAAAGCCGAAAGCGTGGCCTCCAAACTCAGCGCCCATCTGCATACCAATGGCAGCTTGCTTGAGTTCCTCTGGTACATCACCTGCAAAGAAGAAAGGTCCAGGTGTGGCAATCTCTAGTAACTGTGGGAAATGCTGAGCTGCGGTACCCATCAAATGGAAGCCCAAGGCGTTACCGTCTTTGAATAGGTCGTGTACTAGAATGGCGTTCTCCTCGTCTGCGTAGTAGCATTCCATTTTAAGGCTATCGGGCTCATTATCTTGCATAGCTTGGAATACTTCTTGATACATAGCTTTTAGTTCGTCCAATTTGCCAGGTTTAGCAGTCCACTTGTAGAATACGGTAATTTCGTTGCCTTTCATTGTATTAGGTTTTAATGATGATTTAATCTATTCGGACACGCCGTCGCATCCTCTTTCCGTAATCGGATGATACAAAGGTATGGCACAAATGAGCCTAATGAAGGAGTCATTTATGACAACTTAAGGGGTTGATTGTGCCAAATTTGATTTGTACCTTTGTCAATAAAATAGGTATGAAACATCTGAGCATAATGGTCCCTGCCGGTAACGCGATTCTTGATACAGTGGTAGGGCCGCTTGGGCTATTCCGGATGGCTAATGCCTACCTAAAACGCACAGGAAAGGTACGCGAGGATGTGTTCAGTATTGATCTGGTTGGACTTTCTAAGGAAGTCAATTACTATAATGGTCTATTCCAAATAGCTCCTACCAAAACCATCGAAGAGGTCAAGAAAACGGATCTGATTATCGTTTCTGCCATAAGCGGTAATATTGAGTTAGAACTGGAGAATAATCAAGGGTTCGTTCCTTGGATTCAAAATCAACGCATTCAGCATGATGCGGAAATAGCCAGTCTCTGCAAGAGTGCTTTTCTGGTAGCAGAGACGGGTTTGCTGAATGGCAAGAGTTGTGCTACCCACTGGACGGCTCATGACCTTTTCAAAAAGCGCTATCCGCAAGTAAACCTCATTCCGGAGAAGGTAATTTCAGAAGATAATGGAATCTATTCCAGTGGTGGGGCCTATTCCTTTCTAAACCTGATTCTGTATCTGATAGAGCGCTATTACGGTAGAGAAGCAGCCATCTGGTGTTCTAAGGTGGCAGAGATCGATTTTGACCGTAAGGACCAGAGTCATTTCATCATTTTTAATGGACAGAAGGACCACAGTGATGAGGCGATTAAGGAGGCGCAGGAGTTTATTGAAGGTAACTACCAGGAGAGGTTAAACGTAGAGGCATTAGCGGAGCGCTTCGCCATTAGTAGAAGAAATTTTATCCGACGGTTTAAGAAAGCCACCTATAATACCCCTCTGGAGTACATCCAACGTGTAAAAATAGAAGCTGCCAAAAAACGCATGGAAGCCTCAACGTTAAACATCAACCAGATCATGTATGATGTAGGTTACTCTGATGAAAAGGCTTTTCGTAAAGTGTTTAAGAAGTACACGGGTTTATCACCAATAGCCTACCGGCAGAAGTATAATCGAGAGATGGCATTTGCTTAAGTGTCCATTGTGCATCCTTATCATTGAGATTTACGCTTAAGTTGGGCTTTATGGTCAAAGACAAAAATGCCCCTACTAACTCATAATTAAACTTGCCTTTGAAAAAGCTCATCATCAAAAAAGGACAGATTCTTCAACAACCAGGAGACTTTAATACCAAGGTGTACCAGGTTAAATCAGGCCTCCTCCGGAGCTATTCAATTGACGAGAACGGCAAAGAACACATCTTTATGTTTGCTCCTGAGGGCTGGATTATTGGCGATGGAGTAGCCCCCGACCAAGCCAGTGAGCTGTTCATTGATGCTCTTGAAGATTCAATCGTAATTCAACAGGAAAAAGGTAGTAGTCCCGGGCCAGATGTTGGTAAGCTTATTCGTCGTATTGGAGTCTTGCAGCAACGAATTATCATGCTCATGAGTGCCTCCGCTCTCGAACGCTATGAACACTTTGTGGAGACCTATCCAGACATTGTACAAAGAGTACCTCAAAAAATGATCGCTTCCTATTTGGGAGTTACGCCTGAGGCACTTAGTACAGTGAAGCGGCAACGTCAGAAACGAGATTAATACCTCCGTCTACTTTCTTAATCTACATTAATGCATAGTGGTTTTGGTTGGCCTAGTTTTGTGCTGTCTATCAGTTAGAAGAAATGCTAGCACTTTGTGGGATCCATCCTGCTACGGCGGTGCGAAAGGCAATCTGAACTAAATACAGCATGATGAAAAACCTGTTTAAAATCTCCGCAGTGCTTTGGTTAATCTGGGGTTTAGTCCACATTCTAGCGGGTGTTCTAACCTTAAAAGGTGTACTTGCTAATGACCTTAGTGCCGCTATCGGTGGTATTGCTGATGCAGTTGATCCTGTCACTTTGCAAAAGGATTATCCGGAGGCAGTAGGCGGAATTCTAGGGCAACACGGCTTCAATCTTCTTTGGTTTGGCGTTGTCACACTGATTGCTGCTTTCTATGTCTGGAAGGGAAACAAGCATGGGGTTTTTCTGGCAGCAATAGTAGGGGGCCTAGCCGACTTAGGTTACTTCATATTCATTGACTTAGGAGGATTCGCCAATTTCGTTCCTGGAACGGTCATGACAATTGTATCTGCTTCGGCCATCATTCTAAGCTTGTATGCCTATTCAAAAGAGGAGGTCACATAGGGATTATTGATTCGGCACAAAGAAACAAATCGTTACTTTCAAAAGTGACGATCTGTTTTTATTTTTGCCCTATGCAAGATCTACTCGACACTATCAAAGCGATCTCCAATGAGACGCGCATGGAGATTCTTCAGTGGCTGAAAGACCCAGAAAATAACTTTCCGCCACACAAGGAGGTGGATGGATTTGGCGATGGCGTCTGCCTGGCTTTTATCCAAGAGAAGGCTGAATTATCTCAATCTACGGCTTCACAGCATATGTCTATTCTGACGAAGGCTGGTCTGGTCATTCCTAAAAAGATCGGTAAGTGGACCTACTTTAAACGAGACGAATCTGGTATCCATAAGTTCTCTACTTTTCTGAGTGGCCAACTTGAATCATCTGCTGTGGTCACAGACGATAAAGAATCATTGCAGCGCAGAATGTTCAAGGAATTAGGCGATGAGTCATTATTCCAAAAGGCGATGTCGGCTGGTTTTAAGTACTTGGATAAAGCCCTGGATCGCAATGTATATCCTAGTGTCGAGGCGCTAGCGGATCTGACGGTGTTTGAGGAGGCAATGCCAGCACATACTGGCTCTGGCCATGAGGTGATAGAGATGTTGGAGAAATATGGTAGCCCAGCAACGGTGGCTCAAGTGGGAGGCCGGTACTATGGCTTTGTGAATGGCAGTATGGTTCCTGCTAGCCTTGCCGCAAAAAACCTGTCCATCTATTGGGATCAGAACACGGCAATGCAGGTGATTTCCCCATTGTCTTCTAAGCTTGAAGTAGTGGTCCAACGATGGCTGGTGGACCTCTTTGGTTTGCCAAAGCAAACGGTTGCTGGTTTTGTGAGTGGTACCTCCATGGCCAACTTCTGTGCCTTGGCGGCGGCTCGTTACCGTGTCCTGAAACGGCAAGGCTGGGATATCAATGAAAAAGGGCTAGCAGGTGCTCCGCCGATCAAAGTAGTTACTGGTCGGCAAGCTCATTCCACTATCCTGAAGGCGATCGCATTGATGGGCTTTGGTCGCGATAATATCATCTGGGTCGATACCGATGATCAAGGAAGGATTATTCCTGATGCTATTCCGCCGCTAGACGAACAGTCGATTCTGATTTTGCAAGCAGGTAATGTCAATACGGGTTCCTTCGATCCATTCAATAAAATCTGTCGATCTGCAGTTGCACAAGGTGCCTGGATACATATTGATGGTGCCTTTGGTCTCTGGGCAGGAGCTACCAAGGAGCTAAAGCACCTCACAGCAGACTTTGAGTACGCTCATTCTTGGGCGGTAGATGGGCACAAAACCCTCAATACGCCCTACGACTCGGGTATCGTCCTTTGCGCCGATGAAGAAGCACTGGCCTCTTCCTTGCACATGAGCGGAGGCTACATCATCAAAGGTGATGAAAGAGACGGGATGTACTACACGCCTGAGATGTCAAGACGCGCTCGGATCATCGAGCTCTGGGCTGCCTTAAAATACCTGGGGCGTGATGGTGTGAACGAGATGATTGTAGGTTTCAATCAGCGTGCTCAGCAGTTTGCAGAGTTGCTGAAAGAGATCGATGGTTTTACGGTGCTGAACGATGTAGTCTTTAATCAAGTTCTTGTGCAATGTGAAACAGATGAGCTAACGAAGAAGGTCATCAAAAATGTTCAAGAACTGCGCGACTGTTGGGTAGGAGGCTCTTCCTGGGAAGGGCGACCAGTAATTCGGGTCAGCATTTGCTCCTGGACGACTACAGAGGAGGACATTGAGCGTTCAGTAGCTTCGTTTGGAAAAGCGCTACGTATGAGCAAATCCTAGCAGAAATTGAGACCTTCCCTAGCGGAGGCTTTTATACAACTTGACAACCTCCTCAATCACAATCTGCGGATTGTCTTCCCAGATTTTGTGCCCGGCCTGCTCTGCTAGTACTTATTTGCGATTGGGTTGAGCTCCAAAAGATTTCAGACATACTCGCCATTGGCCTGCTTCGTGCGCTTTGACCATCGGTAGCAGAAGCTCCGCAGCAACAACCGTTAAGGAGACGTCATCAGGGAAGGGCACTTCTGCCATGTCTTCGGCAATGCCATCAAGATCTTGAAGTACATAGTACAGACCTGGTTTGTACTGCTTAATCAAATCCCAATTTTCAACGGAGATATCATTCATGAATTGAGTAGACCATTCCTTAGTAAAGAAACAGGGAAGCGCAGGATCGATAAATACGGCTCCAGTGATCTTGTTTTGACTTTGATTAGCAAACGCAGTGGTGTAGAAAGCACCGAAAGAATGGCAGACTACAAATAGTCCTTGATCAAACCCTAGTTGTTGCAGAGCAGATTCTAAGTCTGAAATCTCTTGCCGGAAGTTGATGGATGTGGTATCCATGCTACTTTTGCCTAACCCCGCTCGATCATAGGTGATCAGCGTTGCGCCGGTAGCATCGTGGATGGGGTGTAGGATTTCGGACCAAACGCTTCCATCATCACCGTTACCAGCTTCAAAGAGGATGGGCGTTCCAGTTCCAGGTAGGATGTTGAAATGAAGGGTATGACTACCCATGTCAACCAGGGTGTCGATGGTTTGGGCATTAATAAAACTTGTGGTAAGGAAAGAGAATACAACTACAGCGCCGAATCCTTTGAGCATCGTTTTTATTAGAAAGGACGCTACAAAAACGCAATGGTTACAACTTGAGGCTAAGCTTTTGGTGCCTTTTTTCCCTTTAGGCGATACAAATACGGATTTCGACCCGGTGATTCTTTCTTGAGCTGCGGTAGCCGCTCGAATTGATCAGTTGCCAGCATTGTCTTTTGGAACCTACTCCGATCAATACGCTGACCAAGGATCGTTTGGTGCAGTTGATGGAGCTGGGGCATTGTGAAATGTCCAGGCAAAAGATTGTAAGTGACCAATTCATCTTTGATATCTGTCTTTAGCCGATTACGAGCACTATCGGCAATTTTCTGATGATCTAACCACATCGGTGGCATATCGTCAAAGCTAAACCAGGCAATATCCTCATCAAATTCACCCGCAATGGGTTTCATCTTACTGATATCTACAAGCGAGTAGAATGCCAGGGTTACGAATCTATTGTTGATCCAATAATCCTCTTTCCAATTCAAACCATGGTTTTCAAAGAAGCGCTTGAATTCTTGATCAAATTTGCGATCCTTCGCCCCAAAGACAGATAGGAATTTCAAGTGCTGATCTTTAAGAGCAGTACGCTGCGTCAGAATCCGCGCTGCTGCCTCATCTACGGATTCGTCCAGTTTGACGTATCCGCCAGGAAGCATCCATTTGTCGGCAATTTTTAGCAGCAAGCATTTGAGTTTATCGTCTTGATAACCAATGATTACCAGGTCGATAGAAAGGTTCGGTAAGAAATAATCACTGCCGTGTTCAATGATGTCCTGAATATCCATATGGACAAAAATAACGTTTGTGACATTTTGCCACAAATTTCCTGCTAATTATATTTGTGGCAAAATGTCACAAATAGGAACAATGAAACGAATCCTTAAAAGCACTCTAATAGTGTTAGCCGCCCTGATCGTATTGATCGGCATCGCGGGATAT
>CAJXOS010000270.1 GCA_913057725.1 uncultured Lewinella sp.
TGTGATTAAACAAAATCATGATCGTTTCATCTGACAATGTATCAATTATTGTCTACAACAGATATTGTCGTGAAGCGAACGACCAATTTTTGACGCCCAAAGGGTATCGCTGTCATTACGTTCAAAAAAGCCACCTCTACCATCATTTATTTTCGGCACATCACACCTCCACTTACCTTTGAAACAAGCCGTTTAAAACACCCTATAAATGATCGATTCAGGTACGACTAGTGCAATGGTACGTTGGCTAATGACATTGCTGACGGTGTCTTATGGGAGCTTCGCCTATGGCCAAATCAATATTCAAGGAAAGGTTAAGGATATAGGACAAGAAGCTGTCGAGTTTGCGAACGTTTTCCTCTTCCCACAGGATTCTAGCGTATTACTTACCGGTACAACAACGGATGATAGTGGCGCCTATGAATTGCAAGTAACCAATGCCGGTAGCTATCGTTTAACAATCAGCAGGATTGGGTACCAAGATTATTCGGAGGTATTGCAAATCACAAAGAGTGGATTCATTGGAGAGCAGCAACTACTGGCATCAAATTACCTACTGGAAGAAGTAACCGTCACTGCCGAGCGAGAGGTGTTTAAAAACACGAATGGCACGATTATCTTCAAGGTAGATCAAAGCCCCTACAAAAATGGCTTTGATGGTCTGGAGCTCCTACAACGACTGCCTGGTATTTTGGCTGATGCACAGGGAAATCTAAGCATGAATGGAGAAGCACCGATTGTTCAAATCAATGGTCGCCCCATTCAACTATCTAGTGAAGAACTGATTAATTACCTATCCAATCTCAATTCTGAAGACATACAGTCTATTCAAATTCAAAGACACCTTTCTGCTAATCTTCGCGGCGAATCCGCTGGAGGTCTAGTGAACATTATTCTAAAGCGAAGGTCGCTTGGTTTTGAAGGAAGCTGGCGCAGTTACTACGAGCTAAAAAGACAGCAAAAGTACCGCCTTTACTCTGCTCTCAACTTCAATTATGGTGCGGATAAATGGAATCTGTATGCCAACGTCAATTATTCAGACCGAGCCGAATTGTATGAGCAAAACACCACCATTGATTACTTTGAAACTGGTAACTTTCTAAACTCCGAAGGTGACTCTCACCTGCTGAGAACCAGGCCCAATTACCGCCTAGGTTTTATTACCAACCTTGGTCCAAAGCAGATAATCGGGTTGGAAGGTTTGCGAACCAATCGGCAAAACGAGCGAGACATCTATAGTGATGTGTATTTTTCAAACCAGGGAGATGAATTGGAAACAGGGGTAAACTACTTCGCAGACACTGCCGAAAATAAAACCAACCATCTATTATTCAACTATACTTACCAAATTGACACCCTTGGTAGCACCCTGAAATTATTCGCTGATTATTCTAGTGAAAACGCCGGTGCTCAGAACCGTTCTTCCTCTAGTTATGAAAACGGCTATCTCACGGATTTGCAAGAACGCAATTTCACCACCGCAGATACCGACATTAAAAGTCTCCAGGCTGACCTTGAGAAGAACTACCATGGATTTGGCCTTGCCGCGGGTATGCGATATACATCAACGCTAAGAGACAACAGCCTCTTAGCGGAGACATTGGATCAAGAAGTTTGGTTGGCCAATGAGAGAAGCAGCAAATTCCAATACCAAGAAAACATCACCGCTGGTTACCTCTTGCTGAAGCGAGAATTATGGGAGCGTGGATTCTTGCAAGTGGGGCTACGCATGGAGCATACCAGCCTGCGCAAAACAGATGAGCTGGAGGATACGCGCATAGACCGCAAGTACATCAATTGGCTCCCCGATTTACTTTACAGTCACGAGATAAATCCCGGACAGTCACTTTCCCTTTCATTTACCCGTCGGCTACGCCGTCCTCCTTTTTGGCGTATCAATAACAACATCCTAAAGGTTAATGATTTCAATTATCGCTTGGGTAATCCGGACCTGCTACCCGAGTTGATCAATAGGATGGAACTAGTGTGGAGCAGAAAAAAACAAAACCTGCGTGTCTATCATGAAAATGTGATCGACGCCATCAATGGAATCTATTTCTTGGAGGGCGAAATTGCCTATTACAAGCCCTTTAATAATGGCCGGCAAATTCAGTACGGAATGGAATTCAGCAGATACGGTCATCTGAATTCGAACTGGTATATCAACGGTACCTTCGGGCTCTATCATCGTCGGTTTGCTGGTGAAAACAACGAAATCTCATTTGCCAGGGATTCCTATTACTTTAATCTATCCAACACCGTAAAAGTTAACCCACGCCTATCCGTTGATGTATCGGGTTACTACTATTCACCTTTTGAAGATGCCTTTTACATTGCCGGGAAACGTTTCGCCGTCAATCTCTTTTTGCAGCATTCCTTCTGGCAGGACAAGCTCATGGTCCGTCTTTACTTCAATGATGTTTTTAATGTCTTAGTCTATGAGGCCGACCGTCCTTTTACGGAGTTCAGAACAACCGAATCGACCAAGCCTCGTACGCAGTTCATTCGTTTTCAGCTCAATTATCAATTCTCTAATCGCTCCGAAGTAAATACGAGAAGGAACGAAAGCCGAAATGAGGCGAGAAGAAGGTTGTAGGGAGAAGTGTTGACATCTGCTCTGAATAGGTGTGTAGCAATTCCATGCAAGAGGTGCGGACACTCCAACTGAAAAGCAAGACTCTTCGTTCTGGAAAGCTGCATCTCTAGTAATCCAGCGTTCAAGTACTCTTGATCTTACTGAATCAGTCTAATCTCTTCTACTTGGAGTATACCCCCCTCTGCATAATCCGTCAGCCCAATGCTGCATCAGGAGCAGCTATTCATTGATTTTTCGTTTCAAGAAATCAACGAAGCCTTCGTTACTGGGATCGCTAAACAAGATAGGGTTACCGTAGGTAGTCACATTGGCGACGCCCGCTGCATCCGCAAATTCCTTGATTGCTCGTGCGTGAAAAGGGTGATGGTTAAAGCTACTAGTGGTAGTAGGCTCATTGTTGTGCCCACCTGTATTGGTCACCCAAATCTCTGGGTCATCGGACGACAGCAACGACAGCATATCAACCTGTTCCCGGTAGGCTTCAATTTCTGGGGTTTCGTATTCTTCCCGAGTACTAACACCATAAAAACTGTAAAGCCGTTCTTCTCCAAACTCAGCAATAAGATCATCCAGAGAAGACCCAAACTCGTCAAAGACATCTCCTAGCCATCTTCTTTCGATATCCAGGCTAGATTGCGTGGCGTTTAAAGCAACACCCTTAACCCTAGTGCTTTCTTGTAGCACTGCATCTAGACTGTTGACGTCTCTTAAATCATCGTTAGCGGCTAACCATAGTGCGGTAGAAGCGCCCGCAGAACCACCAAACAGAACAATGCGCTCCTTATCGATATTTAATTCATTGTGGATATACCTAATGTATTGTAGCGCCCTTTTGGAGTCATTCAAGCTTTTCAAAACACCTTCAGTGTCTTCCGGCGATAGGAGTCGGTAATTAATGGTAGCCACCGCAATGCCGCTACCCAAAAACTCAATAACTTCTTCTTTAAAGTTATCGGTATAAATAAATGCTTTATCGCCCCCGGTGAAGCCACCACCATGAATGAAAATTACCAAGCCCGTTGCCGTTGAGCTGCTAGGTAAGAATACATCAAATTTGGTGTGATCATACACATCATAAGGTACATCTGATGCATACAATGCTTCCGTACCCTGAAGATCAATTGGCGGATCTGTAAACTGCAATTCTACGATTGGATCAGGGTTGTCTGTTGGAGTTATTACAATTTCCTCCTTACCGCAGGACAGGAATGTAAGTACAACAAGAAGGGAAATGATGAGTCTCGTGTTCATTTTTGGTCTTTTCCATTTAGACCATTTCAAAATCAATAGTTTAATGGCGCAGCTACCAATGTTTCGAAACGCTGACAATTCGGACAGCACAAATCAACTGCTACTGAGCACTCCAGGCACATGATTTAACTGGCCTTATTTCGGGCATTCTCCCTCCGTATAATCCATTATCCCCATACACTCTGCCTTACAGGAGTTGGCATACGTGACATCATTGCAGCCACATACGGGTTGGTATATTTCAATGCAGACACAGTCCTCTTTTGGGTCTTCTTTGCAATAGGCTTCCTTTTTTTGAAAGACGCCGCAACTACCCAGAAGTAAAGCTATAGCGGCCAATAACATGATCTGTTTCTTCATCATAAAGCGTCTGGTATTTAGTACTTGTTCGCTAGTCATTTGATTCTACGAAAACGGCCTTGCCCCCACTAAGGCTATCATTTTGAGGTTACCCTTGGTTTCTACGTCGAATGAATAGAAATAATACACCCAAAATCAATAGGCCACCTGCTAGCAGACCCCACATAAGGAAACTATGATCATGGCTGTGGCTCACCTCAAAAGTCAAGGTCGCCCATTTAGATTGATGGGTGAGTTCTGTACTATCATTCACGGCAGTCATATGGATCGTCCGTAGGTAGTAAATACCATCAGCTGGTAGGTCCACATTTACCACGCCTTGCTCGTTGGTTCGTAGTTGTTGTCCGCTGGTATGGGTATGTTCGTCTTCCGCGGCAGCGTCTTCTCCATGATTATGTCCCTCGTGATCGTGTGCATGATCATGATCGTGCACATGGTCGTGATCATCATGGGCATGGTTATGCCCCTCATGCGCATGGGCGTGAATACTCTCGATATAATTGGCATAAACCAGTTGATTCGGCAGCGGCTCACCATCCAGCAGTAATCGGACCGCCAGCTGCTCACCACTGTACTTTTCGTAAGGATTGGCTTGCGGGACAAACTCAATAGGATAGCCCAATTCAGCGCTCCAATCGTCTGTTCTCTTATCCCCTACCTGATAGATGGCCTTCACGTGTTTTTGATAGCTTTCTACGGCATCTTGTTCTAGCAAGCTATCCTGCGTACGCTGTTCAAGCATATCCAAAACACCGTCGTGCTCGAGGTAATCGTTGAATTTATCGGCAGTGAGCTCTATGTTTCTTGCCTTGGTGGAAACACCTACCACATAAGTCCCTGCCTCACCGGTATTGAAAGGCAACTGAGTAACCGTATTATGACTTCGGTCTTTCCATTGCTCGGGGTGAATGAATTCTCTTTCACCGTGAGCCACTACAGAAGCGTCCAGCATTCGATCTCGATCGATCACATTTTCGCTCTTCTCAAAAGTGCCGTTATAGAGGCTCAAGCTTGCTTCCTGATCAGGTTGCAAGAAATAGGTTTCCATCTTTATGTACAGGTCATGGCTGCATAGTAAGATGCTGACGAACAGTAGGAACAGTGGTTTACGCATAGATTGATTTTGCACTAAATATACGAGCAAAACCCACTCACAAGCATCTAAAAAGGGAAGGAATATCCTTTACAAGAATTACCTTGGCTGATCGTAGTGTCCGCCAGAATCCTGCTTACTCAACGACTTCAAAAAACAATAGGGCTGATCTACTGGAATTGGTGTAGATCAACCCTATTATTTCGGCCTTATTTTTTGCCCGTTCCTTAAAGGATTATTTTGCGTTTTGGGCTTGCCACTCCTTCACTATATCGGGCACTTCTTCACCCTCTGCCACAAATATCATAGCAGCAGAGTTCATGCAGTATCGTAGTCCGGTGGGCGCTGGACCATCGTTAAATACATGGCCAAGATGCGAACCACTACCACTGTCAACCACCTCCGTACGAACCATACCGTGGCTTCTATCTGCAATCTCTACAACTGCATCTTCTTCAATGGGCTGGTAAAAACTAGGCCATCCAGTACCTGATTTGAACTTATGTTCAGAGCTAAACAACGGCTGACCAGTAGCAGCGGAGTAGTAGATTCCCTTCTTCTTATTATCCCAGTACTCACCAGAAAAAGCATATTCTGTGCCTTGCTGGCGTAGTACGTAAAATTGTTTTTCAGAAAGAATTTCCTTCCACTCATCAACTGTCTTTTGAACGGGGTATGTGGAAGGCTGCTCCTCTTGGGAGGTCATTTCTGTCTGGCAAGCCCCAGTAATACATGCCAGGCTAAACATCAATGCAAGCGATAACTTCATGGTTATTATTTTTGGTTATGTAATTAATGTAAGGCTGCGTT
>CAJXOS010000271.1 GCA_913057725.1 uncultured Lewinella sp.
GTCTTTTTTAGCCCTTGATTCGCGTAAGGCATAGAAGGACATCTAAGACGATTAACCCAACTAAATTCACTAACCATCAAACCATCAAACCAACTAACCATCAAACCTGAAGCAACCCCTTCAAATCTTCCAATGTATTCGCTTCCGCAATCGGCTTGTCTCTTCTCCAGCGTAGCATTCGCGGAAAACGTAAGGCGATACCTGACTTGTGTCGAGTACTTGCACGGATTCCTTCGAAGGCGATCTCGAAAACATGGGTTGGCTTTACACTTCGTACTGGGCCAAAGCGCTCAATTGTATTGGACTTTACCCAGCGAGTGATTTCATTGAATTCCTTATCGGTAAGACCAGAATAGGCCTTTGTGAAGGGAACCAGCCGGTCGCCATCCCAAACGGCAAAGGTGAAGTCCGTGAATAGGTTTGCGCGACGGCCATGGCCCTGCTGCGCATAAATCATTACGGCATCCACCGTGAGTGGATCAACCTTCCATTTCCACCAGTCGCCACGCTTGCGGCCGGTCAGGTAGGGTGAATCCAGGCGCTTTAGCATGATGCCTTCGCTGTGCTTTTCTCTGGCCGTTTCTCGTTCAGCGGCAAGTTCTTCCCAGCTGCTATAGTTTACGGTAGGGCTTATTTGGAGAATCCCTCCACTAGGATGGTTACTGACGAGTTCTTCCAGTAGTTTCCTGCGCTCCGCTAAGGGGTGTTGGCGGATATCTTGCCCCTCCCATTCGAGGAGGTCATAAGCCATGAGGGTTACTGGCGCCTTTTCCAATATTTTCTTGGTGACGTTCTTTCGGCCGATGCGGGTTTGCAGGTCATTAAAATCTAAGGGGCGTCCATCTTTCCAGGGAAGAATTTCACCATCAATGACCGTTCCGTTGGGCAGTAGCTGAGCCAGCGGATGATACTCTGGAAACTTATCCGTGACTAATTCTTCACCCCTTGACCAGACGAACAGTTCACCTTCTCGAACAATCAATTGTCCGCGAATGCCATCCCACTTATGCTCGGCTTGCCATTCCGCGGGTGTTCCAATTTCTTCCGTGCTCTTATCAAGCTGGTAGGCCAAGTAGAATGGATACGGGCGGGAAAGGTTGTCGCTATCACTAGGCTCTATGATCAGTGCCTGAAAATCGACTGTAGCAGGATCCCATTTACCCATTAAGCGATGTGCGAGAGTGGGCCCCTCAATGCCAGTGTACTTACTCAGGGCTCTTACCATCAACTTCTGCGAAACGCCCATTCGGAAACCACCGGTGATCAGTTTGTTGAAAATAAAGCGCTCTACCGGTTCCAATTCACTCCAGGCTTCCATCACTGCGGCCCGCTTGTCTTCCTCGTCCAAGGAACCCAGGGAGATAATGAAGTTGATCCAATAGGTAAGTGACTCTTCTCTTTTTGATTGCGGAGGTGGGAGGAGCAAGGCAATGGTTTCCGCTAGATCACCAACGATATGGTAGCTATCCTCGAAGAGCCATTGTGGAAGTTCACTGAGCTCAGCAGCCCATTGTCGTAATAGTGTAGTATTGACGGTGCGCTTTGGTCGACGATGACTCAAGATTGCCATCGTCCAAAGCCGGTCCCGATCATCCACCTTCTCAAAATAATCGCTGAGCGCGGCTACTTTGACGGTAGTCTTCGTTGTCTCATCCAGCCGGGTAAATAGTTCTGCGAAACGTTGCATGGGCTATTGAGATTCCGTTGATGATTCTTCTTCCTCGGTGCCGTAGGCTGTCTGTACCACTGCGGATTCCAATCCCTGTTCACGCAGCCACTTACTGAATACCTCTGTATAGCCGTGCGTGACAAAAACACGTTCCGCGCCTGTAGCCTTGATCGCATCGTTGAGTCCAGTCCAATCAGCATGGTCGCTTAGTACAAAGCCTCGATCTACGGCTCGGCGTCGTCTTGCACCTCGAAGCCGCATCCAGCCTGATACATAAGCTAAAGAAACGGGCTTGAATTTCTTCAGCCAACTGCCGCCTAAAGTTGAGGGGACAGTGACTACCATATTACCGATATAATCTTTGCGATCTATTTCAGCAGTAACTCGGGTAGTTGGGGGCAATGCAATGCCTTGCTGCCGCATTATTTCATTGGTGTTCTCTACCGCGCCGTGGGTGTAGATGGTGCCGATGCCAGGGTCCAGTCCTTGCAATAATCGTTGGGCCTTGCCCAGCGCATAAGAGAAAAGGACCGATACTTTTCCGTCGGCCTTGTTTTTACGCCACCAGTCATTGATGTCTTGCATGACCTGCTCCTGAGGCTCCCACTGATAGATTGGTAGGCCAAAGGTGGATTCTGTAATAAAGGTATGACAGGGAACAGGCTCAAAGGCCTCCGCCAAACCATCATCTTCAATTTTGTAATCACCAGAGACCACCCATACTTCTCCGCGGTACTCTACTCGAATTTGGGCAGATCCTAAAATATGCCCAGCAGGATGGAAAGAGAAACGTACCCCATTGACGGTAATGGGTTCTAGATAATCAACCGTACTTAGGGAAATATCACCGAGTCGGTAGCGAATGACTGGCGCGGCAGTTGTAGTACACAAATAGTGCTGATGCCCCCAGCGGGCATGGTCACTGTGGCCATGCGTGATCAGGGCTCGCTTAACCGGTTTCCACGGATCAATATAGACATCTGCCACCGGGCAGTATAAACCTTGTTCTTTAAACTCGAGTAACATGATGTTAGGACAAAGGATACCACTCTTGGGTTCAATCCGTTTTGATTGCACAAGCATTTTACGCTCACCCTACGAGCTTGGAATAATGTTTTATCCTACTGAAATACGGCGTAGCTGACGCCAAAAAATACAACTGACAATACGACCCCAATCATAAAGAGGTTGTAGCAGATTCGCAGTTGATTGTATTTCTTACCTAACGAACGCCCCAGGAAGTATAAGTCTCTTTTGATCGCCGATTCCAGGCTCTCATCTTCCCGGATAACGGTGTTCATACCCTCGTCGTACTCGGTAATACTCATGCGGTAAAAATTACCGAAGAAGAATAAGTTGGAACGCCCTTGAAGAATATCATCCTGACTGGTCAATCCAGTCATAGGAATAGGGCGGGTTGCCAACGTAGCAAAGATCATAGACACCAGGCAAGTCAACAGCAAAATGATCACCGGTGGCATCAGATGAGGGGCGTCATTGACGTATCCTGCAGCCATTGGTACGGCAATGGTTACAATCAGGGCATTTACCGATAGCATGATGTTCGCCTTGTTATCCGCCAGGTTACTCAAGTCCATATGGTTACGGAGGGCGGTCTTGAACATCATCTGCGCACTACGGTTTGTGCCAATCGTATTTCCCGTACGCGTGTCCTTCTTGGCCTTGTCGTTTTTCTTGTTGTTGTTTTTGTTATTCTTTTTCTTGGGCGCAGAGAGTTTCTTCAACGTCTTTACATTCTGCTGATGTTGCGTGCCGTAAATCTCTTGAGCAATCTCCGTGAAGTATTGGTGCTCACTAAGAAACTTGTAATTCAGCTTATACCAGGCACGATCTTTATGAGATTCTTCCCGAAAGATCTCCCATTCGTGCCGAAGACCTGAAAGCAGGGCTAGATAATCGGCTCGCCCGATATTACTAAGGTCAGCATCGCGGAGAATCATCTCCAACTGATCAACTGGTTCGTGGCCTTGTTTGGTAGCTAGGATCAAACGACGAATTTCGGCAATACCTTCTGCATCATAGTTTGCCTCTTGTAGGAAAGCTTCCGCAATTTCAGCGCTTGCTTCCTCGTGCTCCTCATAGGTTGTAGTGAAGCCAGTATCATGAAACCAGGCAGCAAGCTCGACAAGCTCGCATTCGGCTTCAGGAAGTTCGTGTCGTGCGGATAGTAAACGGGCTGCGTCTACCACTGCCAAGGTGTGTGGTAGATTGTGATAAGAGTGGTCAGGCGTTAATTTATCCTGCAGTAACTGTTTCACATAATGCTCCGCCTTACTGACGTTGCTGTCCATAACTGATATTTTTCCGATCGGCAAACAAACTCTAATGTAAGCATCTTCGCGCTATTGCACCTGCTCTGCCGATATTAATGCGGTATAGGCCTCGCTCAGGGCTTGTGTCTTCGGGCCCGGCTTGCCATTTCCAACTGCTTTGCCATCGATAGAAACAATAGGAAGCGCACCTTTGATCGAACTGGTGAAAAATACTTCCACAGCGGTATCGAGTTCCCCAACCAGTACTTCGCGTTCTTCTACTAGCATACCCAGATCGCGAGCCACCTCAAGGACTTTTTTTCGAGTAATACCCATTAGTACTTTATCCTTCGGGGTAATTACTGTGCCTTCCTTGTCGATTAGGCAAAAGTTTGATCGATCACTTTCTCGGAGGTAGGTGCCATCATGGTATAATGGATAGTCGGCACCCTGCTCTTTTAGCCAGGGAAGTAGATAAATGCCCGTCATATAATTGATTGACTTGACATTCGGAATTTCTCGCTGATGCTGGTACAGTGCCACCCGGCCACCATTGTTCTGAATGTGATCCGGCACTTTTGGGAATGGTGACTGAAGAATGAAAAAGTTACAAGTAGTGGGAGCAAACCCATTGTTTGAGTACCCGCCAGTAAGTACTAGTCGGATGCCACCATCTGGAACTTCGTTGGCCGCAATGAGCTGATGAATGGCCTGGCGTACTTCATCTCGGGAATACGGACAATCCAAGCCTAAGTAGTCGATTGCACCAAAAAAACGATCGATATAGTCTGTTAGGAATCGGGGTTGAAACCGTTGGAAGACAAAGTAATCAAAGATGCCGTAGCCACGTAGCAGGGCCAGATCATTGAGTTGTAAATTGGCCTCAGATGCTGGCAGAATGCTGCCGTTCAAGTAACATTTCATCGAATTCTTCATTAATTCCCGGTACCAGGCGGAAATATAGCGGTAAAAAACGGATGTTTGCAGGAATACTGCCAAAGCAGCTGTAAAATAATGAGTGAATATATTGCCATAGGAGATCGCGTTTTGTACAACAACCACCATCTGGTTGCTTTTAACAAGCCTGCTGGTGTTCCGGTACAGCCAGACCCTACAGAAGATCCTTCTCTTTTGCAGTTGGGTTCGACTTATTGTAAGACGCAGCTACAATTGATTCATCGAATTGATCGGCCGGTGTCTGGAGTGGTTCTATTTGCCAAGCGCAAGGATGCACTGCAGGGTTTGCATCAGCAATTTCGTGCTCGATCGGTACGGAAAACATATCTGGCGATAACCGCTGTAACACCGCCCGAAGAGAAAGGCAGCCTCGTGCATTATTTGCGTAAGCGCAAAGGGAAACATCAGGCAGAAGTGCTTGATAACCCTGCGGATGATGCAGTTGAGGCTCGTTTGGATTATGCACTGGTTGGCCGTAGCGAACGTTATTTTCTTTTGAGAGTAGATCTGCAAACTGGTCGCTATCACCAGATTCGGGCTCAACTGGCACATCTGGGTTGCCCAATTCGCGGTGACGCCAAATATGGCTTTAGACGCCGCAACCCCGACCGGAGTATTGACCTCCACGCATGGCAGTTGGAGTTCCATCACCCACGAACTAATATTGTGGAAACAGTGACTGCTCCTTTACCGCAAACACCCTTATGGCAAGCCTTTAACTTTGATGGTGGCGCCATCAAATCTGATCAATAGTTATGGATAGAATTCGTCATTATTTCCCTGACCTTACACCACTGCAAGACCAGCAGTTGGCCGA
>CAJXOS010000272.1 GCA_913057725.1 uncultured Lewinella sp.
CCATCCGCTTCAAAGCGTCCCCCGACGCGAAAATCAAACCTTTAAACCATTTCACCCCTTCGCCACCGTTAACAACTCACCCAAACGAGAAATATACTTCTGCCATTTTTCGTCTTCGGCGACGGCTAGGTTTTCGGTCATAGCTTCCTGGCGAGCATAGAATAGATCCTGGCTTCGCCAAAGGTTGACACTGAGTTTTAGCTCATTGAGGAGTTCGAGTACCTTCACTAATCCTTTCAGGCGATCTTGGTACTTCAACTCAGGAAGGAGTGCTTTTTGCTCCTGGAAAAGTCGGTTTTCAGCGAGTAGACTTACTTCCGGTATATGCTCTACGGCTACGTCCCAGCGATTGAATTCTTCTACCAGGTGGCGTAACTGACGGCGGTCTAGCTCTTTCTGTTCAAAGAAGGCCTCTAGGTCTTCGTTTAGTACATACTTGATCGCAGCCTTGTATGCTTCCGGTAGTGGGATGTCACTGTTCAGCATACTGGTCATCAACTGGTAGTTGCTGTTGTAGATGTCTCGGAAATCAAGCTCGATGGCCTGTAGGCTTCGATTGGTAATTTCCTTTAAGACCTTACGCTTCTGATCACGGAAGAGGTGCCAGATGCTGAACTTATCGGAGCCGATGTAATTCTGCATGATCGCAATCACCTTGCCCAAGTCTGGTGTCCGGAAGGCCTCAGTCACTTCCGCCAACATCTTGTCGAAATCCTTACGGGACATCTGGGTGCTCAGGTTACCGATGATATTCTGCTGGCCTAGGTGCAAGGCAGCGTAGCTGAAATGTTTACGCGATCTGGTAATCCGAGACCGAATAGACACTCGACCTACAACGAGACATTGCTCTCCAGCTACCATTTTTTCAATGACCTCGCTCTCCGTTGTATAGTTGAAGAGGGTCATTTTCTCTGGAAACTGGTCAAAGATGGATGCTGTGGCAAAGTGCATGCCCACCCGTTCTAGATTAACGCGTGCCGGTTCCACAAACTTCTGGTAGCTCACCGCACCATTGTTGTACACATTACTAGGTGCCTTGGCCAATCGCGCGATAAACTCGTCGTGTACATCTACACCAGCCACTTGCTTAGCATAATAGATGGCGCGGTTAGCGTACTGGAGGATTTGATTGGTTTCCAGACCGCTGATTTCATCGAAGAACCACCCACAACTTGTATACATCAAGATTGCTTGGCGTTGCATCTCCAACAGGCGTCGCAAAGTAATCTCTTCTTCTTCTTTGAGCTCTCTTTTCTGGTGTTTGGCCAGGAATTTCTTCCAAACCTTATTAGAGCGTTCCAGAATGATATCGATATAATCATCTCGAGCCACCCAAGGATCTAATAGAAATTCACTTGCCTTTTCTTCATAGACTGGAATCAAGAGATCGCGTAGCCAGTCGAGTGTTTCTCGCAGCGGAGCGCGCCATGCTTGGGTCCATCCTGGACGGCCACCACTATTACAGCCACAGTTGCTCCGCCAGCGCTCTACACCGTGCACGCAACTCCAGGAGGAGTTATCGTAAATCTGCGCTTCCCAATGTGGAGGATCGGTAGCTAAAAATGCTGCGTAGTTCGTGAGGGTTACCTCCTCGTGATCTTCCAGATAGCGGAGACAATCCGCCAGCGCCATTTCACCTTTCTTGTGGTGGTGGCCATAGCTTTCACCATCAGTAGCGATATGTGCTAGCTGGACATCATCGTTTTGATCTAGAGTCTGAATGATTCTCTCCGCAAAGCGTGGGCCATTGTTTAGTAAACCTTCAAAAGCAACGCCCTGAGAAACATGCCCATCATAGAAGAATACGGTAATATCTCTTCCACTGTCCAGTTCAATGCGGTATGGTCGGCGAGGGTCTACAGCAGCATGGTCGAGTTGTGTCCATTCATCTCCTGCTCCTGCTCGAACGGCCTTGGCCTGTCGGGGTGCCAGGATGGTGAATTTGATGCCGTAATCCACTAAAACTTCAAGAGTGTCCTTATCGACGGCTGTTTCTGCCAGCCAAATACCTTCTGGCTTACGGCCAAACCGTTGCTCAAAATCTCGTATACCCCAAGCTACCTGAGTGCGTTTGTCACGCTCGTTAGCCAACGGCATGATTAGATGGCTGTAAACTTGGGCAATAGCCGAACCATGTCCGTCGAAATACTCCTGCGATTGCCGGTCGGCAGCGATAATAGCCTGGTACGTTTCCGGGTCTGCAGCCTCCATCCATGAAAGAAGGGTAGGGCCGAAGTTGAAGCTTATCCGGGCGTAGTTATTTAAGATCTTATGAATGTAGCCCTCCTTGTTCAGGATGCGTGCCCGAGCGTTGGGAGCGTAGCACTCGAAGTTGATTCTTTCGTTCCAGTCGTGAAAAGGTGCAGCACTATCTTGCGTTTCCAATACCTCTAGCCATGCGTTTTCTCTCGGTGGCTGATAGAAGTGTCCGTGGATGCAAGCAAATTTTTTCGTTTTCTCCATTTGGTCTCTGCTTTAGTCTCAGCAGTAAAATTCCTAAGGCGGATCACAGACAATTGTTCATCCGCAAAAAATCATCTATCCTATTAATCGCGCCAAAATAACCCGCTGGACTGGTTTTTATCCATGATAAAGTGATTTTCATAGAAAAATTTACCTGCGCTTTTACGCCGTGTAGTATGTTTAAACCGGTTTTTGTAGCAACAGTATATTAAAACTCGGAACTCATTATTTTATCGCCGAGTGGCCTACGGTCGCCTCTAAAGAGGTGGCTATTGGTGGCTATGAAAAAAACTTGTCTTATGACCCGACTACTGCTATTATGCTGTCTGATCAGCATACTATCCATCACGCATGCTCAGGATTCCTGGAGTTTGCAATCTTGCGTCAAATACGCCTGGGACAATAACCTCACGGTACAACAGGCAGAACTCACAACTCGCAATTTCGAGTTGACTGATAAGCAAAATCGCTATCAGCGCTTACCTACTGTCAATGGCTCTACCAGCGCCGGTTATCAGTTCGGTCGTACGATTGATCCAACGACCAATACCTTTAATAATACCCGCATTGGTTTCAATAGTTTTGGAATCAATGGTTCGTTGATTGTATTTGATGGTAACCGGATCAATAGCCAGGTTGCACAGTCGAAGTACGATCTGCAAGCGGCCAAGTTTGATGCGGAGAATACCCGTCAAACAATCGCACTAAGCGTTGCGACGGCTTACCTGAATATCCTACTTGGAGAAGAGCAACTGGTCAACTCTCAGACCCAACGTCGTTTATCTGAGCAACAGCTAGAACGCACTAGTCGCCTAGTAGAAGTTGGACAGTTGGCACCCAATGCACGCCTTGATCTGGAGGCACAAGTAGCCAGAAATGACCAACAGATTATCGAAGCACAAAATGCAGTGGATCTAGCTTACTTGAATCTAAAGCAATTGCTGCAGTTTGATCCTACCAAAGACCTAGTGCTCGAACGCCCGGATGTTGATTTGGAAGAACAAGCACTCGTCCGTGAATTTACGGTGGCAGAGGTATACCAGGGAGCGCTGCAATCGCAACCAGGTGTAGCTGCTGCTGAAGCTCGATTGGCGAGTAGTAAGGAGGGTGAACGTTTGGCTGCTTCCGGTAACCTACCTACCCTAAGCGTTTTTGGTAACCTAAATACCAACTACTCGAGTATCGCTCCGGATTTCAACAATCCGAATACGGATAATGCAGTTGTTGTGGCGCGTGATCCAATTCCGGTAGAAATAGATGGAAACGAAATTGACGTTGTCTTCTTCGATACCGAAGGTGTTACTTTCCCGACGGTAGGTTATGGTGATCAGTTGAATGAAAACTTCGGTCAGAGTGCTGGTATTAGCCTGCAGGTGCCGATTTACAATAATCACCGTAATACCATAAATAAAGAACGTGCTCGCCTAAACACAATTAGTGCAGAGGTAACCGCACGCCAGGTAACTGATCAGCTAAAGACCGATGTACAAACGGCGATCACTAGTTTCCGGGCATCGCAAAACGCATACCGAGCTGCAGAGCGCTCCTTGGAGTCAGCTGATGCTGCTTTTAATGATGCCCAACGTCGTTTCGATGTAGGTGCTATCAATACTTTCGAATTCAACAATGCTGTAGATAATTTGGATGTTGCTCGTCGTGAATTGACTCGGGCAAAATATCAACTCCTATTCAACCTGAAAGTGGTGGAGTTTTATCTCGGTCAACCGCTTTAAACAATTACAATAATAAATCACTCGCTAAATGAGCACCCCTAAGAAGAAGAACCGCCGCTGGTTGTACATTGCCTTACTACTAGTAGCGATCATCGCCATTGCTGGCGCTATTTTCTCTAATCGGGAACCCGAAGGAACCAAGGTCTTTACCGAAAACGCAGAAGCACGTAGTATCCAAGAGACTGTTTCCGCAAGTGGTAAGATCTTTCCTCAAACGGAGGTGAAAATCAGTTCGGATGTTTCCGGTGAGATCGTAGAATTAATGGTGGAAGAAGGTGATTCGGTAACCGCTGGCCAGTTATTAGCCAAAATCGATCCGGATACCTACCAGTCGCAAGTGCAAAGAGGGGTGGCGACGGTAAATAGCGCAAAAGCTAGCCAAGCTAACTCGCGTTCTCAAATTGAATCAGCGAAGGCACAAGTAGCTCAGATTGAAGCGCAGCTGCAAAACGCTCGTGAAATCCACGAACGCAACGACGGGCTCTACAAAGAAGGAGTAGTTTCAGAGGCTGATTACCAGCTATCGCTCTCTAACCTTCGTGCGCTTGAAGCGAATTTGGTTTCTGCTCAAGCCAATCAGGAGTCGGCGGCACAATCTGCTCAGGCTGCAGCTTTTAACGTACGTAGCTCTGAGGCAACGCTTCAGGAGTTGCGCACAAGCTTGCGCCGGACAACGATCTATGCACCTGTAGATGGTGTCGTTTCCATGCTTAATGTAGAGCAAGGAGAGCGCGTTGTAGGTACCATTCAAATGACGGGTACTGAAATGATGCGTATTGCGAACCTGGAAGCGATGGAGGTGCGAGTAGAAGTGAGTGAAAATGATATTCCTCGCGTAGCTGTAGGTAATACAGTAGATGTAGAAGTAGATGCCTATACAGATCGCAAATTCCGCGGTACGGTATATCAGGTAGCGAGCTCTTCTACTACGGCGGCTTTAGCCGAGAACAACCTAACGAGCGATCAGGTAACCAATTTCGAAGTTCGGATTCGGATTGAGCCTTCCTCTTATGCGGACTTGATTTCTCCGAATAAGCCTTATCCTTTCCGTCCTGGTATGTCTGCATCGGTAGATATCTACACACGGAACGAAGATGGTACTGTGAGTTTGCCAATCCAGGCAGTGACTACTCGTGAGCCAGAAGATGATGATCCAAATCCTAATAATGAAAGCAAAGATGACTTACTAGAAGTTGTATTTGTTATTGAGGAGGACAGCGTTCAAATGGTGGAAGTAGTAACGGGTATCCAGGATGATGAATTTATCCAGATTAGATCTGGTTTGTCAGCGGGTACACAGGTGGTTATTGGGCCATATTCTGCCGTTGCTCGCGAACTGGATCAAGGCACGAAGATTTACATCGTGACGGAAGAAGAATACTACGAATCAGACAACAACAACTAGCAGTAGTTAATTTTGATTCTTGGATGAACATGAGTCATCCCGAACTTTGAGCCCACATG
>CAJXOS010000273.1 GCA_913057725.1 uncultured Lewinella sp.
GGCGGAGGTGCTGAGATCTTCCACCCAGAAATTCGCGATCAAATCGCTGGGGGCAAATGTACAGGAGAGCAGTGGTTGCGTATCCACGAGATATGGCATGAGCTAGGGCACCGTTCTAATGCTACTATGCTGTACGGCCACATTGAAGGTTTCGAGCACAGAGTAGACCACCTGGAGCAACTCCGCCAACTACAAGATAAGACCGGCGGTTTCCAGACGTTTATTCCGCTGAAGTTCCGTAACAAGGGCAACCAAATGTCGCATGTACCGGAAAGCACCGTAGTGGAAGACCTTCGCAATTATGCGATCAGCCGAATCTACTTGGACAACTTCGATCACATCAAAGCCTATTGGCCAATGATCGGCCGCGAAGTAGCTCAGCTTTCTTTGGCCTACGGAGTAGATGATATTGATGGCACCATTGATGATACTACAAAGATTTACTCCATGGCAGGCTCAGAAGAGCAGAATCCGGCATTGAGCACCGAGCAGTTGGTTAAGCTGATTCGTGCCGTAGGTCGTAAGCCACTAGAAAGAGATACACTCTACGGATTAGTGAAAGATTACTCCGATGTAGAGTTTGAAGACGATAAGCAGTACCGCGGTTATTACAGTCTGCCTGTTGTTGGTAAATAATTAAGCTTGAAGCAATCCCTAATGACAGAAAAGACCATCTATATCCTGCGCCACGGCCAAACAGATTTCAACCTTCAAGGCATTGTGCAGGGTGGGGGAGTAGACACTTCCTTAAACGATACTGGCCAGAAACAGGCCCAGGCTTTTCACGCTGCTTATGCTCATCTTCCCTTTGAAGTGGTGCTGACCTCTGGACTGCAACGCACACACCAGACGGTGAAGCCATTTATTGAACAAGGTCTACGCTGGGAACAGCACCTGGAGATCAATGAAATGGGCTGGGGGGACCATGAAGGTAAAAAGGCAAACCCGCAAAGCCATGCCGAGTATAAGGCGGTTATTGATGCCTGGAATAATGGCGATTACAGTGCCTCGATGCCCAATGGCGAGACAGCAGCTGAACTAGGAAATCGTTTGAATGCCTTTGTGGACCATCTTCGTCAGCGCGAAGAACAGTTAATCTTAGTGTGCTCGCACGGCCGGGCGATGCGGGGTTTGATGTGTGTGCTCGAACAGGTGCCTTTGGCTCGCATGAACGATTATGGTCATTCAAACACAGGCTTGTGGATTGCAGAGCAGCATTCAGTTGGATTTGCACTTAAACTCCGCAATGATACCAGTCACCTGGTGATTAATGATAATAAGAGTTGGAAAAGCCTTCGCTGAGTAGAAAGTAGATATGAAGAAGATCCGAATCACAGCGGTTAGCTACCTCAATACCAAACCACTCCTTTACGGTTTGCTCAATAGCCCATTGGCTGAGCAGATTGACCTATCGCTTGATATTCCCAGCGAGTGTGCCCGGAAGTTGCGCGATGGTGAAGCAGATATAGCGCTGACGCCAGTGGCTATTCTACCGGAATTGCCAGAGTGGCACCTGGTATCCGACTATTGCATTGGTGCAGTGGGCGCTGTGAAGACGGTAAATATATATGGTGAGGTACCATTAGCAGAAATGGAGGAGATCTATCTCGATCATCACTCGCGTACTTCAGTAGCTCTGACCCGTGTACTCATGCAAGAGCATTGGCAGCAGCAGCCTCAGTTTATTGCGGCGTCGGAGGGTTATATCGATCAGATCAAAGGAAAGAGAGGAGGTGTAGTAATTGGGGACCGAACGATTGGTTTAGACAAGCGATTTCCCTATATCTATGATCTTAGTGAGGCTTGGCAGCATTTTACCGGTTTGCCCTTTGTTTTTGCGGCTTGGGGGAGTAGGATAGAGTTGCCAAAAGGCTTTACGACTCAATTTAATGAGGCCATGAAAAATGGAATTGCTGCTATTCCGAAACTGAAATTATTGCTACCTTCACCTCATCCGGAATTTGATCTGGCCACGTATTTTACGGATTATATTAGCTATAATTTAGATGACGAAAAGCGTCGTGCGCTCGATCGCTTCCTCCGGTATCTGACCCAAACGGATAGCCGTCCCCAACAATCTTTTCCATTTACGCAACCTGCTTGATACTATCGTTGTTGGTTAGAGCAGAAAACAGAGAACTTACATGAGTAATTCAGTGTCATTAGCTACCCTTGGTGGTGGCTGTTTCTGGTGTGTAGAAGCAATTTTTGAGCAGGTAGAAGGTGTCCAATCCGTGATGTCCGGCTACAGTGGAGGTAGCAAAGAGACAGCCGACTACAAGACGGTGTGTTCCGGTACCACCAAGCATGTAGAAGTGGTGCAAGTGGCTTTTGACCCAGAAGTGATTTCCTACCGGGAAATTCTTGAGATCTTCTTTACGACTCACGACCCGACGACGCCAAATCGGCAAGGAAATGATGTGGGGCCGCAATATCGGTCTGCTGTCTTCTTTCATGACGCGGAACAAGGCACTGTAGCAGAACAAGTTAAGGCAGAGTATGCTCCACAAGTTTGGGATGATCCTATCGTAACGGAGATTATTCCTTTCGAAGCTTTTTACCCAGCAGAAGAATACCACCACGGGTACTATCAGAAAGTGGGCGAGCGCAACCCCTACTGTACCTTCGTGATTACACCGAAGGTGAGTAAGTTTCGCAAGCTTTTTGCCCATCGCTTGAAGAAACAAGCGTAGTTGGTGGACCCACCCCGGCCCTCCCTGGAGAGGGAGGGCCGGGGTGGGTCGATATCCTATTCCGGCTCCATCAACCTTCCCATGAAGAGAATGCTGTTGGTTTTGTTGTCGTGGATAACAAAGAAGAACGGATGGTCTGCCTTGAATTGTGGAAGAAGCGGTGCAGAGTTTTCCACCACAATTACCACAGTTACTGCTGCGGCCTCTGTACCCTCCTCATCTACTTTGATAAAGGCCTTGTGAATCACATCGTCGATCTTTACTCCACCTCCTTCAACCATCTGAGAGAAGTCAGCAAAATCGGTGAAGGCCGTTGGCATGCCCATTGTTGGTAAGGTGCCTTTGAGCTTAGTCTCGTATTCCATAGAGAACTTCGGCAACATGAGCTCAATGTTAGTGTCTTGAAATTGGTCGAGCCAAGCCTCCCAATTACTTGGGCTAAGCTCATTGACGATATCCTGTACATCATGACCTTCTTTAGGTAGGAATACACTCATAGAGTAAATACTATCCCCATAAGGTAGATCTACCGCCTGCATCAATTCATTTTCAAAATAGCGCAGACTTGCCTCCGGCAGGTGCATCAGTTCAGAGGCTACAGCACCATTAGCGCCGTTGAAATCAGCAGCAAAGGTGTTGTCTGGCTCAAACTCAGTTTGCCAACTGCCCTGAAAGTAGATGGCGTTAATGAGGAGCATGACCACATTGGGAGGTAATTCATTCAGGGCTTCGGTAATGAGGTTATTCGTGTTTTCGGCTACCCAGGCATTCACTTCGTCGATAATTCCGGCCGCGGAAAAGTCGGCGGGAATAACTTCACTATTATAGTACTCGCGATTAACATCCAGAAATTCGTCCCGCACGGGATACCCGTTTTGATACCAGATAGAGTTTGCGATCTTGAGCTGGGTAGCGGGATCTAATTGCGGCAACACATCAAGTAACACTTGATAAGCTAGATTAAGCTCTTCCAGGCTAAGCGCACCGGTGCGTAAGGCATCTTGCATCTCTGATAGGGTTTGCCCATTCGCTCCATTCATTGTCATCGATAGAGCGGTGCTAATGCTGAAGGGAGAGATGAAGATGTTTGCATCCTCCTCTTCTGAGGAGTTAAGCGTTTTAAATAAATCAATGGCAAACTGTCCATTGACGTTTGAGAGCTCGCAAGCTTTGGGTTGATCGGCACAATCAAATTCAATTCCAGGGCCGGGGTTAGGGCCAGGAAGGTTCTCGCTACACTGCATAAGGCAGCAGCTGGCGAAAAACAGAAGAAGGATAAGCGGTGAGTTTTTCATCGGTTTTATTTTTTGTGCAAGACGGCGAGCGTCCGATTATTGGTTGGGTAGCTGCTTTGAAATACCACTGGTATTAACGAAGCTTTAACTTCCTGCGGTTTATCGAGTTTTTTGCTTCATTTATCGCAAAAGCCAGCATGCTCAGGTAATAACCCCTATATTCAGCACACGAATTTAAAACATCAAAATCGCAATACATATGCCATTGATTCCTATTATAGCAGTACTCGCGCTGCTAGTTATTCTCTCAGGAATATTCACGGTAAAACAACAGTCTGCTGCTCTGGTGGAGCGCTTTGGCCGTTTCCAGAGTGTAAAGCGCTCTGGTCTGCAATTCAAAATACCTTTCGCGGACCGGATCTCTGGTCGTGTAAGTCTCAAAATTCAACAGCTTGACGTTTTGGTAGAAACCAAGACTAAGGATGACGTATTCGTAAAGCTGAAAGTAAGTGTGCAATTCGTAGTATCTCCAGATAAGGTTTACGAAGCATTTTATAAGCTAGAGAACCCTTACGAGCAGATCAACGCCTACGTTTTTGACGTAGTACGGGCCGAGGTGCCAAAACTGAAGCTTGACGATGTCTTTGAGCGTAAAGACGATATCGCGATTGCGATCAAGCGTGAGCTTTCCGACGCCATGGAAACCTATGGTTATGGAATCGTAAAAGCACTGGTAACGGATATCGATCCTGACCATAAGGTGAAAGATGCGATGAACCGCATTAACGCAGCCGAGCGTGAGAAGCTGGCTGCTGAATACGAGGCAGAAGCTGATCGTATCCGCATCGTTGCTAAGGCGAAAGCTGAAGCAGAAAGTAAGCGCCTGCAAGGTCAGGGTATCGCTGACCAGCGTCGTGAAATCGCCCGTGGTTTGGAGGAGAGTGTAGAGGTACTGAACAAAGTAGGTATCAACTCTCAAGAAGCCTCAGCCCTAATCGTAGTTACACAGCACTATGACACCCTGCAGTCGATGGGTGAAAATGCGAACAGTAACCTAATTATGCTTCCTAATGCCCCACACTCCGCTAGTAACATGCTATCGGATATGACCGCCAGCTTTGTTGCTAGTCAGCAAATTGGTGAGCAAATGAAAGAAACCAACGAGCAGCTTAAGCTGGAAAAGCCGAAGGAAAAGCTGCGTCGTTAATCCATTAAATGAGAGTAGTTTTGAGTATATAACGAGCTCTGCCTTCGGGCAGGGCTTTTTTTGTTTTGGGAATCGTCTATTCAAGTTAGATAGAAACTACACCACTCTATACACCAATAACCGTACGTACACGGTGAACTATCTGTTAGGGTGCTTTTTCTGTGATGACCCTCTCCGCTGTTTATTCGTATTCATCGAATACCTTGTTGGATAAATTATCTAGATAATGTCGATTTTTCGGTATACGAACATCCCTTGGGCAGCTCAACCTGAGCCCTTCGGCAGAAGGTGCGAGAGCGATCTGTCGACTGTGAGCTATTCGACGGTGATGGTAACCTAGTAGTAAGCATCATCAGTGCAGAACTAGATGCCTTTGCAGTTGATGCGAACGGTGATGGTCAGGTAGACGGAGTAGAATTTGCTGGTGAATTGGATGTGATGGGTAACATCACTGACAATGGTGACGGTACTTACTCCTTCGACGGAACCTTCCCAATCATCACTTCAGCAATGGGTGACAAT
>CAJXOS010000274.1 GCA_913057725.1 uncultured Lewinella sp.
TTGCCGCTTGTAGCCATTTAAGGCTCTGGCGAAGCAAGTCTAATCTTATAATTGAGGAAGAATGAATCACGACTGGGCGGCAAAATGGGCGGTCTATCAACCAACGCACCCCGCCTTTAAGGATGCTGAAACGGGAGAGGTGCTCAACTACGATACCCTAAATAGATTAGGGAATCGTCTCGCTAACATCTTAGCAAGCAAGTGTGGCTTGATCAAGGGAGATCGCATTGCAGTGCTGGCGGAAAACTGCCTGGAATACATTCTACTGTTCACCGCTGCTCAGAAAATGGGCTTTATTCTGGTGCCTCTGAATTATCGCCTGACGAGTTCAGAGTTGGACTACCTTTTACAGGTGACTCAGCCTAAAGTGATGATTTGGGAGTCGCAATTTGCGGAAAAGGCAGCGGCCTGCGAAAACCGCTCCTCGGTGGCTCATCAATACACAAAGACTGATATTCGAGCTTGGTGCGATGCCTCCCAAGAGCAAGCGGAAGATGAGATTGGGCCTACAGAACCGATTGAGCAAGAGCATCCCATTTTTATTCTCTTTACCTCTGGAACAACGGGCTTTCCCAAAGGAGCGCTCTATACACATAAGATGCTCTTTTGGAATAGCATCAACACATCGATGTCGCTATTGGTAAATACGGATAGTCGCACCATCAATTGTATGCCGCCTTTCCATACCGGCGGTTGGAATGTGCTCACCACACCGTTCTTGCATCATGGTGGTTACAGCTGCTTGCTGCGAAAATTTGATCCTGAGCGTGTCTTGCATCTATTGGCGTCAGAGGAGGTGACCATCTTTATGGGAGTACCTACCATGTTGAAGATGATGGCCGAGTTGCCTGCCTTCGCGGAATTGGAGCTGCCGCGTCTGAGATATATTATTGTAGGCGGTGAGCCGATGCCGGTGCCACTTATTGAGCAATGGCATGATAAAGGAATACCCATTCGACAGGGCTACGGCATGACGGAGGTTGGACCCAACCTTACCAGTTTGCACCAGGATGACGCTATCCGCAAGAAAGGCTCCATCGGACGTCCTAACTTCTACGTGGAAACAAAAATCGTTGACGAAAAAGGAAAGGAGGCACCCACAGGGGAACCTGGAGAACTGTTGCTCCGTGGACCGATGGTGACACCGGGATATTGGGAGCAAGAAGAAGCCACAGCGAAAGCAATTCGAGATGGCTGGTTTCACACGGGCGATCGCGTCCGCATGGATGAGGAAGGATATCTCTTTGTGGAAGACCGCATCAAGAACATGTTCATCTCCGGTGGCGAAAATGTCTATCCTGCGGAGGTCGAACGGGTGTTACTTCAACACGATGCGGTGAGTGAGGTTGTGGTCGTCGGCGTCCCTGATGACCGCTGGGGCGAGGTAGGCTACGCACTTATCGTACCACAAGCAGATACAGACTTCAATAGAGAAGACTTACTCTGCTATTGCCGACAACATCTAGCGCGATTCAAAGTACCGAAATACTTTGTTGCGGCCGCCGAATTACCTAAGAATGATACCGGTAAATTGGATCGAAAGCTGTTGAAAAAAAGTGTATTAAGTGAAGAGTGATGCGACCGCGGCTTGCGGTGATATCGTTCCGGCACGCAGTGCTTCTTTTATGGCCTCAAGTCGATCTTGACGCCCATTCTCCGCGAAAAACGCTTCCACAATGCTGCTCTGCAGTTGTTGTTCAAACCAATGCACGGCCTGCTCTTGCCGATTTCGAGTAAAGAAGCCATTTTCAGCAGTTTGCTCACGGAATGCCTCGATCTCACGAAGGATGTCTGGAAGACCATCACCTTGGATCGCAGAACAGGTTACGGCCTTGGCTGTCCATTGGCTGGCTTTGGGCGGGAATAAGTGCAAGGCACGCTGGTAGGCAGCACGAGCTTGCTGAGCAGGCAGCTTTCGGTCTTCATCTGCCTTGTTGACGGCAATAAGATCTGCCATCTCAACTACTCCTCTCTTAATGCCCTGCAGTTCATCGCCGGCGCCGGGTAGCAAGAGCAATAAGAAGAAGTCCGTAAGGTTATAGACTGCCACTTCGGATTGTCCTACACCAACGGTTTCCACCAGGATGAAATCATAGCCAGCAGCTTCACAAAGTAGTATCAGTTCTCGGGTCTTGCTCGCTACACCACCCAGCGATCCACCAGCAGGGGAGGGGCGAATAAACACATCGGGGTGAACGGAGAGTTGCCCCATCCGCGTCTTGTCACCAAGTATGCTACCTCTGCTCAATTGGCTACTAGGATCTACTGCCAGTACCGCTACTTTATGGCCAGCATTGAGTAAATGAGCACCAAATGCTTCGATAAAGGTACTCTTACCCACACCCGGTACGCCCGTAATGCCGAGCCTAAAGGAATTACCGCTAGCAGCCAGGCACCCTTCTACAATTTGAGCAGCCAGCTGTCGGTCTCCACTCTTAGTGCTTTCTACAAGTGTAATGGCTTGACTAAGAATTACGCGGTCACCTTGCTTGATGCCCTCTAGGTAATAATCCAAGGAGTGGCTACGACGCTTCCGCTTCCGCAAGTGAGGATTAACACTTGCCGGAATATGGTCTGGCTCCGGATTTTCACTCGTTTTCTTAGCCACAGTGGATTCACTAAGAGGTTTCGCTAAAATAGCGCTAAAAGCTCTTTTATAACCATTTCTTAACGCTTTCGCTACGCGTTAAAACGGTATTAAAGTCCCTTTTTTCAATGGCATTTTGCCCTAAATAGTTGTTCTAGCAATAAGTTCGGATCATTTTTTCAAGGTAATCACAGCAACATCAAATCCGAACGCATTCCCGTCGTCCTGGTCATTTGATCCGGACGACGCTTACTTTTTCTACTCCCCCTTAAAGTTTGGTGCCCGCTTTTCCAAGAATGCCTGAACGCCTTCCTGATAGTCATGGGTGATACCAGCTGAACTCTGCAATTGCTCCTCAATCGCCAATTGGCGATCTAGATCATTGGACATAGCTTGATTCAACGCTCGTTTGGTTAGCCCCAATCCTTTGGTTGGCATCTTGGCCAGCCGATCAGCTAGCGCTAAGGCGGCGGCAGCAAAATCCTCGTCTTCAATCACCTGATAGATCATGCCTACTCGAGCAGCTTCTTCGGCACTTACTTTATCGCCCAGCATCATGTAAGCAGCAGCTCGTTGCATGCCCACCAGGCGAGGCAGGAAGAAAGTACCCCCGCTGTCAGGGATAAGCCCGATCTTACTGAAGGCTTGTATGAAGCTTGCCTTAGGAGAGGCCACTGTGATATCACAAGCTATAGCAACATTTGCTCCTGCTCCAGCTGCTACGCCATTGACTGCTGCCACAACCGGTTTTTCAATCTCCCGGATCAGTTGAATGATGGGATTCAAGTGCTCCGAAATGATCGTACTTAAGCTTGGCGCATTCTCTTGGGTGACTTCCCCAAGGTCTTGACCAGCGCAAAACGCTTTGCCGGCACCAGTGATAAGTACAGCACGGATTTCATCCTCATCACGACAGCGCTTCAATGCCTCTTGCATGCTGAGGGCGAGTTCGCGGGTGAAACTGTTGTACTTCGCCGGACGGTTAAGAGTGATGCAGCCTACGCTGCCTTTAATTTCAAAAAGGATGGGTTCCATTAATTGGTTTATTTGGCCTTTAAAACTGTGCCCTCAAAGGTAAGGTTTCAGTCGATCAAAGTCACAGCATTGCAAATGAAATGTGAATGCCTTAAGTTAGTGTAATCCTATGCTCTGCAAACGCGTTTTCACTTGAAACCCTTAGGACCTAAACATCATGTTACGCTTATCCACGCTCATCTGTCTCTTCTTTTTATTGCTCATTTCCTGTCAAAATGGGAACCGTGCCCTTTTCCTGCGAATGGATTCCATGGTCCACAATGGCAATTTTATCCCCAACTATCAGCTCCCTGAAGAACCGGGAAATTTTGCCGCTACTATGGTAGTAGGGCACAATGGTATTCACCCAGTGCATACACGTTCGGTAGATGTAGAGGCCGATGGCGCAAGCTTTAGGCTTACCCTTATTGACATGGATCAGGATGACCGTTATGATGAGGTGGGTACAGATTATATCCTGCTTTCGCCCATAGGGCAAGACACTGTTCCCATTAGCCTTGGCGCTACTAATGTTGGAACGTTGCGAAAGAGTACCATCATCCAAGTGGATCGATCATTCTTTCTCTTGGGACCGGTGGATTATTACGGTGCGGCAATCGAACTAATACCCTGGGAGCGTTGCCCTACGGATGCCTTGACGGCTCGTTGGCAAACGCGAATGAAGCAACTGCCAGTAAAGACAATTTCAGGCGAAGAAACCTACCTGTCCTTCAATAATACCGATGGTAAATCGACACTCTTACTGATTTGGAACTACCATTTTCCATCACCTGATATTGTGAAAGAACTACAGGACAAAGCCGGCTTATGGGGTGAAAATTGGCAAATAGTGGGCATTAATATGCATAGTTCCACTACTGAACTAAGCACTTACTTGGATGAATCGCCACTGGATTTTCCGAACTATATCATGTCTAATAAATCTTGCCATGTACTGGATTGCCATACCTTACCGCCCTATGCCATTGTATTGGATGAAAATGGACGGATTCTTCAGCAGGGCCTGAAAGACTCTGGTATCCGGTTTTGGCTGCAGGAGTTGCATGCCTTTAATGAGTAGATGGATGGAATTGGAAAGATGATATAAAGAACAAGCCGTAATAGCTGGTGAAAGGAGAATGCTAAGATGATTGCAAAGACCTATAAAATAGAGACGGAAAGGCTAATCATTAGATGTTATAAGCCTACAGACGCCCCACTTCTCAAGGAAGCGATTGATCAGAGTTTGGAACATTTACTACCCTGGATGCCTTGGGCCAAAAATGAACCTGAGACTGTTCAGACAAAAATTGAACGTCTTAGGAAATATCGAGGGCAATTTGACTTAGGAGTTGATTACACCTTTGGGATCTTCAATAAGGAAGAGACAGAACTCATTGGGTCGACTGGGCTCCACACCCGATTGGAGGGGAATGCTAGAGAAATTGGCTACTGGATCAGTTCTAGATACGCCAAACAAGGCTATGCCACTGAAACGGTGAAAGCCTTGGTAAAAGTGGGATTCGAAATTGAAGAATTGGACCGGATTGAAATCAGATGCGCTCCGGAAAATGTTGCTAGTCAGGGAGTGCCTAAAAAGCTCGGGTTTCTTCACGAGGGCACGCTGAAAAATAGAACTACTAATGTCGAAGGACAAGCAAGAGATGTGATGATATGGACAAAGTTTAAGTCAGACTATCACCGGGAAGATCAATCAGGTTTCTCTTGCAAGGCTTTCGATATCATTAACGAGCAAATACTGTAAATATCAGGTGCTCGTCAGCGAATACCTATTACCTCCAGTTTGGCTCAGCTCAATATCAAGGGGGGAACAGTTTGGACCTGTCAATGTTGGGACATTTGAAATGGTCTTATGATGCTAATCCATGGTCTTGCTAAATAATTGGCCTAACCTTCCGTTTATCGATAGTAAAAAATAAGGTAGTGCACCAGATGTAAGGCTGGGTAGCTGA
>CAJXOS010000275.1 GCA_913057725.1 uncultured Lewinella sp.
GGAGGAAAAGAAGCTAACACTTCCGTTAAGAAATTCTGAAGCGGAAAGATCTGATCGTCGTTCATGCCAAGTCGAACGATGACACAGTTTCGGGATGGGATCATCGCAATACGCTGATCCTGGAAACCACGGAACATGTAAAGGTCCTCAGGCACATCCGTAAGTTCATCTGGGTGTGGTAGCCAAATCTGTGCCGCATAAATACCGTCTGAGCCAGCTGCTGGTTGGATAGAGTAATCAACCCAATTTTCCGGTAGGAGTTGGTATCCATCAACCTCTCCATTATCCAGATATAGCTGACCGAAGCGCGCCCAGTCACGGGCCGTAGCCCAGCCATAACTAGACCCTACATAAGAGCTAGATTGATCCACCTCAATTCGTGCGGAGTGCATACCTAAGGGCAAAAACAAGCTATCCCTAGCGAAGGTGGCATAAGCATTATCATCATTGATGGCATTACGGACTACTTTGCTCAACAGGTTGGAAGTACCCGAAGAATAGACCCAATGGGTGTTCGGTGTAAAAGCAAGTGGTTTGGCACGGGTATAAGCCGCCATGTCTGGTTCGCGATAAAGCATGTGTGTCGCATCGGAAACATCGCCATATTGTTCGTCCCACTCCAATCCACTATTCATATGTAGTAAGTCTGCGAGCTTAATCTCAGCACGGTCATCCTCAGCCCATTCCGCAAACACATTCTTTTGATCCACATCCAACTTGCCATTCTTGACCAGAATCCCAACAAGGGCATTGGTGATACTCTTTGTCATAGACCAACCCAAAAGCGGAGTATCTGCTGAGAAACCATCTGCATAGGCTTCGCCCACCAAGTGGCCATCATGAAGTACAACTACAGCTCGTGTTCCGCCACCGGGCAGCGGGCTGAAGGCGTTATCTAAAGCTGACTCCAACAACGCCTGGTCTAGACCACTGGGCAAAGTATCATAGGTTGGAAGCGGCTTGGCTGCGAGTTGTATCTGCGGCGGCGCAATAGGTGCTGGAATCGAACTACCGCTATCTACCACCAGTACACATCCTCTTCCCTCAACAAATTGAGCCTGCTGACTAATGAGACCATACAGCGAGGCTTCTACACCTTTTTCTTCCGGTAGGAGTTCTAAATCCATCAGCGCTAAAGCGGAAAAATTCAAATCAGCGGCATGAATATCGTCCAGGCTTCGTCCCTGTAAATAATGACAAGAACAAGCCATTTTGGCCGCGTAGCCCGTCCCCACTTCCAGAAGTGGCTTTGCATACCAAAAACCTGCGAGAAGAATAACGATCAAGATGCCGGAGCCCAGCCTAACATAGCGCATAGAGTAGGAATTTGTACTTTGAAGCAAGAAACGCTCTAATAAACGCAAAAATCATAGATCAAGATTAATTGAATGGGTATGAAACGAATAATCCAGCTTCTCGGTATTGGCTTACTACTTATTCTCGGATACTTATTCTTCTGGCCAATCGACGTTTCACCACAAGCCTGGCAAAGTCCAGAAACGCCTGGATACACAGGATCTTTTGCAGAAAACACTTTATTGCAAGCAGTAGAACTCCGGCATATGGACTGTCATGAATGCGAGGATGTAGCTGTGGATAGCATCGGCCGAGTTTACGGTGCATCGGTAACTGGGCAGATTCTTCGTTTTGATGCCGGCGGTGACTCACCGGTCGAAATAGCCAATACCGAAGGACGGCCGCTCGGCCTGGACTTCGATCAGGATGGTAACCTGTACATTGCTGATGCCTTAGCTGGTCTACTACGCCTGAACACTGACGGGAGTTTGGAGGTATTGAGCACAGAAGTGGATGATAGGCCTTTTCGCTTTGTTGATGATGTGGAGGTGGGCCCAGATGGCTTGGTCTACTTTTCCGATGCTTCCGATCGTTGGATGATTGGTGATTACAAGGTGGACATTCTGGAGCACCAACCCTACGGTCGATTATTAGTCTACGACCCAACTACTGGTCAAACCACTACCCTACTGGACGATCTGTACTTTGCCAATGGTATAGCCGTAGCGGCGGACACATCCTTCGTCCTAGTTAATGAAACCAGCAACTATCAAACCTTACGATACTATCTCAAGGGGCCAAAGGAGGGTCAAGTGGATACCTTCATTCAAAACTTACCTGCTTTCCCAGATGGCATCAGCAGAGGTTCGAATGGTATTTACTGGCTAGCAATGATTAGTCCTCGAAATCCGATGATCGATAAGCTATCTAATTCACCGTTTATGCGCAGAGCGATAGCCCGTCTGCCCGACGGGGCTCAACCTGCACCTGCTACTCATGCTGGTGTCCTTGGTATTGATGCAGAAGGTAATGTGCAGTATAACTTCCAGGATCCTCAGGGTAAGTTCTCACAAATCAGTAGTGTACAAGAGTGGAATGGAGACCTTTATTTCGGGAGCCTGGCCCGAGAAGGAGTCGGTGTTCTGAAGGATTTTCGGTCGGTCGCGGAATGATTTTTTGCGTCCGTGTGTTACTGGTGGCGAAGATCAAGTGACTAAGCAATGCTAAAAGAAATCAAGGAACAACTAGCACTATTGGAGAGGACCAGGGACATCACTGTACTACTGGCAGTAGAAAGTGGTAGCAGGGCCTGGGGTTTCCCGTCACCGGACAGTGATTACGATGTCCGAATCATCTATCGGAAGTCACAAAGTTGGTACCTGAGTATCAACACTCCAAAGGATACGATTGACTACTTCCACGGAGAACTGCTAGATATAAGTGGTTGGGACTTACGTAAGACTTTACGGCTGTTGAGTAAATCAAATGCTACTCCCGCGGAATGGGTACAGTCTCCAATTGTTTATCAAGCAGTGGACGGTTTTCAAGAACAATTACTGGAATACGTTAAAACGTACTTTAACCCTACGCATACCCTGAATCACTACCGTGGTATTGCACTGAATAGCTATAGTTCTATCTCTGCCGAAAAGCAGATTAAGTTGAAGAAACTGTTTTATGTTCTTCGACCAATTCTAGCGGCTAAGTGGATTGTCAAATATCAAACGGTACCGCCAATGGCGATGGCTCCGTTACTAACCGTCCTGGATAACCAGGAAGTTGCGGATCGGATAACTAGTTTGATAGCACAGAAAGCAACCGTAGATGAAAGCTACGTAATCGTACTTGAGGATTTGCTACAAGACTTCATTGTGGCATCGTTTGAGGAATTCAAAACTGCTGATCTGGGCAAAATAAATCAACAACCCATTGATCCCTTAAACGCGTATTTTCAATCACTGATTTCACCTCAGCAATGACCATTGAACAGCTCAGGGCTAGCAACCTAATTATCTTGGAATGTATTTCCGGAAGCCGGGCCTATGGCCTGGCCCTTCCACACTCTGATACAGACATCAAGGGTGTTTTTATTATCCCCGAAGATGATCTCCTGGGCTCTCGATATATTGCACAGATCTCCAATGACACCAATGATGAAGTGTACTATGAGCTTGGTCGCTTTATTGAATTGCTGAAAAAGAATAATCCTAACATCCTGGAGGTTCTGGGAACACCAGAAGACAAAATACGATTCAAACATCCTTTAATGGATGTACTTACGCCCTCCCTCTTTCTCACGAAAAAGAGCAAAGACACCTTTGGTGGATTCGCTTTCTCACAGATCAAGAAAGCCCGAGGCCTCAATAAGAAGATTGTCAATCCAGTAGATAAAACTAGGAAAACGATCCTGTCTTTTTGCCATGTCCTCCACGAACAGGGTTCAATTCCATTAGAAAAGTGGTTGCAGATCAAAGATGTGAATCAGGCACAATGTGGGTTGATCAATATTCCACACGCCAAGGGCATGCATGGCCTTTACCTGGATCTCAATGGCGACTTAGGGTACAAAGGTGTTCTACGTAAAGACTCAGCTACAGAGGTCTTGCTTAGCAGTATACCCAAGGGGGAAGTGCCAAGTGCATATTTGTACTTCAATAAAGATGGGTACACGAAATACTGTAAAGACTACAAAGACTACTGGAACTGGGTCAAAAACCGAAATGAGGCCCGCTACACGCAGAATATCGCCCATGGTAAGAACTATGATTCCAAAAACCTGATGCACACTTTCCGGCTTTTGGAAATGGCTATTGAAATTCTAACCACTGGAGAAGTAGTTGTTGATCGACCAGATCGAGATTTCCTACTGTCGATTCGGAGTGGGGAATGGGAGTATGACGAATTGATTGCGCGAGCAGCGTCAAAAATGGAAGAAATCGAACGTGCTGCCGTCAATAGTAGCCTGCCTGATACAGTTGATCATGAAAAAATTGAGTCTATCCTCGTGTCATTGAGGAAGGAATTTTACAGCTTAGGGATCGGTAGAAAGCCCACAGAATGAGTAGTACAATGCAAAAGGTAGTATAGACAATGCAATGCCCCTCGCAAAATGACCGGCAACCGACGAAGGTAGGACTGAGATTGCGGGAAATGATTATATCTTTGCGGCGTTTGTAACGAGGAGTGCTGTAGCCTCCATTTACTACCAAATATGCACAGCTTGAAAAAAGTAATTACCCTTCTGTTTATCAGCTTTCTTTCTTTTGCGGCTTTTGCCCAGTCCGGCATCATCCGTGGAAACGTTTTTGACCAAGAAAGCGGTGAGGCTATCATCTATGGTACCGTCGTGCTTAAAGACACAGATCGTGGAACCAACACGGATCTGGATGGCTTCTTCACATTTGCTAATCTGGAGCCTGGCACCTACACACTGATCTTCTCTTATACTGGTTTTGGAACCATAGAGGAAACCGTAGAAGTGGGTGAAGGTGCTGACATCGAATACGTTCGTGTCTATCTAACACCAGAAGCCGTAAACCTTTCTACCGTAAACGTATCTGCCGCACGTGAAAAGGCGCGTTCTGATACCCAGGTTTCCAAAGTAACGGTATCTCCAAAACAAATCCGATCGCTACCAGCTACTGGTGGTGAGGCCGATATCGCCCAGTACCTAACGGTAATCCCTGGTATCATCTCTTCTGGTGACCAAGGGGGTCAGGTATACATCCGTGGTGGTTCGCCCGTACAGAATAAGATCCTCCTTGATGGAGTGACCATTTACAATCCTTTCCACTCCATTGGTTTCTTCTCTGTATTTGAGACAGAGAGTATCAAAAGTGTGGATGTATTGACCGGTGGTTTCAACTCAGAATATGGTGGACGTGTATCGGCAGTTGTAGATATCAAGACGCGTACCGGTAACCAGCGTAAGCTAAGTGGTCTGGTTTCAGCTAGTCCATTCCAGGCGAAGGCGCTTATCGAAGGTCCTATCCAGCCTTTGAATCCGGAAACTGGAAATAGCATCAGCTTTATGCTAACCGGTAAGCACAGTTATTTGGACCAAACCTCCAAGCAGCTGTATGCTTACGCAGTAGACACCAACTACTATTCATTTGCGGGCGACACGCTAAACTTGCGT
>CAJXOS010000276.1 GCA_913057725.1 uncultured Lewinella sp.
TGACTTTGGGAGAGTCGGTTACTTTGAGGACTTTTTTCAATGCCAATGCTCCCACTTTTAGTTGGTCCATCATCGATGACCTAAGTTGTTCTGATTGCCCAGAACCTACGATTCTGCCTACCGAAGATCGCGTGTACATTCTGACTATGGTGGATCAAAATGGTTGCGTCGACCAGGATACGGTTGTTATCGACCTGACTATTAATCGAGACATCTACATTCCCAATGCTTTTACTCCAAATGGTGATGGTCGCAATGACGTCTTTCTTCTCCGCACCGAATTTCCATTAGCGATGGAGACTATCATGTCTTTTGAAATATATGATCGCTGGGGAGGCTTGATTTACGAAAGTCGTGATGCCACGCCTAATAATCGGCAAGAGGGCTGGAATGGGCAGATGAGTGGAAAGAAGTTGTCGGCAGGTGTCTATGTCTACAAAGCTAGAGTACGTTTTGTCGACGGTGTAGAAGAGACCTACGCAGGAGAGGTGTTGTTGATCCGATAAGAGAGGAATTATTTGTAAAACTCAGACCGAAGAATCTTATGTCTAGATATATCTGTTTCGTCATTTTGTCATTCCTATTTATTCAGGAAGCTTGGACCCAAGACCCGCATTTTTCCTTTTTCAGTAACAACCCTTTAGCAGTTAACCCTGCTCTGGTTGGACAAATAAATCATCACAATAGCCGAATCCAAATGAGCCATCGCCGCCAGTGGAGCACGGTCTTGGAAGATGGAGCCTTTGAAACCGCCTTTGCGTCTTATGAGAAGCGTTTTTGTCTACCCTGGCGGAATAACTTTGTTGGGATTGGTGCATCCTTTTTAGGTGATGAGCGAGGAGATTTTCCAATGCAACGAGCTGATGTCTTTGGTGCAGCTTCGTTGATTGTCTTGCTTTCTCAAAATAGCCAGTCTTCCCTGTATCTATCCGCTGGCATTGAAGGCGGGTGGATTTTTCATCGCATCGGAGCTGATAATCTCACTTTTGATGATCAGTTTGACGATCCTAATCTTCCACCAGAGGTTAGTGCATTAGGTAGCAGCAATGTGCCTGATCTTGGAATAGGTGTAGCCTTGTCTTTTGCCAAAGAACCGAGAACCAAAGGGGTAAGTGGTCAATTAGGCCTAGCGCTAAAACATCTCACTAAACCTCCATTAAGCTTCTACCAACTTGCAGATGAGTTGACTCCGGTACTTGAACAGCACTTTGTAGCTCATGGAGCGCTTTCTGTACAGCTATCTCGTAACTGGTCCATACCTATGCAAGCAATTTATCGTGTCCAGCAACCGCATCAACAATTGCTGATGAGCTTAGGAGTGCAAGTCGCAACTTCAGATCAATGGCAATTTCAATTTGCCGGTGGCATTCGACAGTCTCGTGGGATTAATGGCTTTAAGCAGGACGCCATCGTCCCACGATTAAGTGTATTTCATCGAAAAATCCAGTTTACGGCTAGTTATGATGTTAATACCTCTCCGCTTCGGCAGGCATCTGCTGCCCAGGGAGGATTGGAAGTACAACTGGCCTATAATTTCGGCGCAGGCAAATGCGAAATGGTCTTTTGTCCAAATATGTAGAGTGGTAAAACATCTCCTTATTAAAGGCAATCCATTCGCGTCTGGGTCATAAGCTGATCTAGTACCATCATTTTGAACTGACTTTGGCCAAGTTATAATCCACCCGATCAATATAAAAGCGCCCATAGGTGAAGTCGCCTTCCGGATAATGCCAAATGGCTTCTCCATACGCCGGCAAAAGCCGCCCGTTCATTTCACGGTAATCTCCAATAGGAGTAGAGAATGGGATTTTATCTCTCCGGTTGATGTCGGTGCGGTCGTTTGATCTGAAGTTGATGAGCCGGCCATCTTCTGCGAATTCAAGAACTGCCGCAATCTCTACGCCTTGATTCTTGAAATGTACCTGAGCATTTAAATCGTCGATGGACTCCCATCGGAAGCGCTCATCAATTAGCGCTGCTGGTGCCATAATGCACAGGTCATTGAGATAGGTAACGGTCTCTGCTTGAAAGAGACGTTCTTCTTGAATATCGACCACTGGCAGGAAGGAAAGCACTTTGATGAGCATGAGAGCGTCATCATTTTGGTAGGCATGATATCCTGCAGTAGGCAGTCCTTTGACGTGTGCTTTCATGAAAAACAGCCTGCTCGGCTTGGCAATGGCATTGTATTGCTCGGAAGTAAATGAAAACCACTTACCCGTCTCATCTTGCCGCATCTCCCCGTGCATGTGTACGCTGAAGTCTGTTATTTTGGGTTTGCCCATGGAGCGAGTATATCGAAGATATCCTTGCACGGGGGCGGGTAAATGGGCGATGTCATCCTCACTTAGGAGGTTTGAGTTGCTGTTTGTTGACGCTATTTTTTGATGAATGCGCTCCACATCTTCTCGAAAGCTGGTTTCAAAGCGTTGTGCACTGTATCCTGCTAGCAATACAATCCCGATCAAGACATTGGCAACTGTACCGTACTTGGCGTCCTGCCAGAAGGCGAAAATGAGTATTTGAGAAATGATTACACCTATCATTAAGATGGATACCCACCAGTTGACATCCAGCAAAAAGCCAATTCCACCAATGGATAAGAGAATTAGCGCAAGCAACCAGCCCCAACTAGCTCCCTTGCTAATGGGAAGTTTAAGTTCGTCGAAGCTGCCCAGGTCTTGACCCTTTAGAAATCCCATCAAATGGATTAGTGCATGGATCAAAATGAGTGCAAAAGCTAGATAGCGTAACATAGGTTGCAGGTTTTGGTGATCGGCAACCGCCACTATTCGGTAGGTGGCAATATATGCTACTTACCAGCGGATTTCCCTCCAAAATTCGCCGAAAGGCAACCCAATTGGAGTGATCTTCATTGTCGTAACTTGCTGATTTTAGTTATTTTACCGGCCAGACCGAATTTTCTTGTCATGAGCAGACAGATTGATCACTTTGTTTATGCTGTCACAAATCTAGAGGCTGCCTGTGAGGCCCTGGAGAAAGAACTTGGCGTGGCGCCGGTAGAAGGTGGCGTACATCCTGATCAAGGGACTCGCAATGCTTTATTGAACCTTGGGGAAGGTGCCTACCTGGAAGTGATCGCCAAAATGGAGGACGCTCAGCAACCTGCGGGAGGCACTTGGATGGGTATGGATCTGGTGACCTATCCACAATTAAACCGATGGTGCCTGAAGAGTGATCAGCTAGAGGTAGATCAACAGATTGTGCAGGCTTATCATCCGGGACATGGCCAAATTATCGAAGGGAGCCGCATGACGCCCGATGGCGAACGCTTGAGCTGGCGCATGTTGTTGCCACTGCCTTATCCTACGGTGGAACTAATGCCGTTTGCGGTCGATTGGTCCACTTCGTCCTTTCATCCTACGGATCGGATGCCTCAGCATGCACGGTTTTACGGATTTGAGCTTTGGCACCCGGCACCACAGACCATGCGTGCCGCAATACACGGCCTCGGCCTCAATATGAAGATTCATAAGGGAGCTGCACCTAAGATCAGATTGACGATCGAAGGTCCAAACGGGAAAGTTAAACTGTAAATAGGATGCTTAACGCACCGCTTTGAAGCGGTTGCGTTGTCCGTTTCCTTGTGCGTTCTTGACGTTAAAGGCACCAGCAATTTCGTTACCGATCATCCAGCCTTTGAATTCCAGATCCTGTGGTCCCTGTAACGTACCAACCGTCAGCTCAAAAGATACTGACCCTTCATCGAACACAAACGGAACGGCATTACCATCCACGAAAGATCCTTCTTCTGAAATTCGCATTTCCTTTTCCTGCGTACCGGACATTGGTAGGAAGAAGCTGATTCTCCAGTTACCATCCGGGCTATCGGTAGGTTCTTTGTCGAGCTCTGGTATTTTTAGAATCTCGTCGAATTCCGTCTTGATGACCAGCCCCAATTCCGTCTGATGCAGAACAAGTGGATCACCTTCTGTGCAGATGACGGTATTCCCTCTAGCGTGTCCGGCCCAGTTGCCCATTGGTGGGAAAATGTCGGTGCCATTCCAGCCTTTGGTTTGGCAGGTCCAAGGCATGAGGTTATAGCTGATTCCTGGCTCGAGCTTGATATCGCGCTCCTGGAAACTTTGCTCAAAATCAGTGGCCTTGCAGGACAAAGGGCAGCCCCAACTTCCATCAGACATTCGCTTGGCCAGGTCATTACCTGTTTCATCTAACTCACTACGAACTTTTACGCCTGGCTTAAATTTAGCAAAGAGCGTATCGTAGATGATCTTATTGATCTTCTCAAACTCACTAAAAGCCTGATTAGGCTCTGAACCTAGTGAGATTGGTTTGGATATCTGTGTATAGTAGCCCTTATACTCGGAGGTCAATTCATTGGTGACAATATCGCCTGATTTGTAGCGATAAGGAGAACCCTGGAAACTGCTCTCCATTTGGTCCGGGAAAGATCCACCACCGATGGTGTTAAAGCCCTGCGTGGTGGTAGCACCAGCAGCAATCATCGCGTTGTCCACTACCCGTAGACATTCATTGATTGAAACACCAGGGCGTACGTACTCGATTAAGGCTGAAATACCTACATCGGCAATAAAAGCCGAACGACGTAGGAAGACAATCTCTTCCTCTGATTTGACCCGGCGCACATCGTTCACGATGTCAAATGCATCAACCAGTTCTGTTTCAGGAAAAGCCTTTTTTAATGCTAGATATAGCTCAGCAGGGCATAAGTCCATGCTAGCGATTCCCAAGCGTCCGTTTTTCAAACCTGCTGTCTTCAAATAATCGACGATCGCTGCAGGGTGATCAGGAGTGTTGAGGGTACCTTTCTTAAGTGTCGCAGTAACAGGTTCCATCGGAATCCGAGGGTACGTACTTAGAAAAGCATTGAGTTGAGGACCATTATTGGTGAAAAGTGCTTCCCGGCCTTTGACCGGAATCACGGCATAGTTGGCGCCTAAGCCGGCGTCTACATTGGGACCAGCAAAATACTCCAGCGTACTATTGCGAGAGCCAAAAAATTCAGTACTACCACATACGAGCAAGGCGTCGATTTTCTTTTTCTTCATCGCCGCTCGTACCCGCTTGTAACGAGTGAGGTATTCTTCAGTGCTAAAATTCAAATCACCAGCAATATCAGCTGGCATTTCGCTGATCAATTGCGCTACTTTCGCAGAAATCATGCCTGTTTTCTGTTTATTGGATGTGTAGTAAACGCATGTGTCTTAATCTTAGGGATGCGTCACGGTTCATAGTCTTTGTTATCGCTAACAGGTGGTGTTTACGAGTTTTTCTCTCGAATGATCCAAGAAACGACAAAAATCAGGAAATTCCATGTCTGCCCAGTATGAATTTTAGGGGCAGCCAAAATTTGTCGGGCTACTTGCCTAGGGATAGGAAAATTGAAACGAAGTTGTCTAAAGTTTTTAGCTAGGCGGG
>CAJXOS010000277.1 GCA_913057725.1 uncultured Lewinella sp.
TGGTAGCATCTGTGTTCCATGTGCAGGTACGCCGCTAGATTGTACAACTGGTCCAACAACGGTACAAGCCTGTGATGATGGTAATCCATTTACGATAAATGATGTTGAAACAGTCCTAGACTGTGACGGCACTGTATGTGTGCCCTGTATGGGAGAACCTGTTGACTGTAATACAGGCACAACGACTGTCCAACCTTGTGATGATGGTGATGCCTGCACGGAAAATGATGTGGAGACTGTTCTTGACGCAGATGGAACAATCTGCATACCATGTGCAGGTACACCATTAGATTGTAACACGGGGGCGACTACTGTTCAGGCCTGTGATGATGGGGATGTAAATACGGTCAATGATGTAGAAACGGTGTTAGATTGTGATGGTAGCATCTGTGTACCATGTGCAGGTACACCTTGTAATGTGGTAGCCAACATTCAGGACCCTAGTTCGCAATTGACTTGTGAGAATTTGCAAGCTGGCAATGGTATTACCCTAGATGCTACGGGATCAACGAGTGGCACGGGTGTAAGCTACCAATGGACCTTTGGCGGTTCAGTAATTGGTACAGGCTCGACGATTAATGTTAATGACGAAGGGCTTTATACGCTAATAGTTACCGACGCCCTTGGCTGTACGGCCGAGGCTTCTGTGAATATTGTTATTCCTAATATTGATATCCAAATCATGACGTCCGTATCAGGTGAGACCTGCTTCGGGCTAAGTGATGGTGCGATCATCATTGACGAAGTAACTGGAGGACAGGAGCCATACTTGTATTCTATTAATGGTGGAGCCTTTAGTCCAACACCATTCTTCTCCAGTTTGCCAGCAGGTATTTATTCCCTTGTGGTGCAGGATGTAGAAGGCTGTGAGGCAGAAGTGGAGCTGTCAGTAACGGCGGCAGATCTGTTAAACTTGAACCTGGGGAACGATGAAGAGATTTCCTTCGGCGACAGTGTGCAGTTGTCCTTTGTGACGAATGCTGCTATTGATTCTATCATTTGGGGAACCGATCCATCACTAAGCTGTTTGGATTGCGACAAGCCATGGGCTGCACCAACGGCAACGACCACTTACACCGTGACGGTGATTGATGTGAATGGTTGTCCAGTAAGCGATGAGATTGTGGTAACAGTAGATCGGGCATTTGGGGTATACATCCCACAAGCCTTCTCACCTAACGGTGATGGAGTCAATGACCGATTCTTTATCAATGCCGGTGCTGGCGTGAGCAGGATCCTAAACTTCCAGGTCTACGATCGCTGGGGTAGTACCATCTATTCTGAGGCCGACTTCCCGCCAAACGATCCAAGTATCGGATGGGACGGAAAACACAAAGGAGAAGAGGTAACGCAAGGTGTCTATATCTACTTTGCCGAGGTAGAGTACGCAGATGGCTTTGTGGAGGTGATAAGTGGCGAGATTGTGGTGTTGAGGTAGCGAGAAAACGGCTAAGAATACCGCATAGTCGGATGAGTAGTCTGACGGAGCGGTATACTAGCCGAAGGAAATAAGCTAAGCTTGAGGTTTTTCAAGATATAAATGGTAATTTGTGCCTTAAGCTTTGATTTTGTGTGATTTAAGTCTTTTTTGAAGCTTTTTCTTGTATTGACATGGAAAAGTTTTAGAAAAGCAACGACGACCTAATTATGGATTTTATGACCGATGTAGCCTTGGGGCTAGGTTGGTGATGTATATAGATGACTATAACCTTTTATAACAAATTGTAATCTTATGATTGTAAAGACCTTTACGCAATCATCGTTAAGGTTGGTATTTGCGGCGCTGCTTATGGGTTTTTCCCTGGTAGCTTTTGCACAGCCATCCAATAACGATTGCTCAGGCGCTACAGCCCTAACTCCTGGGGTAGCCTGTACCAATACCCTTGGTACAAATGTAGATGCCACCGCATCAGGTGAAACACCTCCTCCAAGCTGTGGCAACTTCGCTACCGGAGAAGATGTATGGTACGTCGTTGAAGTACCTGCTGGCGGAGAAGTCTCCGTTGAGATGAGTACTGCTAGTGGCCCAACAGACTGGGCTATGAGTATTTATTCCGGTAGTTGCGGCACTCTAACTGAAATTGAGTGTGATGATGATGACGGGCCAGGCCTGTTTCCTCGCATTGACCTAACTGGGCAGACGCCAGGTGATGACTTATACGTTCGCGTGTGGGAGTGGGGTACTACCGCGACCGGTGAGTTTAATATCTGTGCTACGATGCCGCCGCCGCCGCCGCCGCCGCCGGCTAATGACCTGTGTACTGATGCAACTCCACTCTTTGTGAATGGAACGTGCATGAATACTACAGGTACAAATGTAGGAGCTACGCCTTCTGGTGAGGTGCCAGCACCTTCTTGTGGAAGCTTTAGCAGTGGCGTCGATAATTGGTACACTGTTCAAGTACCACCCAACGGTGATTTGGACCTGACAATGGACGCTGCCGGTGGCCCAACAGACTGGGCAATGAGTGTATACTCTGGTGCCTGTGGGGCATTAACTGAAATTGAGTGTGATGATGACGACGGACCAGGACTTTTCCCTGCAATTAACCTTACGGGCCAAACTCCTGGCGAACAATTATACGTTCGCGTATGGGAATTTAATAATAATGAGACCGGTGAATACAATATTTGTGCCGTGGGCCAAGCGGGGTGTTCTGAGCCTGTAGTTAACGGTTCTTTCGAAGCACCTGGCATACATGATGTTCCATTTGGTACTGACTGGTTCCGATTTGGTGCGGTATTTGCCATAGATCAAAATGTTATTGGTACTGCTCAGGATGGTGATTTTTACCTCAAGATGTTTGGAGGTAACTCTGGTATTTTCCAAGATCATCCAGTATTACCAGGCGAAGAAGTATCTGGCTCAGTGTATGTACAAAATGCCAGCTTCGATCCTATGTTACCTGGCTGCGTAGCGTTCTTGAAATTTGAGTTCTTCGATGCAGGAATGGGCTTAATCAGCTTTGATGAGTCTGATCGAATTTTCCACACCATTCCTTCAGATACTTGGACACTACTAGAGTTCAATGATATTGTGGCACCTCCTGGAGCTGCTACGGTTCGTTTTGTGGTAATTATGCAGTGTCCTGCTGGTGGAGCAGTCTTCTTTGATAATGCAAATCTAGAGATCTGTCCTGCTGGTCCTCCTCCTGTGACAACTGAAATCACATTCTGTGTGGACTTGACCTGTCAAGAAGAACCTGGCCAAGCAGCGCAGGCTATTGCGTTTGACTTTGAAGGCTACGCACCAACTAATCCATTGATGGATATAGGAGATAACATCTGGTGTGGTACTTTCAATTTACCTCCGGGTGAAGTACAGTATAACTTTTTCTATGCTTTTGAAGCAGGAGGTGTTGCGGTAGAAGACCTCAATGGAATTGCAGGAGAGCCATGTGTGGCGGATGATCCTCCATTTGGCATTAAGCGTACCTATACGGTAGTAGAGGGTGTTCCAGCAACCGTGACTCATGCTTGGGAAAGCTGTGAAGAGTCCTTAGAAGAGTGCCCTGCTGTAGATGGTGACATTACCTTCTGTGTGGATGTAAGTTGTGTGCCTGATGTCGAAACAGTGAGCATCTTCGGTCCATGGAATGGCTTTAGCCCTACTGCTAATCCAATGACGGAAGGTGATCCTGGTATCTACTGTACCACTATCAACCTGCCTGCTGGTGAGCAGCAATTTAAATTCTTGGTAAATGGTATTGATGAGGCGCTTGTACCAGGTAGTGAGTGTACGCAAACTTTTGGTGCTTTTGTCAATCGTATCATTGATGTTAATGGTGATGAAACCGTAACCTTTGGTTTTGGTAGCTGTACAGAGGAATGTGTACGACCAAATGTCATCACTTTCTGCGCTGACATTGGCTGTCTATCTGGCAATGTTGGTCTGTTTGGTACTTTCAATGAATTCGCTTTTGAATTTGCTATGCCTGGTCCTAATGAGGACGGTCTATACTGTACAACTCGCTATCTAATTGCGGGTGACTATGAGTATAAGTTCCTGGTTAATGGTGTAGCAGAAGAATTTGAGCCTGGCGGTGAATGTACTGTTACTTGTTGTGGTGGTGCGTTTACTAACCGTGCCTTAACCGTAGTTGAAGGTCAAGATCAGACTTTGACTTTTGGTTACGCTACATGTGATGAAGGATACGATGAAGCTGTATTCCCTGCGCTAGACCCAGTATGTGGTGAAGATCTAACGATCACACTAAATGGTGGTGCTACTCCAGCAGGTGGTGTATACAGCGGTACTGGTGTAACCGATAATGGTGATGGTACCTTTGATATAGATCTTACTGGTCTTACGGGTGATCAGGTTATTACTTACACATTCTCTCCTGAAACGCTAGATTGTGATTTCGTGGCTACTGCTACACTTACAATTTTAGATTGTGATCTTGGCATTGCTGACCCTTGTTCTTGTAACGATGATGCTTCGCCAATTACATATGATGCATTTGCTGGAACTTATGATAACCCTAATGATGGTACCTTCGGTGAAGTTGTATCTATTGTTGCGGTTGGCGGTACCTTGCCTCCGGGCTTAGATTTCCGTGTAATTACCTCTACTGGTGCAATTGGTGTGGCAGATGGTGATGCATTTACTTATGATGCAGGTACAGGTTCTTACCAACTTGCCTTCGATCATGCTGATGACATAGGTTACTCTATGACAGTTGATCAATTTGTTGGTGGTAACGCACTGGGTTTCAACTTTATGATTAGCAACGCTTGTGCTTACCCGAATCCAGAGTTTGATCCAGCATTGGATGGCATCTACTGTGACTTTGAGGAGTCAATTACTTTGGGTGGCACTGATCCTGCTGATATCAATGGTCCTGACGGCGTAACCTTTACAATTAACGGTAACGCAGCAACGGTATTCGATCCTGTTGCACTAGGTCCTGGCCTACACACCATAGTAATGACGTATGACGGTGCTGACGATGGTAATGGTGGTATCTCTGCTGACGGTGGTACTACTCCTGCATATCGTGGTTGTGTTCAAGATGTAGAAACTGTGATTGAAGTAGAAGACTTTGGTCCTGCTTGTATCGCTAATGTGAATGTGACACTTGGCGAAGAGTGTACTGCACTGATTACTCCACAAATGGTATTGACTGGCATGTACGATTGTGCCGACGAGATCATCATTTCAGTTGATGGTGGTAATACCGATGTAATCAGCGGTTGTGGTGACCACACCTATTCTGTAGAGATCTTCGTCGCTGACG
>CAJXOS010000278.1 GCA_913057725.1 uncultured Lewinella sp.
GCCCTTGATTCGCGTGCCTTATATGGTTCAAAACTTGAGGTGGCCTTCGGTGTCTTGGGTGGTTTAAAGTAGATTCCTACCCTTAGTGCATAACAGGTGATAAAGGTTAACCCATCAGGTGCGCGCTGTCACCCACTAGAATGCTCGCAGGGAATACCTTTAAAGACGAGATACGATTTTCCTCACCAAGATGAACGGCTTTGTTTTAGCTGCATATCGGATTCCGGGGAGAGGAGGAAGAAATATTTGTAGTGGTTTGCCGGTCCCATCCAGCTACTAACGAGCCTCATGTTCATCCAAGCACACACCTATGGATTCAACTAGGGATCTAAGACTTGTAGACATGACCGCCAACCCAGCTCCATTGGGCCTCCTCGGGTTCGGTCTGACCACCGTATTACTAAATCTACACAACGCTGGCTTTTTTGCGCTGGACAGTATGATTCTTGCCATGGGCATTTTCTACGGCGGTATCGCACAGATCATTGCGGGCATCATGGAATGGCGCAAGAACAACACCTTTGGTACTACGGCCTTTACCTCCTACGGGCTATTCTGGCTCAGTTTTGGTGGCCTCCTCATCTTACCAAAAGTAGGCCTCGCCGAAGCGGCTAATGCTACTGCCATGGGTTACTACCTATTCATTTGGGGGCTCTTCACAGCAGTAATGTTCATTGCTACCCTCAAGCTGAACCGCGTCTTGCAATTTGTATTTGCCTCCCTGGCACTGCTCTTCTTCCTCCTCGCCATCGGCGACTGGACGGGTAGTGCACTGCTCAAAACCATAGCCGGCTACGAAGGCGTCATTTGCGGTGGCTCAGCGATCTACTGTGGCCTGGCGCAAGTGCTCAATGAGGTGTATGGGAAAGAGGTGATGCCGTTGTGGGCAGTGGAGAAGTAAGAGTATATTTCATGGAGACTAGAAAGGGTAGGTTATAGTTTCAACGGCCTAATTATGGTAGAACATAATCTACCCTCAGCAATTTCTAACTTGACATTTTGAACTTGGTATCAGTTACATTTTTGGAAAGCAATGCTAGATAGTATCTTCCATCCATGAAAACTTTCAACAACAAGATCGTCGTCATCACTGGCGCAGGCTCGGGTATTGGACGAGCGCTAGCGTTGGAATGCGGAAAAAGAGGAGCCAGACTAGCCCTCAATGACTATGCGATAGCTGGCTTAGAGGAAACCATAGCGCTCCTGCATTCGCAAGGCGTAAAAGAAGTGCATCACAAAGTCTTTGATGTCTCCGACGAGGAGGCCATGTTTAGTTTTGCGGAGGGAATAAAACAACAATTGGGCAACGCCCATGTGATCATCAATAATGCTGGCATTGCAGGTTCGGCCGAGCCAGCGTACAACACCCCTACTTCTACCTATCGCCGAGTGATGGAGATCAACTTTTTCGGAGTGTTATATGGCACCAAAGCCTTTCTTCCGCAGCTAGTCGAGAACAATGAGGGCGCGGTAGTAAACATCTCCAGCATATTTGGTCTATTCGGTCCACCTAGCAACAGTGATTATAGTGCCAGCAAATTTGCTGTACGGGGTTTCACAGAGGCGCTCTCCGTGGAGTTTCATAAATCGCCCATCAGTATCCACTGTGTGCATCCGGGTGGTATCGACACCAATATTGCTGCTTCCGCCATCAGCGAAAAGGACATGGATAATTTCGACACCTCTCTATTGAGTACGCCTCCGGAAGACTTAGCCCGTCGCGTGGTCAAGGGTATTCTTAAGAAACAACACCGGATCATCTATGGCAACATGTCTGGGCCAGCATCCATAGCCGGCAGATTTTTCCCGAAGTGGTTGCAAGACCGAGTGATCTGGTGGCAATTGAGCAGGGCCATCGACCTGGAGCCCTATCGCACCTTTCTTAAGGATAAATGGCTCAGATAGCACTCGCTAACATAGCGAACCAAAAACCTTACCTTAAAGCTGGACTCAAAAATCCAATATGGAATCAACACAATTCGACGTTCTCATTGTAGGTGCTGGAATTTCTGGAATTGGGATGGCCTACTGGCTGCAGGAGCGATGCCCCAACAAACGTTTTGCGGTATTGGAAGCTCGCGAGACCATTGGCGGCACCTGGTCTTTATTTCAGTACCCTGGGATACGATCGGATTCGGACATGTTTACATTTGGCTATCGCTTTAAACCTTGGACCAACCCACAATCGCTCTCCGCAGGAACAGATATATTGTCCTACCTACAGGATACTATTGACGAGAATAATCTCGGGCAGTACATTCACTATCAGCACAAGATGAAGAGTGCCAACTGGTCGGATGAAGACCAGCGCTGGCAACTGCAGGTGGATACTCCGGATGGGGTGCAGCAATGGGATTGCCAGTTTCTGAGTGTCTGCACGGGATATTACAATTATAAGGAAGCCCATCGCCCAAGCTTTCAAGGGGAAGAGGACTTCAAGGGCCCCATCGTTATTCCCCAATTCTGGCCAAAAGACTTGGATTACAAAGGCAAGAAAATAGCCGTAGTGGGTAGTGGTGCTACTGCCGTAACCCTAGTGCCAGCCATGGCAGATAGTGGTGCTGAGCAGGTGACTATGATTCAGCGTTCGCCTACTTACATCATGAACTTGCCCAATCGCAATCAGCTTTTCATCTGGTTTAAAAAAGTACTACCCATTTCGTGGGCCTATCGTTTAGCCCGCTGGCAAAACATTAGCCTGCAGATGATCTCCTTTGGGCTATCCAAGCTCTTCCCTCGCTTCATGAAACGAACGATTATGAAGGAGGCAGCCAAGCAACTACCTGCAGGATATCCCGTAGACAAACACTTCAACCCAAAGTACAACCCTTGGGATCAACGCTTGTGTGTTGTGCCGGATGGTGATTTATTCCAAACCATCAGTGATGGTAAGGCGGAGGTAGTGACGGATACTATTTCTCACTTCACCCCTAATGGAATCATTACTAATTCCGGAGAAGAAGTAGAGGCGGATATTATTGTACTCGCAACCGGCTTGAAAATCCAGGTACTTGGGGGTGCAGACTTAACCATCAATGGCGCAGCCGTACCCTTCAACCAAGCTATGATTTACAAAGGCATGATGGTGAGTGGCGTACCTAACCTGATCTACGCCTTCGGCTACACCAATGCCTCCTGGACATTGAAGGTGGACCTCACGGCCAACTACCTCTGTAAGTTGCTTCAACACATGGACCGCAATAATTACACCGTGGTTCAACCCATCAAAGAAGGACAGGAATCAGAGGAAGATTTTCTCAATTTGAGTTCCGGTTATATCCAACGAGCCAAGGAGGTGCTTCCGAAACAAGGCGCCCGCCGCCCTTGGCGCACTTATCAGAGTTACTTAGTTGACATGATGGCTACACGCTGGGGATCGGTGAAGGATAGGTGGTTGGCGTTTAAGTAAGCCTCGCATGCTACTGGCAGCTCATCAAACTGGGCTTTCGTATCTTAGCTTCGTTATTTAACGAACCTATACCCTATACCCTATGACTTCTTTATTCCGCCTTCTGGTAGGAAGCTCCTTCCTATTGTTTCTATTTGTTCTTTTTCGCTGCAATGCACTGCCCCGGTCTCAAGCTCCGGCAGAGAACACCTATCGCAGAGCAATCGTCCGGCTACCTTTCCATAAGTACTATCGTGAAATCGGATACACGGTTGACGCAGAGGGGCACGCCGTTTACCAGGGTGACATTGACCTGGGCCCCGTCAATGACTTGCTCCCTATCGTCGAAGCCAACCGCATTGGTTTCAGAAATGGCGACCTCCCCAACGGCCTGGTAAAGCTTCGCGCTGACACTCGATTCACGGCTATTCGACAAGCGCAAATCGACAACCCACAACCGCCAGGTTTCCCCAAGTCGTCTATCAACCTGGATCCGGAGCTCAAATGGCCCGGCGGTGTAGTCCCTTATGAGATCCACCGCAGCATAGATGCCGCAGACACCATTGCGCTCATTCTAGGAGCGATGGATTTTCTGGAAGATAGTACCAACGTACGTTTCGTTCCTCGCGGTAATCATTCCAACTATATCCGTTTTGTGTCCTGCCCAAATTGTAACGGCGCAGGATCCAGCCCAATCGGGATGCAGGGCGGACGCCAAAAAATTCGACTCAGAATGGGTGTCGCGAGCCAGGGCAATATCGTCCATGAAATCATGCACTCCCTTGGCGTCTACCACACCCAGAGTCGAGCTGATAGAGACAGCTTTGTCTGCATCAACCTGAACAATGTAATAGAAGGAACAGAATTTAACTTCGACCGCCACGATGGTGAAGATTATGCTGGAGTATACGGCGCTTACAACGTCAACTCCGTCATGCACTATTCTTCCTGCTCCTTTTCGAACGGTACCTGTAGCCAATTTAACCCTGTTACGCCGACGGTCTTGGGCCGCAATCCTGACGGCAGTTGCAACCCTGCCTTCATTGGAGGTCAACGGTTACTAGCTGGCATTCCCCCTGGTGATTTCGATGCAATCAATTACATGTACGGCCCTAGTCTAGGTGGGCTCGGCACCACAGTCCCCAGTACGCAGACACGTACACTGACGGTGTACCTACAACGGCTCACGACATTGATTGGTCCGGAAGAAAATGGGCTAGGTTGTAATAATGAGATGGATTTCTACGCCACCGTTGAGCTTGGCCCTTTGGCGGATATCACCGAAGATCCTTATGCTTTTTCTCGTTCTGAGGTTTTCAATTACAGCAAACGAGAAGGGAACGATATTTGGCCTGGTTGGACCGCCAATATTGCCCTACAATCAGGCGAACGCTATGGCCTCATCCGAATCACGGTACGAGACGATGACAAGGACGGCCCAGCGGGGGTTGGCGCTTGTGGAGGTGCAGATGATGTAGTCGATGTTTCTCCATTCAGCAATATGCGAATTCTGCATTTAGTAGTTGATACCCAAACGAACGAAGTACACCTCTCGCGCACCGTAGCCAGTGTACCACAAGGGCAAACCGCGAGTAGTGGGAACCTAACCTTCAGCTCTACCCTAAATGGGCGCCTGGGCTATATATCTCAGGGACTTGTTACTGCAGGTAATACCACTGGTGAAAGCCATTCAGCCCGTGTTCAAGTGATGGTTGCACTGGAGTAACGAGATAACTTATTCGCAAACGAAGAGAGCCCTGCAGCTAGCTGCAGGGC
>CAJXOS010000279.1 GCA_913057725.1 uncultured Lewinella sp.
GGGCGAAGCCCGCACCACTTCGCGTCATGTATAATTAATCACTCGCTCTTATGATGAGTATACTCCCGTTCTCATCTCTGTAAATGCAAACCTTAGCAAGTCGTGAGTGGTTACGATACCAACCAGACGGCCATCATCCAAAATTGGTAAGGCGTGTAGCTTATTGGATAGGAACACGTCTGCTGCTAGATCAATCTCGTCATCCGGCGTAAGAAATACGGGATAAGAAGACATGATGTCTTTGGCAGAGATATAGTCAAATTCTTTAGTCGTATAGGTCTTCCCTGTAGTATTCAGGGTAAGGATATAGCTTGCTTTTGCGAGGTCTTCTTTGCTGATCATCCCCTTCAACTGGTTGTTGAAATCCAAAACTGGCAGGTGGTGGAAATGATGAGTATCAAAAACCCGCTTTATCTCAGAAAAGGTTGCCGTTTCGAAGACGGTCACTACCTTGTTTGTCATAATTTTATCTACAGTTCTCATGTGCCCGAATTCTGTGGTGAAGGAATTTAATTAAGTACTACTGCTAATTTCTTCTTCTTCGCCGGGCGATTGGCTGACAGAAATCATCGGTCGATCATGATAAATTTGGGCGCCATTTTATGACTTTGAACCATCGGTAACTAACAGAGATCAGCGAAAAGATTGCTTGTTCGTACAAGATTTATCAATAAAAGGCAGTGTACCGGATACTTTTCCGCCGATAGAGATGGTTTAACTCCCACTGAAAGCACTATTTTTACCTCTCCATGGCGCAATCAGAAAGCAGCTGTAATCCAGATAATTTTCATCGACTCTACGAAGAGCATGCTGATGCTCTGCACCGATTTGCTTACTACAAGTCGGGTGATGGAGAGCAGGCGGAAGATATCGTCCAAGAGTCGTACCTCCGCTTATGGAAAAATTGTGCGGAAGTGGCTATGGATAAGGCCAAGCAATTCTTGTACGCGGTTGCCAATAATCTGATGCTCGATCAATTCAAGCATCAGAAAGTGGTCATGAAATTTCAGAACGTCCAGGAGAAGCGACGAAATGAACAAGACCCCCAGTTTTTGCTGGAGGAGCAAGAGTTCAAGACCAAGCTAGAAGCGGCAATAGCTGCATTGCCAGAGGGCCAGCGCGAGGTGTTTCTGATGAACAGAATTGATAAGCTGAAATACCGCGAGATCGCTGAACTACTAGGTGTTAGTCAGAAAGCGGTAGAGAAAAGAATGCATAAGGCACTGCTCTTCCTACGCCAGGAAATTGGGAACATTTAGCAAGGATTATTTTGGACCAATACTTAATAAATGTGAACCAAGAGGTAGGGTAAATATCAGGATAGTCGTCTACATATTAGTTGAACAATGAATTCCCAGCATCAGCCTTATGTTGTAAATGGCTAAATGCCAAGATTGTAAATTAGGAGCATGAGTGATAAATCAAAAGACGAAACGTTTCTGGCCCGCTGGCTGAGTGGTGAACTCAGCGCAGAGGAACAGGCAGCTTTTGAAGCTCGCGAGGATGCGGAGCTACTGCGCAAGATTGCAGAAGCTTCAGCTGAACTTGATGTTCCTAAGCGTAATCGTAAGGCCGGCTGGGCTGCGATACAAGAGCAAACCACGGGGGCGAAGCAGACAGCACGTATCCGTCGTATGCCACGTTGGTGGACCTACGCCGCTGCGGCAGTGGTGGTCTTACTTGCGGGTTGGTTTCTCCTTCGTCCGCCGACTAATGAATGGACGACAGTTACCACCCCCATGGCCCAAAAGGTGGTTCATGATCTGCCCGATGGTTCTGAGGTATGGTTAAATGCAGGCTCAGAGATGCGGTACAGAGCGGCAACGTTCCTAGATGATCGAACCTTAGAGCTCAAGGGTGAAGGCTACTTCGATGTAGAACGAGGCTCTTCCTTTGAGGTCCAGACTACCAATGGTAATGTTCGGGTGCTGGGCACCACTTTTACGGTCTTTTCTCGGGATGAACAGTTGGAAGTTCGCTGCTATACCGGTCGGGTAGGTGTGGATTATGCGGGAGATGAAGCGGAAGAGGTACTGGAAGCTGGTGATGTCGTAACGGTCCTCGATCAGCAGCTAAGCCGAAGCAAATTGGAAGATTCGGTAGAAATACCAGAGTGGACCCGAGGTAATTCCCGCTTTCGCGATGCTAACTTCAGCGAAGTAATTGCGGAGCTAGAGCGGCAATATGATCTACAGATTAGCTACCCTCCTGCTTTAGATACAATTAGTGGCTACAATGGCGGTTTTCCGCATCGTGATTTGGAAACAGCCCTTCGGGTTGTATTTTCGTACGTGGGCCACGAGTATAAAGTTGATGGCACTAAGGTTGAAGTGTTTCAGCCAAGCGAATAGAGGTCTTACACTATGCGGCGTTTTCTTGTACTGTCGGTACTCCTTGTACTGAGTCAGCTGTTGTTGGCTCAAACTAAAGTGAATGTGTCTTTTCAACGTGAACCAGTACAGGAGGTCATCCAGGTACTGGAGCGTGATTACGACCTGGTATTCACCTTCACTTCTGATCTCATTGAAGGGCAATTTATTACAGCGCGCTGTGAAGACCTTCCGTTGGAGGAAGCCCTTACCCTACTTTTTTCCGAAACCGATCTTGGCTTTGAATTGGTCAGCGGGCAGTACGTACTGCTCCAGGCTAAAGCTCCTGTAACTGTTCCTACCTATCGTTTGTGTGGTCGGGTGGTCGATGGTGAGGGCCTCGGCTTAGCCTTTGTCAATCTTTATGTCCCAGCGACGGAGAGTGGTGGTACGTCGGAAGCCGATGGTAGTTTTGACCTTTGGGTCCGGGGTGAGCCATTTGATGTGGTAGAGATTAGCTACTTGGGTTTTGAAACAGAACAACGTATTCTGCAGCAGCTCAAAGATTGTCCTACAATCAAGTTAGGCTTAGCACCTTTTTCCTTCCAAGAGATAATTGTCAAAGAATATATCACTGCTGGAATTGAGCAAACCGAGGACTTTGATCACTTGGTTTTGCGCCCAGATCGAATCGATGTAGTGCCTGGTTTGACGGAGGCAGATGTGCTACAGATGGTACAGATTTTGCCAGGTGTCCAAAGTCAAGATGAATCGGCTAGCCGGATTAATATACGTGGCGGTACACCTGATCAAAACCTCATTCTTTGGGATGGTATCCCGGTCTACAACGGTGGCCACTTCTTTGGAATGATCTCCTCTTTCAATCCCTACATCGTAGATGAAGTAGATGTGTTCCGTTCCGGTTTTGGGCCGGAGTATGGTGGCCGGGTAGCTGGGGTGATTGATATTCGGAGTGTGAATGATATTCCGGAACGATTCAGTGGTAATGCTGGCCTAAATTTTACCCATGGTGATATTGCTATTCAAACGCCTTTGCTCAACCAAAAGGCTGGCCTTGTCTTATCAGGGCGTCGTGCCTTTTCAGATATTATCGAAAGCCCAACCTATCGGAAGATTTCCGAACGGGTTTTTCAGCGAGGCAAAATCGGCGAGGCAGAAGAAGATGATTCACCCAATATCGAGTCTAATCTGAATTTTGTCTTCGATGATTGGAATGCCAAGTTCTTTTGGGAGCCTACACGGAGGGATCAATTTGCGGTGAGCTTCTTTCAAATCAAAGATCGCTTAGAGTTCCTAGCCTCAGAGCAAGAGGAAGAAGAGTTTTATCGAAACCTCGATGAGCTGAACCTTAACAGTGAGGGTGTTGGTATCAGTTGGGCTCGTCGTTGGAGTACTGATTTTGAATCAACTTTGCGCTTTGCGAGTACGAGTTTGAATGAAGATTACCAGCTGCAGTTCCAGATCGTGGAGGAAGAGGAGGAAGAAGTGAATTTTCAGTACTTCCAGCAAAACGTAATTGAAGACCGTACCCTCAGCCTCACCAATCAATGGAAGGCAGCTGAGCATATGCATTTTTCCTTCGGCTATCAGTACGCAGATTTAGATGTCAGTCGAAATTGGATCTATGATGTGGATGATTCTGATCTGAATACGGATGAAAATGCCTTTCATGCGCTCTTTGTGGATCTCACTACGCAACAGGATGGACCCTGGCGCGGACATCTAGGCCTGCGCTGGAATTATTCTACAGCCCTGGAACGCGACTATATTGAACCCCGCCTGGCGCTACAGTTTATCCCCAGTGAGGAGTGGCAATTCCGTGCCTCTGCGGGGCGCTATCACCAGTTTCTGAGCCAGGTAGTGGCTTTGAATGATCTCGGCCTCAATCAGGAATTATGGGTGATGGCTGATGGCGAGGACCTCACGCCCGTAGCAAAAAGTGATCATTACTCGCTTGGCCTATTCTTCCAGCCCTCCAGTTTCCAATTTGAGTTAGAAGGCTATTATAAGACCATCTCTGGACTTACCTCTTTCTCACCAGTGTTCCTCGATGTAAATGGAGAACAGCAGGTGTACGAAGAAGGAGAAGGCCAGGCTTGGGGAGTAGACCTCCTGCTCCGCAACCGCTGGAATAAATACCAGACCTGGTTGTCCTACTCCTATGGTCGTGTATTCTATGAATTTCCCTCTTTTCAAGGTGGTGATGCCTTCGCTGCTCCGCATGATCGGCCACACTCTATCATGTCCGTTCATCAATGGCAATTAGATCGCTGGACGTTGTCGCTCAGTTGGAATTGGCGTTCCGGCCGTGCCTTCACCGAAGCGATTGACGTTGGAACAAACATTAACGATGAAGGGGACGAGGAAAATTTTCCCATCTATGACTTCGACAATACCAATGCGAATCGCTTAGTCCCTTATCATCGTTTAGATGCCTCCATTCTGTATAAATTCCCACTCGGGACCAAAGGCGGTGCCGGTCAAATCGGCCTGTCTATGTTAAATCTCTACAACCGCGAAAACATCTTGAGTCGCCAGTATTTCTCCTATTTCGAAGAGGAAGAAGACATCAACGATTTTGTCGTCGAGCCCGTTGATCGAGCCATGCTTCGGTTTACGCCTAATATGGTGGTAAGGGTAAGTTGGTGAGTGGTAGGTAGGTTAGATGGTTAGAATAGTTGAGTTAGTTGGGTTAGTGAATTTAGTTGTATTAGTTAGTTCTTCCATGTCCTTACGCCTTATATGGTTCAAAAAACTTAGATGCCCTTAGGTGACTTGGGTGGTTCAATTAGTTAGATTAATGGTGT
>CAJXOS010000280.1 GCA_913057725.1 uncultured Lewinella sp.
GCTTTAGTTCCACACATCTATCCAGATTTCTTTGATCGTATCGTTGCCAAGCATCTGCAAGAAGATAGTGACCTGCCAGCCTTTGGTGGAGTGAAGACTGCTGGTCAGCGTACTATGATGCCGACAGTAGCTACCGTCTTATTCATCCTTGCTGGTGATGACATGCAAAAACGTATGGATCTCCTTACGCTCTTTGATAATCGTCATCCGTTCTATCAGCGGCAAATCCTTCATGTTGAATCTCCCAGAAGCGGAGAGTCTATTCTCAACCGTAGGGTGCTATTGGATGAAGAATACATTGAGTTATTCACGCAAGGTTACGTGTCTCCTCCGAAGTTTAGTTCGGCTTTCCCAGCAGCATTGCTGCAGACCAAGCAAGAATGGGACGACTTGGTATTGCCCAGCTCTGTTTTGGATGATATTGAAGAAATTAAAACCTGGGTAGAAAAGAGCTCCGTACTAATGGATGATTGGGGGATGAAGCGAGTACTGAAGCCTGGTTATCGTACCCTTTTCCATGGCCCTCCGGGTACCGGTAAGACTTTGACGGCTACACTGCTTGGTAAGTACACGGGTAAAGATGTTTTCCGTGTAGACCTTTCGGCCGTTGTCTCCAAGTACATTGGGGAAACGGAGAAAAACCTTTCCCAACTCTTCGATAAAGCACAGAACAAAAACTGGATTCTCTTCTTTGATGAGGCCGATGCGTTGTTTGGCAAACGTACTAACGTTAAGGATGCTCATGATCGTTATGCGAATCAGGAGGTTTCCTATCTGCTTCAACGAGTAGAGGATTTTCCTGGTTTAATCATTTTGGCCTCCAATCTTAAGAGCAATTTAGATGAGGCCTTCTTGCGCCGCTTTAATTCTATTATTCATTTCCCAATACCAGATGCAGAGCAGCGACTCAGTATCTGGCAAAAGGCTTTCCCGGAAAACGTTAAGCTTGACTTTGACCTGATGGAGGTAGCCACCCGTTATGAGTTAGCAGGAGGTAGTATCATTAATGTGGTGCAGTACGCATGCCTTAAGGCACTGCAGCGCGGCGATGAAGAAATCCGCTTACGCGAGGTACTACAAGGAATTCGCCGGGAGATTCAAAAGGAAGGTCGCTTGTTCAAGCCACCAGCTTAATGCAGATTGGATAGGCGGTAAAAAACAGAGGCGGAAAACGAGCAATGCTACGGTTTCCGCCTGTCAAGATCGACGAGAAAAGGTTGTCGATCCTACATCCGAATTGTTCTTACTAATACCTAAAGGTTCGTCTACACTCTTTGAGAGATTTGACGACATAATGCTGTGAGAGAAGGATTCGAACCTTCACAGGGTGCTTAGCCGCCGGACAAAGCTAGTTTGTGGTCAACCCATATCCGGTATTTGTCGCATGATCCCCACCCCCGAGACAAGAGGGCATGGCTGCCAATTTCATCACCTCACAATTTAAGATCGGAAGGGGAAGGTCAAAAGTGGGAAGTATACTACTTCCAAATTTCGCTTTCCTATTTCCGGCTTTTATAATCTGTTGCTTTCAACTGATGATGTGACAAATCTAAAGGGAGTCTTGTTTTGATGCAAATATTTTAAAGAAAAAAATAAATATTTACAATTATGGCAATAAAATTGCTTTTTTGATTTAAATATTGTTTTTGAAAAAGAAATAGGATTTGCAAATTGTGAAATCTGCAAATCCTATTAGACAAGCCCACCAAAGGGCTAAAATTCCGATGGCTAAAGGCCTCTTATATCGGTTAACTTACTGCAGCTTGCATTAAGTATGCACATATCAATGCGCCGTAAGTGCCTAGAGCATAGCCTAGTACGGCCATCAGGACTCCTACTGGGGCAAGAGCTGGACTAAAGGCAGATGCTACGATGGGCGCCGAAGCCGCACCACCAACATTGGCCTGAGAACCTACTGCCACGAAGAAGAATGGCGCTTTGATCAACCAGGCAACGAATAACAAAAGGATCACATGCACCAACATCCAGATGGCTCCGATGGCAAATAGTCCGAGGTTATTGATGATATCTCCCAGGGCCATATGCATACCGATAGTGGCAACCAGGATATAAATAAAGATACTGCCCCATCGACTAGCGCCAATACCTTCAAGCTTGCGAAACTTGGTGAAAGAGAGGACTAATCCTAAAGTGGTGGAAATAACCACTAGCCAGAAAAATCCGCTCAGTAAAGAGTTAAGACCCGCTGCTTTGAGTGATTCTGCATATGGGGCTAACCATCCCGTAATGAGCTTAGACCCCCAGTGAGAAAGTGCGACGCCACCAAAACCGACAGCTAGCAATGTATACAAGTCGGTGCTTGTTGGAATTTTCTTAATGCTATTCTGATAATCGGCCACATTTTTTTCCAACTCTTTAATGGCTGAGTTATCCGCTTTGAGCCGTTCGTCGATACGATCGGATATCTTAGCACCGTAGAGCAAAAAGCCCATCCATATATTGGCGACCACAATGTCAACGACTACCATCGAGGCAAATACGCTTCCTTTTACATCGAAGATTTCCTTCATCGCTGTTTGGTTGGCGCCACCGCCAATCCAGCTACCGGCAATGGTACTGAGGCCACGCCATAGTTCATCAGTGCTGAAACCAACAAGATTTGGGAACAGGTAGGTAAGGATGATCAGTGCAATCGGTCCACCAATAACAATACCCAAGGTAGCGGTAAGGAACATAATGATAGCCTTGTTACCAAGGCGAAGAATTCCTTTCAGATCAATACTCAAGCACAACCAGATCAAACTGGCTGGAAGTAAGTATCGGCTGGCCACGAAGTAGAGTCGCGAACCATTCTTGTACTCACCATAAACGGACTCTTCAACACCTGCTTGGCCGAAGAGCTTTTCAATCTCTGCGGTAGAGGCATTCTTAGGTAAGCTAATGCCCAAGTCTCGTGCTAAATCATAGATGCCCGGTTCGAACCAGTCGTAGGCGATCAGGTTGAGGGGCCAGTGCAAGAGCGCAGGAAGGAAGTAACATAAAAGTATGGGTGGAACAAAGGTGTAGAAGCGTTGCCATCCCTTTTTTTCACTGCTAGCCGTGTTGAATACAAAGGCCAAAGCAAGCATGAGGATACCAAAGACAATGGCATCGTTGGTAAAAATTGGCTTCATTAGAAAAGATTAGTGGTGGAAAAAAGCAGGGTGAATGTAAGAAAATACTGGGAGGATAGTTGGTTTGGAGGTTAGGTAGTTGAGTTGGATTGGTTGAGTGAGTTGTATTCGTTGAGTGAGTTGTATTAGTCAGACGGTTGATCTTATATGCCCTTCTATGCCTTATATGGTTCAAAAAAAAACTTAGGTGTTCTTGGGTGTCTTGGGTGGTTCACGTTGGGGGGGCGCTTTGGAGCGGGTGGGATAGTTGAGTCCTAGTCCCCGGCCAGAAGTAAAACGATCTTCCACTGCCCGACGGACTCCTGGAATCCCACACGGAAATCAAGTGGAGAACGGTAAAACTTGCCATATAGAAAACCCTCCGTACCGTCTACTAACTGCACTTTGATCCACGGATGGCTTTCACCGCCAATGGTTTCTTCAATTGGTGTAGTTTCAATGTACTTTACTAGGTCGTAAGAGAGCGTTTTTAGGATCTGAGTATTCAGACTAGGAGCAGAGCGTAGCCGAACACCCGCTCCCATAACAGCACCATATTCGTACGGCTCTGCATCGTGTGGCCAACAGGGGCCGAGGTAAGGGGCCTCAAAATAACGGTTTTGGCCGCCGCCATGAAACTGACCACCAAGATTAAGCACTGTTTCCAGGGTTGACCAAAGCTTAGATTGCGCGATCTTATCCGGGCTGTCGAGCTCCCACATTTGTATGAAGGACTGTAAACCACCATCTGCTCCGAAGCCGGTCTTAATCTGCTCACTAATGTGTGGCAACAAGCCGAAAATATCCTTGTCAGCAATGACGGACTTCAATTGCTCGCGAAATACAAAAAAGAGGGTGTCTTTAAGGGCCGCATCTGCCGGGTTTACTTTGCCACGCTCTGGTGTGCAACTAAGCGGAAAGGTGTTCTCTAGCTGCTCGAAGAATTCCTGATACACTTGCGTAATACTATCATTGATAACTGCGGTAGGCGCAGGAGATGTGTTTTCAGCAGTAGTCGTATCAGTAGAATTATCAGACTGGCAAGCGTTGGCCAACAGTAATACGGCCAAGAGTAGTGTGAAGTTGGTTCTCATCTCAATGGTGTGTCTAGTGTAGTGGCATGGCCGCTCAGGTGATATTCCTCGGACCTTGGCAACAAAAATAGCAGAAAATCAGAACCTTAGGAGGGATAGAAAAGAAATAGCCCGATCCGCAATAGAATGCAGACCGGGCTAAACTTTGTCTTGCTAATTATTAGCGACGCTTACCTTTCGGTGCTCGACGACTCGTGCGAGCAGCGTCAAGTTCGGCATTATATATCTCAACTTGCTCGGGTGTCAAGATGGCTCTAACCTCTTCACGTTGGGCATCACGCAGGGTACGCATCTGCTGTCCAACTGCCTTGCGGTCGGTACCGTTACTTTGACGTAGTTCGCGCATTTGTTCGCGGTAGTTCTGGTTGATTGCGTCAAACTGAGTGGTTTGCTCTGCGCTCAAATTTAGTTTTGCTACTAGTGCATCGCGGCGCTCTTGGCGCTGTTCCACGCGATCCGCTTTTGGCATAGCACGCATCTGCGGCGCTTCGACTGCAGCAGGAGCGGCTTTTGTAGCAGGTTCTTCTGTTTGAGCTTGGAGACCGATTGTTAGGACAAGAGAAAACCCGAGCAAAAGCATTTTAGTCATCTTCATTGTTTTGTGTTTTTTTGGAAAAGTGTGTTTTGTCGTTATGACTCTTCCATTAGACTAAGGTAATGCGGATTTTTTTCCCCTTAACATGATTTTGGCAGTTTGGTCAGCTGTTTTAACAAATTTTAAGAGAAAAGGAGGGAGTTGGGCTAGTTATATGAGTTGAGTTGGTTGAATGAGTTGAGTTGGTTTGGGGGGGCATCTTATATGTTCTTCTATGCCTTATATGGTTCAAAAAAGCTTAGGTGTTCTTGGGTGACTTGGGTGGTTTTCGCGTCGGGGGACGCTTTGAAGCGGATGG
>CAJXOS010000281.1 GCA_913057725.1 uncultured Lewinella sp.
GCCCTTGATTCGCGTGCCTTATATGGTTCAAACTACTTAGGTGCTCTTCGGTGTCTTAGGTGATTCAAAAGTTAGAAGGTTTGAGGGTTAGAAGGTTAAGTTAGTTTTGGGCGGTGGTTTTGATTTTGATTGAAATACTAATTCGGATTTCCGCTCCTTTGTATCTTGTGCTTATATGGAAACCCTCGACGTTACCAAATCAATTGCAGTGCTGCCATTTGCCAACCAAAGTGGAGCAACGGAGCAAGATTACCTGTGCGATGGTATCACAGAGGAAGTGATCAACGCGCTTTCGCGGATCGATGACTTGAAGGTCACCTCGCGTACTTCTTCCTTCTTCTTCAAAGGAAAACAGCTTCCACTGCAGGAAATTAGTGAAGCGCTCGGTGTTGGAATTATTCTCGAGGGAAGTATCAGAGTGGCTGGCCAACAGATGCGGATAACGGCACGCCTAATCGACGTGCAAGAGGATATACAATTCTGGTCGGAATCCTTTGATCGTTCATTAGAAGACATCTTTGCTGTTCAGGACGAAATCAGCCTGCTTATTGCCGAGCGACTACGAGAACAGCTAGGGCATTTTGAACTGGAAGATCAACTCCTCCAACGCCCACAGGCCTCGGCATCTAGTTATCAGGAGTACTTACGAGCACGATATCACCTGCTCAAGATGGGTAAAGGCGATGTGGAAGAAGGCCTTCGGATTCTAGAAGATATCTTACAAGTAGAACCAGACTTCGCGCATGCACACTTGGGTATCCATATGGCCTATACCCTTCTGGGAACAATAGGCCTCATACCAGCGCAAGAAGGTTTCGCTAAAGGATACCCCCATCTGCAAAAAGCGATTGAATTACAACCCGAACTGCCTGAGTGCCAAATCCAACTCGCCTGGAACTCTTTTCTTCAAGTGTGGGACTTACCAACTACCTATGAGCACTTACAGCAATCCGCGCAGGTGAGGCCCACCACTGACTACTACCAGACAATGGCCAGTTGCCTGGTTGCTGAAGGTCGCTTCAAAGCGGCACATCATTACATAGATCTTGCGCAACAAGTAGATCCCTTTTCACATATTGGTTTCCACCTTAAGGGCTTCATTTATTACTGTGAAGGAGCGCATGAGGAAGCCCTCCAATGCTACAACCGGAGCCTGGAGTTAAACCCCACTGCTACCGTTTCTCTGCTGTACAAGGGGCAATCTCTCATTGCACTTGAACGCTACGACGAAAGCCTGGCCTTTTTCCAGCAATTGCCACCAGATGAGCCCGGAGACATGATCAAGGTCGGTGGCCTGGCCCTGACTTTAGCCGCAAGCGGCCGTATAGCAGAGGCGCAAGAAGAGTTTGCTCAGATAGAAAACGGCATCGCCTCAGACATGATGGGTAGAGCTACCCAACTTATGGTAATGGTCAAAAGTCTGATGGGGAACCATAACGAAGCCCTGCAGTACTTAGAGCAGGGTCTAGAACGGCGCTTACCACTACTCATCTACCTATTTACCGATCCTCTTTTGGAACCACTTTGCCCAAAAGCGGCTTTTAAGGCCTGGAAAGATAAAATCCTCGGAGCACCTGCGGCAATCAGTACGCCCGCACGCAAGTACAAGCAGACACTTCTGGATACCGAGAGCTTACAACAATATAAGTCGCGACTCAATTCCTTGATGGAGGCTGAAGAACCTCACCTCGATCCAAAACTAAGCCTGCGTGAATTAGCAAGTCAGCTTGGCATTCCGCCCAATCAGTTATCACAACTGCTCAATGAGGGATTCCAGCAGAATTTCTCTGAGTACGTTAATAGCTATCGGTTGCAGACCTTTAAAAGCAAAGTAGCTGACCCTTCTCTACATCATCTTACCTTGCTCGCTATTGCCTACGATAGCGGTTTCAATTCCAAAACGGTGTTTAATACCTTTTTCAAAAAGAAGATGGGGATGACACCAAGAACGTACTGGAAGCAGATTATCAAGCCGGAATAGGTATCCGCCACCCACCACTTTCTCCTTGCTCATAATAGATTGATTTCGGCTACTGCCAAAAAAGTTCGGATTTCAAAATCCGAACGACTGGTGCTGTGAAGGCCAGTAATTTTGATCCTGTAATCAATCAGAAAGTCTTATTGAACAACTTGAAATCCTTCACCATGAAATCATCCACCATGAAAGCTGTTGTTTGTACTGCCTACGGATCACCGAAACACTTGCAGATTCAAGAGGTGCCACTTCCAGTGCCGAAAGACAATGAAATTCTTGTAGAAGTACACGCCAGTACCGTCACTACTGCCGATACCATGATGCGTCGGGCAGATCCATTTATTAGCCGACTCTTCTTAGGTTTATTCAAGCCCAAAAATGGTCGCATGGGCACTGGCTTTGCTGGTGTTGTTGCAGCGGTGGGGCCTAAGGTTAAGGACTTCGAACCGGGCGACGCCGTATTTGGTGAAACGGGTGTTGCCTTTGGTGCAAATGCAGAATACGTTACGATAGCAGAGGATTATGTGGTAACTCACAAACCGGAATCTGTCAGTTTTGAAGCGGCTGCAACTATGACTGATGGACCAATGACATCCTTGAATTTCTTAACGAATGTCCATCAACTTAAGGCAGGTCAGCACGTACTGATCAATGGCGCCAGCGGAAGTCTTGGAACTGCAGCAATACAACTGGCCAAGCACATGGGCACAGAAGTAACTGCCGTTTGTGGCCCAAAAAACGCAGAACTCGTACGCTCACTCGGAGCAGATCATGTGATCGATTACCACCAGACCGACTTCACCACTACCGGTGACACCTACGATGTAATTTACGATACCGTTGGCAAGCGTTCATTTGCAGAATGTAAGCCGGCCTTGAAGGCTACTGGAGCCTATATTTCTCCTGTATTGAACATAAAGCTGCTTTTCAATATGCTCTTCACGAAAAAAGGCAAGGGCAAATCAGCGAGTTTCGAAGCAACTGGCCTACAGCCGGCAAACGTTCTTCGCCCAATGCTTGAAAAGCTTGCGAACATGTTGGAGGACAATCAACTTGAAGTAGTCATTGATCGACAATATCCGCTGGCTGAGGCTCCAACGGCACACGAATATGTAGACACCGGGCACAAGCGCGGTAATGTGGTACTTGCAGTCAAAGCAACCGCAGCCTAAAGAACTTCACAGCAACCGTCGGATGAAACTTGGTATCTTTAAGAACATGAAGACACCACCATTCATTCGACGGTTTATATTTATTCCCCTCTCACTTATTTTATCCTTATCAGTCTGGGGCCAATCTGATGAACTCCCCACCCTAGCCCCTTACTTCACGGCCATTATCGTCAGTGATCTCGACAGCTCCATTCTTTGGTATCAAACCCATCTGGCTTTTAGCGTGGACAACAAGGTGGTGATGCCTGAACGTGGTTTTGGCCAAGCCAACCTCACCAATGGCAAAATGAAACTGGAGCTCATTCAACTTAATTCAGCGCTTGATCCTGCCAGTGCCATTCCCGACTATACATCCAAAACCAGATTGCAAGGCATCTTCAAGTTCGGGTTTGCAGTGGACGACTTTGAAGGATGGCTAGCGGCCCTGAAGAGTAGCGATGTTCGTTTCCATGGAGATGTAGTCACCGACCCTGTAAGCGACGTCAGGATGATCATCATGCTGGATCCTGACGGCAATCGGATTCAGTTATTTGAAAATACCGGAGAGTAGCACTACCAGGGATAATGATCGGCATCGCCATAACGGACTCGCCACTGTCCGTCACGTTTTGTCCACAAGAAAGTATTGGGACCTTTCTTCTTAATCACTTCTCCTGCTAGCGTTACCAAGGAGTCTTGGAAGAGAAAGGAAGAAACAGCAGCGGTATCTGAAAGCGGGATAATCTCTAAATCAACCCATTCCGTGTGGAATACGGCCAAACTAGCCATAAAATCAGGTGATCCTGCAGCTACATCCGCGTATCTAATTCGATTACCATCGGCAAGCATACTGTACTCTGGCCAAAGAAGCGCTAGAACGGCTTTTGCATTTCGTGCTGTATCAGCTGCATGAAATGCCTGTAAGGCTTCTGTTACCTCCTTGCGAACTTGATCTGGATCGTATTGATTAGTCGCTGGTGGAGTATTCTGGCAAGCAATAGCTGTAATTAGTAAGAAGACTACCACTAAATATCTTCGCACTTCCGTCATAAGGCGTTCGTTTCAATAAAGATACTAGAATCTCTTTCCGTACAGATCTTTGCCATAATCCTCGGTGGATTAAGGCTCCCACCAAAACTGAATTCCTCTTACCTTTAGTCGCGAATCATTGCCTGCTCAAGCTTCCGAATCATGCTACAACCCACAATAGTCCAGCTCCCTCCCAAAACGCTCATTGGTACGAGTCTCTCTATGAGTGTGCAAAACAACAGAACAGGCGAGCTTTGGAAGAGCTTCATGCCCAGAAGGGGGCAAATCATCAATCAAATAGGAACGGAGCTCTATTCTTTGCAGGTGTATCCCGCCAATTATTTTCAGGCCTTCAACCCGGAGGCTGTTTTTGAAAAGTGGGCGCTTGTAGAAGTTCGCACGCAGGAAGCTATTCCAGAAGGTATGCAAGCCTTCAATCTTGATGAAGGACTGTACGCTTGCTTCCATTATCAGGGTCCAAGCACAGATAAACGCATCTTCCAGTACATCTTCGGGGAGTGGATACCGCAATCAGAGTATGTCATAGACGATCGTCCTCACTTTGAATTGCTAGGTCCTAAATACAGCAATACCTCGCCAAATTCTGAAGAGGACATCTACGTTCCCATCCGCTTAAAAGACTAAGTTCTCAAGCAGCTGGCCTCGCTTAATTAGCTATTTCCCTGAAGTTACCTACTAAATTTTTCGGACTATTACTAAAAATTTAGTAGATCTACTAAATTTTTAG
>CAJXOS010000282.1 GCA_913057725.1 uncultured Lewinella sp.
TTGAGGTTTTCCTCCACGTAAGCGGCATCAGCTAGGCAGATTACTTGTTGCAACTCAAAAACTCTCTCGACCATCCGGTTACCCAAAAAGGTCTGAATAATCGATGTTGGATCTGCTACTCCCGTTGTTTCGATGACTAGGCGATCAAACTCCTCCCGTCGAGCACTAACTTGCTCTAATGCATCTAAAAGCTCATCATGCAGGGAACAACAGAGGCAACCCGCAGTCAAGCCAGCGATGTCTTCTTCTCCGTTCATCACCAATTCACAATCGACATTTATCTTACCGACCTCATTTTCAATCACAAATAGTCGTTCGTCAGGTCGTTCTTGAATAAGATGATTCAAGAATGTAGTCTTTCCCGCACCTAGGAATCCAGTAATCAATTGGACGGGTATCCTTTGCATATTAAGTACTAATATTTTATGCTGATCAAGTAAATGTTACTTGGCATTATGCTGTGCAACAGCCATCATCTGCACACTGGCAGTATTTTCGATTGTATAAATGTAAGCCAACCAAGGTGAATGCTGCACCGTACTTCCACATTTCAGTCAAAGGCACTAGGTGGAATTTCTCGTTTACAACAAAGATTGATAGCAAAATCCAGCTACCGTATAAGGCATATTTCATCCATTCCTTGCTGGTGTTTTTCACGGAGTAATAAACGGCAAAGAAAGTAATGCCGATAAACAAATAATCTATGGCATTCCACCATCCTGGGCCGGCGCTGTGGCAAGCATTGACGGCTGAGCTCTGCACTACAAATAAGAGAGGGGTAGCCATACAATGTATAACACAGAGGGTACTGGCGGCAGCACCAATGATATCAGACTGGGGTAGACTTCTATTTAACAGCATTCAATTAACTATTAATTAGGCTTTGCAATCAAATTTTGGTATTCCACTCAGGGAGTATTCTTTTACTCCCCCTGAAGCGCATTTCAAATCTGCTAGATGACAGCAGAGGGCTATGTCTTTCTTTCTCGGTCAAGCGAACCCTCAGTTTATGCTTTAGAGATTAGTTGACCAATTCTGTATTAGAGGGTTGTCAATGCTTGCATATAAATGCAATATTGTTGCAAAAATAGATCATTTGTTGATAAATGCAACTATGTTGCATAAAGAATTATATTTGCAGCCTCATTATTAGGAATTGGTATGAAGCTGAGATCTTATTTGCTGCTGGTCCTTTGTTCTGTAGTAGCTTTTTTGAAGGCGCAGCAAACCGTTGCCCCCGATTGTGATTACGTCGTAGAGGGTAAGGTGTATGATGCAGAAACCAAAGAGCCACTGGCGTTTGTGAGTGTTCAGTTGGAAGGAACTTCAGTTGGGACAGAAACAGATGATGAAGGGCATTTTGAAATTGGTTCCCTTTGTGAACAGGAATACGACTTGGCCTTTAGTTTTATTGGTTATAAGACTGTAAGGCACCATCATGACTTCCACCACCCTGCACTTGAAATCTATTTGGCGCCAGATGGTTTGCTGCTGGAAAGTGTAGTTGTGGAAGCGACTTCGTTACAAAGCGGATTAGCTACAACTACCACTACCAGGTTGACTGGAGAAGAATTAGATGCTGTGGCCTCGGAGTCTTTTGGAGATGCGGTAAGTGAAATCGCAGGGGTGGGAACGCTGAAGACCGGGCAAAACATTGTTAAGCCAGTTATTCATGGTTTGCATAGCAATCGCGTTCTAATTATTAACAACGGCCTCCGCCACGAATTCCAGAATTGGGGAGTAGATCATGCTCCAGAGATTGACCCATCCCTTATTGATAATATTGAGGTAGTTAAAGGAGCGGGCACGGTTCGCTTTGGCCCGGATGCCTTAGGAGGAGTAGTGTTGGTGAACCCATCTAAGGTAGAGTTGTCAAGCCCTTTAAGTGGGAAAGTACGCCTGCACGGGCGATCGAACGGTCGTGCAGGAGAGGGGAGTGCTGAGTTGAGTAAAGGCTTCAAGTGGTGGAGCGTTCTTGGTGGCGGTTCCTGGACTAAACAGGGAGACCTAAGTGCGGCAGATTACCTCCTTTCCAATACCGGTAAAGAAGAAACCAGTTATTATGGAGAGGTTCGTGTGCATCCCTTTGCGCGCCTGGATATTACTGGAAGCTATAGCAATTTTGAGCAGGAGCTGGGCTTGCTTAGTGCATCAGTATTCGGAAACCTCGATGACTTGCGGCTAGCACTTGCCGTCGATACACCAATAGTTATCGATCCATTCACTTACGACATTGAACAACCTAAGCAAGCTGTTCAACATGAGCTATATAAGGCGAGTGTACGATATATTGGTGAGAACCACTCGCTTCAACTTCAGTACGGCAGTCAGATTAATAAGCGACAAGAATTTGGTGTTCGCCGTGGCGAGGCGCCCAACATTGATTTGGAGCTTCGTACACAAACAATCGATCTTGATTGGAACCACCCTGCTATTGGGCCACTAACCGGAAAGCTCGGTGCCCAGTGGCTTACCAAAGCCAATGATAACCAACCGGGGACAAATACTGTGCCCTTTATCCCCAATTACGACGAACAGCGACTTGGCGTATTCCTCATTGAATCACTCGATTTAGGCAAAGCCCTGATTGAAGCTGGTGTGCGTTTTGATCTCTTAGAATCAGCTATTACCGGACGCGAACCGGACAATACTATTTACAGAAATAAGATCCTGTATCGAAATTTGTCGGGAACTATTGGGATGAAGCTTCCGATTGGAGAGCATGGTAGTTTTCGAACCAACTTTGGTACCGCCTGGCGTGCACCCAACGTAGCTGAGCTATATCGTTTTGGACAAAGCGCTTTCTTTATCGAGTACGGCTTATGGCGGTATACTATCAATGAAGACACCGATTTTGTAACGACCAGTCAGGGAATTCTCGATCAAACTGATCGCGAAGTACCGTCTGAACAAGGGTACAAGTGGATAAATACCTACGGTGTCCAGAACGAGAAGTTGCAGCTGGAAGTAACAGGCTACATCAACTACATCGATAATTTTATCTACTCCAAACCAGCAGGAATTACCCGTACAGCGCGCGGCTCCTTTGTGTTCTTTATCTACGATCAAACGGACGCCCTGTTTTGGGGAGTTGATCTAAGTAGTAAGTGGACCCACTATCCGGGCTTTAGTTCTGAGCTGGGGGGGAGTTTTGTTTGGTCGAAACAAATCTCTCGTAATGACTTTTTCGCTGCTCAACCGCCGCCGCAGGTATCCTATGGGATGATCTTTGAGCCCGAGGTGCCTTGGTTGCCGAATAGCAAATTTGAAGTGGAATTCGACTATACTTTCGAACATTTCCAGCATCCACGCACCATTACGGTAGAAGATTTTCTATTTGCAGCGCAGCAGGGTATTAACCGCTTTTCTGAGGATGCGCGAGATTTTGATCTGCAGGATCCACCTCCGGGGTTCCTACTTACAAACCTTAAGTGGGGGAGCCGGTGGAAGCATCTTGACTATCGATTTGAGGTGCGCAATCTGTTCAATGTCACCTATCGAAATTATACCGATCGCCTCCGCTACTTTGCGGATGATTTAGGCCGAAACTTCTTACTGACGGTAACCATTCACATCTAGCGGGGAGATTGCTTTTTGAAACATTGTTGCAAATGCAATTTTATTGCAAAAGGACTTTATATTTGCAACAATGTTTCATCTAAAGCAACAACATGAATAAGTTTTACCTTTTGCTAGGTACGTTCTTAATGCTCTCCTGGACGGCTTCGGCTCAATTGGATAACATTACAGGCGTTACGCTTACATTTACCCCAAGTATGGGCTCACCAGTAGTAGCTACTGCCACTGATAGTGGTAGCGGGCTTGCTGTTGATGGTCCAGTTAACCTAATGGAAAGTACGGACTATGCCCTTGCCGTAACTGTTCAAAGTGGAATGGATGATATCACTAGTCAAATTAGTGACGATGCAGATAATCATCAGATTTTCTTTGGCCTGATGGGTAGCATCTTCAGTGGAGATGTAACCACATTGGATACGGATAGCCAAGGCTTACCTGTAGGATTGAGCAATGAGCTCACTACTGAATGTACCGAAGACGGAAACGTTAGTGGTATGTTTCAAGTTCAACTAGCGGACCTGACTGGTATGAAGTCGGCTTCCTCAACTATCGGTGATGGAACAGCGCTTTTCGACTTGACTTGGTCGGTTACTGTATCGGATGATCCAGACGCACCACCATGTGAGAACGAAGAAGAGATCATCACTGATGTAGTTCTGACTTGGACTCCTACTGATGGCGGTACACCAGTAACTGCTGCTGCACAGGATCCTGATGGTGAAGGTCCACTAGATCTTGAAGTGTTAGATCCAATCAATCTTGAATTCGGTACAGAATACACAATGACTGTTACTTTGTCCAACTCTATCGAAGGAGAGGACATCACCGAAGAGATCATGGAAGAAGATGATGAGCACATGTTCTTCTACGAATTCACTAATGATTTCTTTGCAAACCCAACTGGTGATGGTAATGCAGATGACCGTGCCGATGCGGTTAACTACAACGACTTTGATGAGAACATGCTTCCTGTAGGTTTGTCTACTACTTGGACAACAACAGGTGATATGGGTGCGGGATCATTCCGCATTGTATTGAAGCACCAACCTGGCATTAAGTCTGAGACATCTACCATCAACGATGGTGGTACTGATGTTGACCTGACGTTCGTTATCAACAATGATCCAGTAAATGTGGATGATCTACAAGACCGCTTGAAGGCACAGTTGATTCTTGCTCCAAACCCAGTTCGCGACGTGCTAAATTGGCAGCTGGATACCCAGGAGATTAATGATCCACTAGAGGTACGCATTATCACCGGTACCGGTCAAGTACTGAAGTCCTACGATGCGCAGAATACGCA
>CAJXOS010000283.1 GCA_913057725.1 uncultured Lewinella sp.
CTGGCGCTACGCCCGCGGGCGTAAAGCGAAGCCTCCTAATGTTTCTTGCGATGCCATAAGTCCGGCTTTCTACTGACCACAACCGTTTTATGGTAATATAACGTGAGGTTTGTCCTATGCTAGGTAGATGATATCAATCGTAAATTTTTCAAACCTCACAGTACTAGGTACTTAGTACAAAGTACGCGTGATGTTGGGGTAGAATAGGTAGTTCATTATCAGTTCTTTTACCCCCAACTTCACGTTAATGTAGGGTTGTGTTTAACTACTCCCTTTAATTACAACGCTCCAAAAGCGCTTATTGGGCTTGCGGCGCACACTACTCTCTCATTATTTGTCACCGCAAACCACAATAAGTATTGCGCAGAAAACAAAGTGCGATTTTCCTAAGTTTTTCAAATAGTTAGCACATTTAAAATGAAGCATTTTACTAACGATTATGAAAAACAAAATCGCCGTTTGTTTTCGTGCTGTTCCTAAGCCGAAGGATGATGTACTAGAATTTTCTTTGAATACCTACCCGTACTACAGAGTTGAAGTAGGGTAAGAAGTTAGATGCCTTTTCAGACTGGTTGCGCCAACGCTTAACGGTGCTGGTCCGTAGCATCACCAGCCAATCTTCCTTGAAGGAGTAAGAGCCAGTAAGACTCGTTCTCAGGTACTGATGAAGCAATAGTTCTTCTTCGCCGGCCAAAGCCGCCAATTCTGTGTATGGTCGATAAGTATAGCTCGTCGTCCAAGTGAGTTTCCATGGTCCTTGACCATACTTCAGTTTTGTGAAGGCCCGCACTTGACGGTAGCCTAAACGTTCCTGCAGAATGTCGGAGCGGTTCAAGAAACCCAAGCCGGTTTCCAACTGTACATCGCCCCACTTCTGGAATTTGTAACGCAAGTCCAACTGCTGGTAACGCCACAAACGCTCTCCCAAGTTTTCGTCTTCTTCTCCTTCCAAAGGTTCCTCCTCCAGTAAGTCTTCCAGTGTAAAGTCCTCCTGTTGATAGACCCGACGATTAAGATCGAGGGTAGCATAGAAATAGCTAGAGGGCTGTCCCTTTTTACGAAAACGCTGTTTCAATTCAGCACGAACGCCAAGGCGGTTATACTGTAGTTGGCGATTACTGCTCGCGGCAAAACGCTTGTTTCTGGCGTGTACCTCAAACTGTAGCCAGGTATTCTTAGCTGGGCGGATGGCATATCCAGCAAGCCCCTCCCAGGTACGGTACGCCCGGGGAATAATGAATACCTCATTGGGGTCAGCCCCGCGATCGGTCTGGTAGTTGCGGTAGCGAACCTCTGTATACAAACTGGATTTCTTATCCAAATGATAGCGGTAACTCAAATCCGCTCCCGGGCGCATCAGGTTGGCTTCGGACAGCCCAGGGAAGTAGTTGAATTGGCCACGTAAGCCGAATTTCAATTCGCTATTCTCCCATTCGTTATCCCAGTCCACTCTTAGATCGGTATACTGGAAGGCACCACTACGCAGGGCTCCAAAGCGGGAGCTATCCGCAGTAAGCTGAGTAGGAGGGGCATTGAACACATTGTATTCGTAGCCCCCGCCTAACTCTACGGTAAATTCTGGAAAAGACTGGGCAAGAAGGGTTAGAGGCCAAGATAGAATCATGGCGAGTATGGGTCGCAGAAAAATTAGCTTTCCGATTTTGGCTTTTGCAGAGCGAGTGAAGTGGTTCATTTCAAACAAACTCGCTATGCGAAAGCCATTAGAAAAATCGGAAAGTGATTTTTCAAGTGATGCTATAATTCTCATGATGTTGTGCTGGTTGTGGGGGGGGGTGGATTAATCGTTTTGTGAAGTGTCTACATCGGGCATTAGTGCAGCCTGGGCTTTCGGCAGGTAGGTCACTTTGGACTCTACTTCTACCGCAATTTGCTGCGATACTTTTGCCTTATGGTTAGCGTAGGGAATGAGGGTTAGAATCCCTAATAGAAGCGCTACGTATGGTGTTGCTGATTTAGTCTGTTTCATGGTGGAATTATGATTGATTATTAGGTAAAATGTTTTCTGAGGAACAGCACGAAAAAACATGGCGATTCTGTTTTTTAAATAGTTAATGAAGCGGTTCATTTTAAGCGTATTAATTATTTGAAAAACCCGATAAGAATCGTCATTTATTTTCTGCGCAATTCTAAGGTCTGCTTCAAACTGGCGCGATTGGCCAGCTGAATGCCGAGTCCGGGCCGAACATTGATTTCCATAATCATAGGCCCAAGCTCCTGGTCTAGTACGATGTCTACGCCGAGGTAGCCCAAACGAGGAAAAGCTTCTGCGGTTTGGATAGACAGTTCCAGTAATGCTGCCCAATGTGGAATCACACGGCCCAGAATCTGTGCCTGACTATCTGGATGTACCGTGTGATAAGCATTGCCATCGTAGGCATATCCAAGCTCACCAGCTTCCATATCGATGCCAATACCCAAGCCTCCCTGGTGTAGATTTGCCTTCCCGTTGGAGCGGGCAGTAGGAAGACGAAGCATAGCCATTGCCGGCTTCTGGTCCAATAGGATTACCCGAAAATCAGGAACTCCTGCTGGATAGATCTCATGAAAGAAGAAGTGCGGGATAATGCACTGTTCAATCAGTACTCGATCGCTTGTACCAAAAGAGTACATGCCCATGACCAGGCGAGCGAGGTGAGAAAAAATCTGTTCATCACTGATCACTTCACCACCGGTACACCATTGATCTTGATCATTCTTTTTCAAGATCATGATACCGCCTCCACCAGATCCTTTTGCTGGCTTTACCGCCAAACGACGATACTGCTGAAGACTTGCCCACACTTTTGGGATATCACCAATCCGTTCGATAATACCGTAGGTGTCAGCGCAAGCAATGCCGGCCTCGTCTAGCGCCTCCTTGCAAAGGATCTTATCATCTGCTAGAGGAAAGGCTTCTGAGTTATTGCGAGCGTATACGTAGCGCAAGTTGCGCTCATTGATTCCCAGAGCTATCCCTGGGATAGTCTCGGGCTTAAAGAACTGCCTAAACATCTGGATTTAATTTGTGGTCATCAAAGGAGAAAAACGGAAGTGTTCCATAACACGCAGGCCTATCCAACGGCCAAGCAGTAGCAACAATCCAATCATACTCAAGTACAGCTCCGGAAATGTGAGCAATACACCAATGAGTAACTCTGAACTGAAGATCGGATAGCACATGAGCGCCACCAACAGGGTTGACCCGAGCATCTTAATCGCTTCTACGAAATTGTCTTCCGTAAGCACCTTCGCGAAACGCTCTGCAGCGATGGACATGATCACCAGCGGCAACATGAAGATGCTTGGCCAGTTGTCCCAGTTCATTAGGTAGCCTAATTGTCCTAGCATCAGGAGCGTCAAGATTACCGCTAGTAGCATGATTACCAGCTTCGGCGTATGCAATAATCCCAAGCGATCAAGGCTGTAGTGCAAGCCGCTAATCACTACGAGGATAGCAGCGAAGGCACTAATTGTCCAGTAGACATTGGTACCCACTAGAGACAAAGCGATCAAAGCCGGAAGAAACACACCGAAAGTCTTCAACCCAATTACATTCTTCAAAAGGGCGATCAGCAGTGCTGCAAGAGGAAGCAGTAGAATGGTACGCAACAACTCGATGGATACCGACTCATGATCTAGCATGGCCCACAGCATCGGCACGCCGCTTGCACTTCCTTCTAGCGTATGATATTTCTTGTTGATGATAAACTGATAGTCGAATCCAATACCTGCGGTATGATTGATCAGGAACTCATCCCCCTGGTACAACTCCAGGTAGTTGGCCGGAAGGCTAGCGAAATGGTCATTCAATACATCAAATGGAATCCAGTTGCCACGGTAGTATACCTCTGCCCACAAGTGAGAAGTTCTTTTTTCGTTTTGCTCTAATATGATCCCACCTACTACCCGCGCCGGGATACCTTGCGCACGGCAAAGCGATACGAATAGCCGGCTTTTACCGTTGCAGGATGCGCGCTGGCGTTTCAGTGCGGTGAGGGCATCCGTCAGGGCGTTGGCTCCTGTGCTAGCCAGGTTGCCCACGTATTCATAATTAGATTCCATGGTATACACGAAGCCCAACTTCTGCAAACTATCGGCTACTGCTTTAATAGCTGGATGGTCTGACTGAATGGCATCAGTACTTAGGCGGTAGATCTCAACAGAATCTGGAAAGTATTCATCTAGCGGTGCTACGGTTGGTAGTTGGAAAGAAAGCTCTTTGCCCTCAAATTCGAAACGGTGCTGAAAAACGACATCTTCCTGTCCCATTGTTTCCCACCGCGCCAAAACGCCATTGTCATTCCGTACCAGGCTGAGGTTCATTTCGTCACCCTCTGATGGCAAGGCATGAATCAACTGTCGGCTGCTTACCTGCGGCAAATAGGCTTCTACATAAGCCTGCTCTGGCAAGCGAAAAAGATCGAATTCGTAGGAGATAGTGTAGGCTTCCTTTGGCAGGAGTTCTTGCCATTGATAGTCATGGCTCCATTGCTTGATTAATACGGTGAGTAGCGGAATCATCAACAGCATGCCAGCTACCAGGCCGAACGCATTTCGTCTTAACATCTAGTACATTATTTTGGTCCACAAGTGTAATTGTACTGGCTATAACTGTCGTTTTGTATTTGTCAAAAATTAATGCACTCTTTTACTTCA
>CAJXOS010000284.1 GCA_913057725.1 uncultured Lewinella sp.
TAAAGAAGATCATGCGAGAGCGCAGCGCTTACAAATGTGCAGTCCCGATAGCTATCGGGATTCTGCGTTTTGGCGCAGCTGCAGAAAAAATTTAAACAGTATGAAAAAGTACTTACTTGTATGCTTATGCTTGGTTTTGTCAAGTGCAGTCTTTCTGCATGCGCAGGAGGGTGAAGCTGGTAAAAGCAAGAGAGGCAAAGGCCCTAAGGCCTATGAAGATGTAGTAACCGCCGACGCGGAAACTGATGAAGGTCTATTCACCGTTCACAAAGTGGATGGCAAGTATTTCTTCGAAATTCCCTTTACTTTATTAGAGGAAGAAATTCTGGTCGTGAGCCGTATTTCTGGCCACGTAAAAGGACTCAATTTTGGTGGAGCGGGAATGAAGTCTCGCCCTCAGCAAGTGATCCGCTGGGAGCGCCTTGATGATAAGGTTTTGCTCCGTTCGGTGAGCTATAACAATGTTGCTAACTACGAAGACCCAGTCTATCGTTCAGTTAAGAACAACAACTTTGAACCCGTTGTCAAAGTCTTTCCTATCGCTGCCTTTAACCCCGATAGTACGGCTTTGCTCATCGATGTAGTGAGCTTGTTTACTACGGACGTACCGATGATTGGAGCTTTACGTAGCCAGGAGCGCGAGCGCTTCAAAGTAAAGAATCTAGACAAGAGCCGGAGTTTAATTAGTTGGATGAAGAGCTTCCCCGAGAATACGGAGGTTCGCCATATCCTTACCTACAACGGTGGTAACCGACTACCAGATAATCGACTTACTGGCACGCTTTCCATTGAGATGAACCAGTCTTTTATTCGTTTGCCGGAAGAGCCAATGCAGCCTCGTCTGTACGATGAGCGCGTAGGGTATTTCTCCTTAACGCAGACGAATTATAGTCTGGATGCTCAGCGAGCGGAGAGTCGTCGATATATCACGCGCTGGCGTTTGGAACCCAAAGATCCAGAGGCTTGGGCGCGTGGCGAGTTGGTAGAACCGGTTAAGCCTATTGTCTACTACATTGATCCAGGTACACCAGAAAAATGGCGCCCATACATCATTCAAGGGGTGAATGATTGGCAAGAGGCTTTTGAGGCAGCAGGCTTTAAGAATGCCATCATTGGCCGTGAGGCACCTACCCCTGAGGAGGACCCCGATTGGCATCCAGAGGATGTGCGGTATAGTGTGATTCGCTACATCACTACCGATATCCAGAATGCCCAAGGGCCTCACGTACACGATCCACGAACGGGTGAGATTCTGGAAAGCGATATTCTCTGGTACCACAACGTGATGAACTTACTCCGCAACTGGTATATGATGCAAACTGCTGCTGTCAATCCAGATGCGCGCGGCGTGAAGTTTGCCGATGAAGTAATGGGCGAGTGTATTCGTTTTGTGGCAGCACACGAGGTAGGCCACACTTTGGGGCTACCCCATAATATGGGATCCAGCGTAGCTTATTCTGTAGATAGCCTACGTGCGCCTGGATTTGTACAGCGCATGGGTACGGCGCCGTCGATCATGGACTACGCTCGCTTCAACTATGTTGCCCAACCAACTGATGAGGGTGCGGGCTTGCATCCACGGATTGGCCCTTACGATAAGTGGTCGATTATGTATGGCTACCGCCCAATTCCAGAAGCTGGTAGTGCGGAGGCCGAAAGACCTATCCTCAATGATTGGATTAAGGAGCGTGCTGATAACCCAATCTTCCGCTATGGTCGGCAATTGCGAGACCCGCATGATCCGACTGCCCAGACGGAGGATATCGGCGATGATCCGGTCTTAGCCAGTGCCTTAGGAGTGAAGAATCTTCGCGCGATTGTGCCGCAATTGATTGAATGGACCCAGATCGACGGCATGCCGTATAAAGACCTGGAGGAGCTTTACGCTAATGTCTATTCTCAATTTGGCCGCTATACACGGCACGTTGCTACCAATGTGGGTGGTATTTACGATTACCGTAAATCAACGGATCAGGAAGGAGAGGTTTTCTGGCCTGTAGAGCGTGACCGCCAGCAGGCTGCGGTACGTTGGCTTAAGCGTAACGTTTTCGATACCCCGGAGTGGCTCTTGAACGAGGATATCCTTACGCGTATCTCGCCAACGGGTGCCATGGATCGTATCCATAACCTACAGAAGTCAACCCTCAATCGCTTGATGAATACCGACCGCCTTCATCGATTGATCGAGTCGGAAGCTCGCGCGCCGAGCTTAGCGGAAGGGAATCCTGTCTTGTTTGGGGACAATTACAACCCTAATACCTCAGATGAGACACCGCTAGTGTATACTATCAGCGAGTTATTTACGGATTTGACGAGGGGCATATTTACTGAGGTAGAGGAAGGTGAGTCTTCTGATGCGTATCGCCGTAACTTACAGCGTACTTATCTTGATAAGCTAATCGAGTTGATGCACTCTGAGGATGAAAAGATTACTAGCACGGATATTCCATCTATTGCTAAGCGCGAATTGGTCTTGCTGTATAAGCCAATCCGCCGCCTTGGACGCGGAAAGAAAGGAGATCCACACTACAAAGAACTGACTGGTGTACTTGCGAATGCCCTTAATTTGAAGGCTCGCCGTCGTGCAACAATACACTAATAACGCTTGATGTAGGAGTGCGAAAGACACTCTTTAATCAACGCAGAATTTAAATCAGCACTCCGTTTTGTCAATAACCTGGCAAAACGGAGTGTTTTTATTTATACCCTTTCGCTATGCTCAAAACCGATGCAGCATATCCTGAATAAAGGCGATTAAGACAGAAAGCTAATGCCAAAAATTAGCTGGAAAAAGAACTTTCAATAGCAGCTTTACACTAGACTTGCAGGACCTGCCGGCGGGTACTTACACGCTGGTCTTAAAAGCTCAAACCACTCAAATGGTCAAGAAAATTGTGAAACTCTAGCTTGACGAATTTTCACTGTCTTCCGCTACCACGTACATAAAGACATAAGCCGTTGCGGCTGCCGTAACGAAATTAGTGAGGAGGTAAATCCAAATGTTACTCCACGCAAAGGTGCCTGCCAAACATGCCCCAATAGCTACAGCGGGATTAAAGGCAGCCCCAGAGATGCTACCAAATGCGAAAGCACAACCCACCACAATGGCGGCAATAGCCAAGCCATAGAATTGATTGCCTTCGTTATTCTTCGCAATGGCGACATTGAGGATAATGAAAACTAGGGCAAATGTGCCCAGTACTTCCCCAAATATGGCGGGCCCCGTAATCAGCGTTTGATCTCCCAATCCACCTTTGTCAAAAGTCAAAGCACAAAAAGCGGCCAAGCCAGCTGCCAGGAGTTGAGCAATTATGTAGGGAAACACATCCTTGTTTTCGCATTCGCCACAGAGCCAAAAAGCTAAGGTGACAGCGGGGTTGTAATGAGCTCGGGATATATGGCCACCGGCGTAGATCACCCCCATTAGCATGGCGCCAACCGCAAAGGGTGAATCGGTGAAGAATACGGCAATTAAGAGGAAGAAGGTGCCGATGAATTCGACGGTATACTTTCTCATGAATTTCGAGCTTAGTAGTGGCTGGAATCAGTAGCCTAAAAGCGCGAAGATAAGTTCCCGCTTTTAGGCTAGCTCGATTTTCATGTTACCTGTATGTTGTCTTTTACTCTAGCTTGAAGCGTACAGGGAGATTAAACTGTACACGAACGGCGCGCCCAGTTTGCCGTCCTGGTGTCCATTTAGGGCCGGTATCTGCCATGAGTTGAACTACACGCTCGGCTTCTGCTCCCAGTCCAGCACCAGGATCACGGACAATTTCAATTCCGCTAAGTGAACCATCCTTTTCCACCACGAAGCGGATTACAGCTGTGCCATTGACGCCGTTCTCGCGGGCAATGGCAGGGTAGCGAACCTTCTTGCTTATATATTCGATGAGCGCTCGATCTGAACACTGCCTCCTTAGCGTTTTTGAGGCCTCATTTTGGCAGTCGCCAAAAGTGGGCATTTCCTCTACTGCTACCCAAATATCTGGCTCGTCCTCGATAATCCTTGGCGGTGGCGGTAGTGGACTCGCTGCCGGTTTAGGCGGCTGCAGTACCGGCGGTGCAATGGTTGTAGTATCCGTTATGTCCATACTCTGAAAAATTACCGTATCCGGGACCACCGAATCATCTACCGCTGTAAACTTAGGCGGCGGCGGTGGTGGTGGCGGATGATTAGTAATAGGTGGTGCATTCTCCACCCATGGATCTTCATCAATGGCGCCCATGGAGATGAAATTAGCGGCATAATCAAACTGCGTGAAGTTGAACGCCAGAAAAACAAAGGCGAGTGAACAAACCAGCCCTAAGCGCAAAAACAAGGACTGAAATCGGAAAACATCCACTCGATGGTACTTGGTACGTGAAGCCTCTGCGTCAGTGGAAGCCTCGCCTTGCATTTTGAAGTAGTGCTTTCCCCACCAACCCACACCAAACAGCAGTAGCAATAGCATAGCTGTCCCAAGCAGTACCTGGGTACTACTAAAAGTCATAGTAAGCATAAGAAGTAGTCTTTAAGTAGCAGTCGAATAATTAATTCCCGAGTTCAGGATTT
>CAJXOS010000285.1 GCA_913057725.1 uncultured Lewinella sp.
CTATGCCTTAAATGGTTCAAAAAAACTTAGGTGCCCTTGGGGGGCTTGGGTGGTTTCAAAATTCATCCCTAGCGCCCACTCTCATTATAAAACTCCATACTCTTCAAGATGAGCTCCGGACTAGCCGTTTGGTTCACCTCCACGGCACCAATGCTAGGTAGTAGGCTGAAATTAATCCGGCTATCCTCATTCTTTTTATCCTGCCGCATAGTAGCTAGGAGTGTCTCACTTTCGTTCATTGGTATAGTCTGATGGCCGTAGAGCGTCAAGAAGTAACTGGTGATTTGCTCCAATTCAGTTGAGCTAAGCCCTAACACTTCTGCCGAGAGCCAGGCTTCGCAGATCATACCTGCTGCAATAGCCTCACCATGTAGCAATGGCGTGTCGGTTTCCAAGAAATAGCTCTCAATTGCGTGGCCGATCGTATGGCCAAAGTTGAGTGCTTTACGCAAGCCCTTCTCCATTGGATCCTCCGCTACAATCTGCTGCTTGATGGCTACGGAGCGCGCCACCCAGTTGGTCCAATCTACCTCGCTCAATGTGGTCATGGATTGTAGCTCGTTCCACTGTTGTGCATCAGCGATTAGCGCATGCTTGATGATTTCAGCAAAACCAGAGCGCAATTCACGATCCGAGAGGGTATGGAAGAAGCGTGGATCAGCCCAGACTGCACGAGGGTCACGAAAGAGACCAACACTATTTTTGACCCCGAAGAAGTCAATCCCCAGCTTGCCACCCACGGAAGCATCTACCTGAGACAGTAGCGTAGTGGGTACTTGGATGAAATCGATTCCTCGTTTGAAAGTCCCCGCACAGAAGCCACCCATATCACCAATAACACCACCACCAAGATTGAGGACACACCAGTTGCGACCGGCACCAGCCTGGAATAGCTGCTCCCAAATATATTGACTGGTCTCAATGGTCTTGTGCTGTTCTCCCGCCGGCACTTCAATGTAGGTCGGGTTAAACTTGGCCAGTCCGGCCTCTACGATTGGGCAACAATGCTGAGCGGTATTGCTATCCGTGAGTACTGCAATACCGGCAAATTGTTGATCCGCTAGCCATTGGAAATGAGCTTCGCCGATCGGACCAATTTCAATATTGTAATGTTCGAGCTGTAATGTGGCCATGACTTGGGGTGTACTTGTCGCGCAGAGTTACAGGATTCTTGGTAAACCGCGAAATCAAGGACGGATTTTTTAAACCACAATTACAATTCAGCAAGGGTGTCTACACTCCACGCGGCCGCACGCTCAGCGAAAAGCGGCTTGGTTTTGGCCCAGGTAGAACGGAAGAGTTCGGAGTGGCGGTAATTCTCTAAGGCTTCTTCACTTTCCCAGCGACTGAACGTAAACAGGACGTTCTCTTTTCTCTTACCACGCCAAAGCTCCAGGTGGAGACAACCCGGGAAGGCTCGAATATGGGGACAGCTAGCGTCGAAAATGGCGATAAAATTATCCACCTCCTCCGGGCGAAAGGTCATTTTGACAATACGCTTGAATGCGGGCATTTTGGTCGTGAAGATAGGAGGAAATATGGATGCGAGGCAAATGGAAATTACCTCGCATCCAATGGGCTACTGTTTCACAAATCTCCGAGCTATAAACTCGCTACCGGCGATGACACGCAGGTAGTAAATTCCAGCTGGTAGTGCTCTTGTGTCAATAGTGGTGTTCGGTTGATCAATACGACGAATCAAGCTACCCTTGCTATCGAAGATCTGTAGTTCATCTATATCGATACCGGCCAATTGTAGATTCAACTGGTCGCGTACAGGGTTAGGGAAAAAGTCGAATTGTTCTGCCCAATCAGGTTCGTCGGTAGCAACAGCGCCATCTACCTGAACCATAATGGACGCTGCTCCCAAGTCGATTTCGGTACCATCAGATAGCCACCCACGGATATTGCGGAATCTAACCTGGGTTTCGTCCGTTGGGAAATTATCGGGGAAATCGGAGCGGATGGTCACTTGAAGCACTTGAAGGTTTCCAGCGGAGATCGTTTCTTCAAGATCATTTTTGTACCAACTGACGTCGATCAAGCCCGGTATACTTTCATCCATGATACCGAAATCATCAGGGCCGGCAATGCCACTGAAAGGATTAAAGCGTGTGAAAAAGGCCGGATCATATTCCAGGGTATAAGCAATGGCTCGTAGGTCTGGTATATCGTTGTTGAGGCGCACTCGAGCAAAGAATCCTTCTCCAGGCATAAGGCCCGTCAAGGCAGGATTACTACCCGCACGGACAAAGGTGAAATCATCACCTTCGGGATATTCGATCACTGCTTCATAGCCCGGACGCGTGAAGTTGTAGTGGCGCAGGGTGTATTCCAAATCTTCCTCATTGCTGCTACCATCGCCATTACCGTCTAGGTGTTTATTGTCGGTGCCGAAGACTTGTGTGCCTCCCCAGCTATTCCCGGATTGTGGCGTCCAATTGTATGGTCCGCCACGCAGGTCACCACTATTGTTTTGGCCGAAGCCTAATGCAACAGCATCCACATGGTCAGCAATTCCATCTGCATTTAGGTCGCCAGACCAAACACAGTCATCATCACAGATCGCGGGGCGGCTGCAAACATTATCGAAATTGGCGTCATACATATTTTGCAGCTCTGCTACACCATCATACATAGCGGAGATATTCCCAAACCAATCCCCATCTGGCTCCCGGTAGTAGGAATGTGCCACGTTTAGCTCAACGACTTGCCCAGGGAGCCAGTTGCCGATGAAGGTCGAAGAAGTGCTTCGCCAATCCGCTGGTGAAACATCCGACGACAAAACGGACCAACTATCAGGGTCAGTAGGATCGCCGGAAAAAACGTGATTCACAACTTCATTGCTACCCGGATTGTAGCCGTTTCCTCCAAAGGTGATTGGGGTATTATCACGGAAACGCCCGTTAAGCGCATTGTAAAATTCTACGTTAGTCTCCGGTGGGCCGATTACCGGAGGAATGTCGAATCCATTGTTCGCATAGATAAACCGATCCAAGGAACGATTGAGGAAGGTAATGGCTTGGGTAGGAGGGTTTTCACCAGCTCCTGGTACATTGCCAGAACAGGGAATATTATCAATAGGATCGCGGTTATACGCAAAGCAGGTGTTAAGATCTGGTGCGCTGCCAAGAGCATCATCCGTAAAGCAGCCTAGATCAAAGTCATTCCAAATCCCAATTGATACCGAATCATGAGGTTCAATGTCACGACTGATGAAGCGGTAGTTGGTAAACACGGTATTGTTGAGTGCGGGGTTGTCTGTACAGTTGAGCGCCCAAGCTAAGCATTGGACTTCGCAGTTGATACTAAGCGGGCTCTCCGAATCAGAAGGGACATTTCCAGCCGTATTGAATATAGTCCATACCATATGTTCAGGAACGAGCTCGTGGTTGGGCTCTATCGGGAATTCTCCATCCATGGGCTCGTAGATACCGTCTTGATCGGAATCCCAAAATGGGGCAAGTCCCTGCGGTGTGTCAGGAAGTTGAAAGCCATAAATTTCTCCGAACTCAGGGTTGCCACGACCAGGCCAGCCACGTACACCACTTGGTATTTGTGAAGCCTCGTAGGGCGTTCCGTTTTCGATAGACTCATTGTAGAGACGCAGGTGCTCATCAATTTCGTCACCGGTCACGACAAAGAATGCATCCCAGTTAGAACAAGTTTCCTGGTCAGTCTCACCTGGGTTTTCCGCGTTAAGCGGAGTCAATGGACCAGACCAGAAGTCGGTAGCACCGCTACTGCGGCCGTAAGTCTGAGCAGCAAGCTTAAGGTTACCTGCGGCATCCACACCACCGAGCCAAACGGCACCGGCAAAGATGGAAGACACTTCAGGCTCACCGGGTGGGACTTTAGGCACGACGTAACGACCGTCGTTACCATCCCACCATACGTCACCTCCGGTTGTCAGACGGGCACGAACGTTGTTCACCGCCTGATCGCGCTGAGCTTTGGCCACATCACAGTTAGACCGGAAGCTGACTTGATCGTTGTTATTATTGGGGGCATTCTCTCGTTCGGGATTGACGTGGGCAGAAGCCACGGCAACCGAAAGTACGGCTCCCAATAAAGTGAATAATATTTTACGCATAGCACGTATTTTTAAAATTGAAAGAATGAAGAATGATTGCCCCCGCCGTCAACCATACAAGGCAGGCGGCGGGGTGCATCAAAAGTTGTATTAGAAATCAAAGATTGCACCCAGGTAAATCCGCCGTGGAAGGCTGAAAAAGTTAGGGTTCAACATCCGCCACTGATAAGACGCCAGGAAGGCCTGTACGTCCCGCTGAGAAGCATCAATACTCTGGATTTGGCTCTGTCCGAAAGGTGAAGCCAGGTAGCCATCATCTTCCGGAGAACCAGTCGCAGAATAAACATTGATCACGTTGCGGCGGTCAAGAAGGTTGGAAACCCGACAGTAAATGTTGAGCCCCATATTCTTCCCGATGTTGAAGTTCTTGTCAATCCGTGC
>CAJXOS010000286.1 GCA_913057725.1 uncultured Lewinella sp.
TCCCAAACCTCTTCAACGTCAGTATACTTGTGGATAATAGCTGTGCTAGAAATCCTACTTAAAGGTATGCGCATGCTGGAAATTATGGCCGACAATAGTGTAAATTAGTGTAAAATGCGTGTAAATGACTTCAACGCAGGAGATAATCAAATAGCTTTGCGGTATGAGGAATAGGATTTGGCCGCAAACAAGTCGGGTATGGGGTGTCGTTGTCTTCTCCCTTCTGCTTCCATTTTTCGCAAATGGAACCACAGAAGAGATGATGAATGATAAGCACAATAGAGTGGTGATGCGGATGATTGGCCACGAACTGCTCAACTGCCTGGGAGATCGCGAATCGCGCGTACTGCCAATCGAACGGGAGGAAGATCAGTACCGGATTGCCTTCGAATTTGAGTTTGGCTTCGACCCCGACGATATGATCTCGGTGGTTGATGGAGTTATAGCTGGCGCCAATTTTCCAGCACACTACTTCGTAGAGGTACTGCAGTGCGAATCGGAAAAAATGGTCTACAGCTTCGAGATCAGTAATACTCTCAATCTTGGGTTACTGCCTTGTGAAGGTCGATACATGCCGATTGATTGTTACACCCTCCTAATAACGATTATGGACCCAGCGGTGATTGCCAAACCCATCATTGGATGGAAACCCGGCATGACACAAGCGTCAGTACGGGAGAATGCTGGGCAGCAATCGAAATCACCTTCCCTACTGTCTTCGAAATCAACGGTCCTGGCAGTGCCAGTTTTGCTACTAATTGCCTTTGGCCTGTACTACTCCCGGCAAAAGAACAGTTCCGAGGTGGATCCTAATATTCTTCTACTGGGCAGCTCCAGTTTTGATCGTCGCACCATGACGCTCACTTATCAAGACCAACAGGTGCAATTTTCCAACAAAGAGGCAGAGCTATTAACCGTCCTACACGCTACCGTTAATGAACCCGTGGAACGGGCCGAGATTCTACACAAGGTCTGGGGCGATGAGGGCGATTATGTGGGACGTACCCTGGACGTATTTATTTCTAAGCTCCGCAAGAAGCTTGAGCCAGACAGTAGCTTAAGCATTATCAATATCCGCGGCATTGGTTACAAATTGGTGGTGGAATAGCGGACAACTACACTTCTTGAACACATTCTGATTTTAGGCGTCGTAAAACACCAAGCTTGTATTATTCCAAGCGAATGCTCCTACCACTGGCATCCCATAATTCCTGTGTACCTTACGACAAATAACGTCTATATGAAGGTCACAAACATAATGATCACGGGCACAGGAAGCTATGTGCCTAAGCAGGTCGTAACCAATCAGGATTTTGCCCAAAACAAGTTTTTCGATAAGGAAGGTCAAGCTTTTGAAGCTACACATGAGGAGATTGCCAACAAATTCACGGCCATTACCGGAATTGTAGAGCGTCGTTACGTAGCGGAGGACCTGGTAGCCTCAGACATAGGAGCAATCGCCAGTCGATTGGCTATCGAAGACGCTGGTATTGATCCTGAAAGTATCGATCAGGTGATCTGTGCGCACAACTTCGGAGACGTAAAAATCAACACCATCCAGACGGATGTTCTTCCCAGTTTGGCTTCGCGTGTCAAGCATGCTTTGGGCATCAAAAGCCCTTCTTGTGTTGCTTACGATGTACTCTTTGGATGTCCTGGGTGGGTACAAGGTATTATTCAGGCTACGGCCTTTATTCGTGCCGGCATGGCCAAGAGATGTTTGGTTGTAGCTACTGAAACGCTTTCACGTGTTGTAGACAAGCACGATCGCGATGCTATGATTTTCGCCGACGGAGCTGGAGCTTGCATCGTAGAAGCAGTTGAAGGTGACGAAGTCGAAGGCATTATTGGAATGGAAGCCGGTACCTGGACGGAGACAGAAGCCAACTATCTATTCATGGGTAAAGGCAATACCGAGGATGCTGATCCACGTGTACGCTATATCAAAATGCACGGCCGTAAGATCTACGAGTTTGCACTAACCAAAGTGCCTCAGGCCATGAAATCTTGCCTGGACAAGGCAGGCGTGGATATCCATGATGTGAAAAAGATCCTGATCCACCAGGCGAATGAGAAGATGGATCATGAGATTATCCGTCGTTTGTTCCGCCTTTACAAGGAGCGGGAGATTCCTGAAGGCATCATGCCAATGAGTATCCACAAATTGGGCAACAGCTCAGTGGCCACCGTTCCAACCCTCTTGGATCAAATTCGTCGGGGTACGAGTGAGGAGCATCACGAGATCAACAAAGGCGATATGATTGTTCTGGCTTCGGTAGGGGCGGGGATGAATGTAAATGCCATCGCTTACCGGTATTAATCAAACTCAAGGCAAGATCAAAGAGAGGTAAGAGCTGCTCCGGTTCTCCATCGTGGTTCTCCATCGTCTTGAAGAGAAATGTAGTTATATTTAGCAGAGAGTGAGAAGTCTAGTTGCTTCCTTTAGGCAGGTCATTGCATTTTGCCCGAAGTTCGAACAGAGCTACACGCTTTTCAATTCGGTCCGTACAAATCTTCAAATTAGCGTGATCGAAGTACTAGTTGTTAATTATAACAAAGAGGAGTATAATGATCTTACAAGTAATCAAGCTAAAAACTAATCTTCAAGAGGAAGAGTTGTTGAGAAGAGCAAGAGAGCGTGAACCTCAGTTTAAAGCTATTCCAGGACTAGTTCAGAAGTACTATGTGAAGCTGGATGAGCCCGGGCATTACGGTGGGGTTTATGTATGGGATTCCCAAGAATCCCTTAACGCTTTTAAAGGATCTGATTTGGCCAAAAGTATACCTGGAGCGTACGAAATCGTTGGTGCCCCTAATGTTGAGATCATGAATATTCTATTTCAGTTGAGACAGTAATTGTTCCTGCGGATTTGGTGTTTCGAAACGGCTGTTGTTGTTCTTTCGGCGTAATCTCAGATGTTAAATATACCATCATGGCATGATGCTATGGTGAAGGCGTTGGCAGTGTCCTTGCTTAAGGATAAACAGCATATTGTATTAATTCCCATATCTTTAGAGAAGAGATACGCCTTACCTAATGAGAAACCTACTACCACTCCTATTGCTGGTGCCTACTGTGGTATCCGCACAAATCAACTCCGATTCCCTCTGGCAAGTTTGGAATAACACGGAAGCTGAAGACACTACTCGTCTATTGGCCGTTAAAGGCTTGGTTCAGTATGTGTACTTGTTTTCCCAGCCGGATACCGCCTTCGATATCGCTCAAGATATGTATGACTACGCGGTGGAGCAAGAGCGAGAATCTTGGATGGATATGGCTCGGAATTATCAAGGTATATCCTTAGCTATTCGCGGCCGACACAATGAGGCTATCAGCTATTTCAACGAGTGTTTGGAACTCAGCGAAAAGTTGGGCAATCAAAGCCGTATTGCCGGTTCACTCAATAATATTGGACTTCTCCACAAGGAGACAGGAGATACCGAAACGGCCATCCCATACCTCAAACGGGCTTTGGCTATGTACGAGGAGATTGATGATGTCAACGGACAAGCTTTGACCTCCGGTAATATCAGTATGCTCCAACGAGAACTAGGTGAAATTGAAGAATCCCTGCCCCTGGCACTTCGTTCTCTGGAGTTATTTCAGCAGTTGGGAGACACGAAGGGAACCGGAAACGCCCTGAGCAGCCTGGGTTCGCACTACGCGAGTATGGGTGATACGGCCAAAGTTCACAATGACTTGCCGTTAGCGGAAGAGCGATATGCCCTTGCCTTAGACTACTATGAAAGAGCGCTAGAGATCCGTAAGGTGGCGGGAGACCGGGATGGAATTGCGGTGACGACACACGGTATGGGGATGATCTACGGTCAGCTTGGGCAAACCAATAAGGCCATAAGATTAACGGAAGAAGCTTTGGCCATTGCTAAAGAGGTGGGATCTCCATCGAGCATAGAAGCCGGCACTAACGAGTTACATTATCTCTACAAAAAGCAAGGGCGTTATCGAGAGGCTTTGGAAATGCTGGAGGAATACCAGGAGGTAAATGAAATGCTACTTAGCGAGGAGAACCAACGAGCTGTTATTCGGCAGGAGTACCAATTCCAATATGACCAACAGGCCTTGGCCGATAGCTTGTCTAAAGCAGAAGAAGCCCTACAGGTAGAACTCGCCTACCAAACCGAGCTGCGCCAAAAGGACAAACTAAGGAATGGTCTACTCATGTTATCTGCGCTCATCCTACTGGCCTCTTTGGGTCTCTGGTCGAGAAACCGTTATATCAAGTCGACTAACGAAAAGTTGGCCATTGCCAAAGATAGAGCGGAACGGAGTGAGCGATTCAAAGAACAGTTTCTGGCGAATATGAGCCATGAGATACGTACACCCATGCACGCCATCTCTGGTATGCTGAAGATATTGAAACGTCGAGAGCACCCACCAGCACAGGAACCCTACCTTCAGGCTATGCAGTCCAGTGCTGATAAT
>CAJXOS010000287.1 GCA_913057725.1 uncultured Lewinella sp.
CAATTGCCACGCAAACTGGTAACCCATCGCTTCGATCTCGATCACATCTTCGTCAGTGCCTACATCCGCCATTACGTCATTCCAGGCATCCAAACCACCAACTACCAAGAAAGTCATTACAACCGCAGGAATTACGGTCCAAACTACCTCCAAGGTGTTGTTGTGCGGCATAAAGATTGCCTTACCCCCTTTACGGTGGCGATACTTGTAAGGGAACCAGAATAGAGCGATCTGGGTGATGAAGAATACGATAGCCGTTACTACTACCGTAATATTGAACATGCGGTCTAGACTTTTACCGTGTGCTGAAGCAGCCTCGTGAGGTCCGTAACCCAACATGTAGTTTTTGTAATAAACAGCAGATACCACACAGAATGCCAAGAAAAGCACCATAAATACCAACAACCAGCGGCTCGTAGTGCGATTATTCCTCTCCTGCGTATCTTCCTCTCCACGAATCTTCGAGGCCAGCTCGGTTACTCTACCGATCTGCACCGCGATCACCGCGATCAGGATAATGCATAATGTGGCCAATAAAGCAGTCATTTGCTATGAATATTTATTTCTTCAGAATTTGTGTTCCAAATTACAGTCTCTAAACAAAGTGGATAACATTATGCTTACAGAATCCTCTTGTTTAGATTTATTCCAAATAAGTCTATGTGTGGTGATGCTCACTCTCATGAACAAACGGATGATTTTCCGGCATCAGTTTAGCCTTAGCTAGGGCTGATAGTGCTACATAGAGGAAGAGTGCCAAGAAACCTAGCATTGTTCCAATCTCTAGCAATCCAGGGAAGGTAGTTCCCATTTGGAAAGAACTTCCGTGTCCGTGACCTTCATCGCCGTGTCCATCACCATGATCAGCTGCGGCAGCGTGTGCGTCTTCAGCATGATCATCACCGTGATCATCTGCATGAGCCTCTTCTCCGTGCCCATCCATGTGAACAGCATCACTGTGATCATCGTGACCAGCGTGCATAGCGTGGATTTCGTGAGCAGTGTGCGCTACACCTGGCTTGATCATTTGGAAATAATCATACCAGTGGCCAAAGAACACGATCAACGATACGAAGAACAACGTACCGAACTTACGCTTGGTGTCATTGCGCATCAGGATCAAGAATGGTAGCACAAAGTTCAATATCAGGTTACCCCAGTAAAGGGCCGGATATTCGTTCATCCGCGTCTGGAAGTATACTGTTTCTTCACCGTTGTTAGCGTACCAGATCAACATGTACTGGCTGAACCATAGGTAGGTCCAGAAAACACTAAAGGCGAACAAATACTTACCAAGGTCATGGAAGTGCTCGTTAGTTACATTCTGGTAATAACCACGAGATTTCAACCAGATTAGCAACATGATGGTCAATGCCATAGTCGCAACAAACCAAGAAGCAGTTGAATACCATGCGTAAAGCGTACTATACCAGTGCGCATCTACACTCATCACCCATTGCCAAATCATCGCCGCACTGGTGAAACCACCAATAGGCAAGAAGATAGCAGAGAGGGTCTTGATTTTCTTATACTGTTCGTACTCCTCTGTTCCCATCTCATCCTCTTGACGAGACAAGGTGCGATAGCGGTGAGCAAAATATGCCCAAGTACCCACTACTAGAAGTGTACCCAAACCGTACCAGGTATTATTTAAGAATCCTACTTTTCCTTGCAGGATTGGATCGACAGCTACAGAAGCCTCGTCAGCCCAGTGATATAAGTGGTTCCAGTCCAAAACGACACCTGCAACAACAAGCAACATAAGGACTAAACCAGGTACCAAGAAGGAAGAGAATGCCTCCCATACACGCTGTAGTACCAAGTGCCAACCTGCATAAGCAGTGGTAAAAGCCGTCAATACGAAAATAGACACAAAGCCAATTCCTAGAAAGAATACGCTATTGTGCAAGTAATTAGACCAGGTTCGGGTGAGGAAATCATCATCCCCGAGGGCGGTTAAGACCAAGCACAGGAGTCCGAGTCCCATGAACCCGAAAAGAACAGTCTTATGTTTGGCCTCAAACGTAAATTGGTTCATCGCGATTTATTTGTGCGTCTGCGAATTTTTTTCTTAAGTGCTCTAATTGAGCTGTTTCTTAGTGCTCACCGTGATCATCATCGGAATGATGAGCACCGTCGGCATCTCCTTCGTGATGGTCATCCTCAGCGTGCATCTCCTCTTCTACCATCATTGCTGCCTGAGCGGTATTGTCCGGCATGCTAGCAGCAGGAATTCCGAAAGCAACATTGTATGTATTCTCGTCTTCGCTGTAAGTAGCACCTGCCTCCTTAGCCTGAAGAGAACGGATATAGTGGATCACTTGCCAACGCTCTTCGTAGTCAAGCTTGTCTGCGTAAGCACCCATTACGTTCTTACCGTACATGATAGCGTGGTAGTAACGGCCATTGCTAGCAGCAGAAAACTCTTCGTTAATCAAGTTAGCAGGAGCAGCTAGGTACTTCGCATTTGGATTTTGCTCCGTATCATAGATGTAGCCAAGGCCATTTGCCTTCTCCCCGTGGCAGATACCACAGAAGATATTGTACAACTCCTTTCCACGTGCCAATCCATCTGCAGTGATTGGGAATGGGTTATCCTGAATTTCAGCGATAGCTAGTGCCCGCGACTCTTCGGTATCCTCATAGTAATAAGGTACAGAACCGTTAACCGGGGTACGCTGGTGAGCTACACCAGCTTCGCCAGCCAGCTGCGCCAAATCGGCATCACTTCCAAGGAACCCTCCAGCATAACCGCGAGGTATAGTACCCGATACTGGCAAATCTGGATTCTTTAGCAATTCACGAAGTTGAATCGTGCTCTGCTCATCCCAGGTATTGTAGTAATAATAGTTGTAGGTATTGGCCTCCACGGCTACAGAGTGGCCCATATCAGGCATGTACTCTGAACCGGTAAACTCACCTTCTGCTGGTGCACACGCGTACATCAACACAGCGACTAGACAGGCCAAAACGACGGATTTAATATTATTCATCAGAATTTCTTCTTGCTAGCTATTCAATAATTAGATCACCTTGGTGTTAACCTCAGAAGCACCTGATGCAGAAAGGAACTTCTTAATCTTCTCCACCTCAGACTCTTCAGAGTCGTTAGTATTGAAGGCAATACAAAACTTATCGTCTGTAATGCGGTCATCGAGTGTAGGAATCACCTTTCCAGGTGCCATTCCACATACTGTGTAGAAACTTACTACCATACCGATAGAAGCAAATAGTACAGTCAGCTCGAAGGTGATTGGAATAAATGCTGGTACCGACCAATATGGCTTACCACCGAAAATGATAGGCCAATCGCGGGTAAATACCCACGTCATGAACAAGAAGGCCGTCAAGGTACCTAGAGCTCCATAGATGAAACCGGCAATATGCAAGCGGCTTTCAGACAAACCCAAAATTGGGTCTAGACCGTGCACCGGAAATGGAGTGTAAACATCCATGATATCCAGGTGCTCATCTTTTGCTTGCTGTACTGCCTTGAGGAGGATTTCCTCATCATCGTACAAGCCAAATAATACTTCTTTATGCGTAGCGCCCATGATAAGCTGATTATTCGCGTTAAAAATTTATCAAGTCTAGTGGTGCTCAGCGTGAGCGTGAGCGTTCTTGGCATTCTCGCCAGCGTATTGATCGCCAGCTACCTTGAGGATACTCTTCACTTCCGCAACTGCAACTACAGGTGCAACGCGAACGAAGATCAGATACAAGGTGAAGAACAAGCCCAAAGAACCGATGAACAAGCCAATCTCAACCCAAGTTGGAACGTAGTAGCTCCAGCTTGATGGTAGATAGTCGCGAGCCAATGTCGTAGCGATAATTACGAAGCGCTCAAACCACATACCGATATTCACGAAGATGGACATCACAAAGGTAACGAAGACGTTCCGGCGCAGGCTCTTCCACCAGAAAATCTGCGGTGAAAGTACGTTGCAGGACATCATACCGATGTAGGACCAGTAATACGGCCCCAGTACACGGTTGTAAAAAGCAAACTGCTCATAAATGTACCCGGAGTACCAGGCGATGAAGAGCTCTGTCAGGTAAGCCACACCAACGATGGTTCCGGTGGCCAGGATTACCTTGTTCATGCTCTCAATATGCTCAAGTGTGATGTAGTCTTCCAGTTTGAGAATCTTCCGTGTCATGATCATCAGGGTCTGTACCATGGCAAAACCGGAGAAGATCGCGCCCGCAACAAAGTAGGGCGGGAAGATCGTGGTATGCCAGCCCGGAATCACGGAAGTGGCGAAGTCAAAGGATACGATGGTGTGCACCGAAAGTACCAGTGGCGTCGCAA
>CAJXOS010000288.1 GCA_913057725.1 uncultured Lewinella sp.
GATCCAAGGTGCGAGCGGTGTGTTGAGCTACACTATCACTGCTGGTGAGTACACCGCATCGAAGAAAATGATTGTTGTTCAATAAAATCCATCTACTTGTCTCTTCTCAATAAGCAGGAGAGTAAGCAGATGATTGTATAGAAAAGTCCCGGATGGCAATGCTGTTCGGGACTTCTGCTTTTGGGAAACGGATATCCAAAATTGAGGATTGCTGTGTAAATTGTATTCTCCAACCCAGTGATACTTAACAGCAGCATGTACAAAACTTATTCCCCAAAGCCCCACATGTTTGCAACCCTCACCCTAATACATACTGTCATTATACCAGACTAGAATAATCGCCTCTTGCGTAGCACCATCTATCATATTCAAAGCGAAGCGCTCCAGCCATTCGTTCAATACATCCTGTTCAACCAATGTTCTGAGAACGAGTCGCCAGAACGCATCATCTCGTTTCCTAACACCAACTATTGCTTGGGTATTCAGAAGGATACTGCTATTTCGATGGACACTAATGGAATGCATACTCGTCCTGAATCTGGTATTCACACTTACATTTCAGGGCTATATACCAGCCCCCATGTATTTCACCAAACAGGCAAATTGGATGAGATATGCATCGATTTCACAATGGCTGGCTACTTCCGTTTCTTTCCTTGGCCGCCGCTATGTTATCAACTCAATAATCAAATTCTAACGCTGAGTTTTGGAGCTCAGGCAAATACATTTTTCCACACCATTTTTCAGCAAGCTGACCTACAACTTCGTGGTCAAGGTATTGAGCAGTTTTTGCTCTTCTGTATACAGCGTAAAACACATGCAATACACGATTTTCATTATCTCCTTGCTGAGCCACTATATGACTTTAGTGTAAGCGCCTTGGCTCATCAATTGAAGCTATCCGAACGCAGCACTCAGCGTTTCTTCCGAAAGCACTTCGCCATTACTCCAAAGCAATACCTCCGCATTCGTCGGTTCAGGTCCATGCTAGAAGCTTATAAAGAGACGGATATAAACACTGCTTCTTGGGAATCCTTGGCCTATACAGGTGGATACTTTGACTATAGCCACCTCTATCGCGAATTGAAACAACTAACCGGTCTTAACCCAACGTCTTTTTTCGAGGCCATTGAGCAGATTGATAGTACTGTGATAGTAGGCACCGAGCGTGTTAACTAGTAGTGTCGGATTTTTACTTGGTATCTACAGGCATTTCCATGTAACATTGTCCAAAACCAATGCGCATGAAACGCTCCTATCTATTCATTATCGTATTCTTTCTCGCCCTCTCAAATACAATTGGTCAATCTGAAAGCCGCCTTACTACAGCGGACAAACTCTACGGCTTAGCTCAATTCTGGCACGGAGCCAAAATCAATTTTGCCTTCTTTGATCAAGTACCCGATCTGAACTGGGACAGTCTCTACTACGAGAATATCTTAGCAGTACAAGAAACTAAAACTGACTACGAGTACGTGCGCCTGCTCCAACACATGTGCCACCAACTTACAGATGGGCACACTAGGGTGGGAATGCCTGGTTACTTGCGAAGCAAACGCAATAAGCCGGCCATCTATACCAATATCATCGGAGACCAGGTCTTCATCACGAATGTGATCAACGATACGATAAGCGATCTAGGTGTAGAAGAGAAAATGGAGATCCTGGAAATTGATGGGATGCCGGTTCATGAATATGCTGATCGATATATCAAACCCTATACTTTTTCTTCCACCATACAAGACCAACAGGTTCAAACCTACGCCTATCAACTACTAGAGGGCTGGGTAGACGACCCCGTGCTTTTAAAGCTAAAAAGCACCACTGGCGAAGTTGGCGAATACGAACTGCCTCGCAACCTCATACGCCATCACCCACCAGGTAGCATTATGTCCTTTGAAATGCTCGAGGATGGTATTGGAAAACTAACGATCAACCAATTTTGGGGAGACGAATTCCAGTCGGTCTTCGACAGTATCTTCCCAATGTTAGCACAAACTAAAGGACTCATCGTGGACATAAGAGACAATGGCGGTGGAAACTCCGGCAACTCTGTCTATGTGATGCAGCACCTTTCCCATAAACCATTCTATACCTCCAACTGGTCAACACCGGTTTATAATGCAGCTTATGACTCTTGGAATAGGGATCAGGAATGGTACGGCGAACCCGGGGAGCGTGTAGAGCCAGATAGCACTATCACACCTTATCAAAAGCCGATTATTCTTCTGATCGGTAGTAGAACCTACTCGGCGGCAGAAGACTTCTGTTCTTACTACCAGCAAGCAGATATTGGACCTATGATGGGGTCGTTAACCGGTGGCAGTACTGGTAATCCAACTGGTATTAATCTGGTCAAAAACCTATGGGGGCAAGTATGTACCAAACGAGATGTATTCTACGACGGCACTCCTTTCGTAGGCATCGGCGTAAAACCCGATATCCCAGTAGATTGGACGGTAGAAGATTTCTTCCAGGACAAAGACACTGTCCTAGAATCAGCTATTACCTATTTAAAGAAAAGAACCTAAGCGAAGGAGGGTCTATTCCTCTCTTAGCGCTCGCCGCAAAATCTTACCGACATTGGTCTTCGGTAGTTCATCCCTGAACTCAACCGCCTTAGGCACTTTGTAGCCGGTAAGGTTTTCGCGGCAATATTCGACGAGTTCCTTTTCCTTTAGGCTCTTGTCTTTTTTCACAACGAAAATCTTCACGACCTCCCCAGACTTATCATCAGCAATACCTACTGCGGCTACTTCCAGAACTTTCTCGTGGCTAGCGACCACATCTTCAATCTCGTTCGGATAAACATTGAAGCCGGATACCAGGATCATATCCTTCTTACGGTCGACGATCTTGACAAAGCCTTCGGGGTCCATCATACCCATGTCGCCTGTACACAACCAACCATCGCGGACGGTCTTATCCGTTTCATCCGGGCGGTTGTAATAGCCCTTCATAACTTGTGGGCCTTGCACTTGGATCTCACCCACCTCTCCGGTAGCACATACTACCTTGCGGTCTTCATCCCAAATGCGCACATTCGTTGAGGGAATAGGCAAGCCGATAGTACCAATACGACCAGTTCCATCTAGCGGGTTAGTTGTTACTACGGGGCTGGCTTCAGTCATACCATAGCCCTCTGAGAGGACACAACCTGTCACTTGTTGCCAGCGTTCGGCAACGCTCTTCTGGATAGCCATCGCTCCCCCTACCGTAATCTTCAAGGGCGTAAAATCAACTGTGCCAAAGTCTTTGTGATTGAGCAAGGCGTTAAAGAGTGTGTTCACCCCGGTCATTAAGGTAATCGGGTAACTCTTCATAGCACCAATTACGGAGCCAAGATCGCGGGCATTTGTCACCAATACGTTAAGTGAACCAATACTGGACAGTGCCATGCAGTTTACCGTAAAGGCGAAAATATGGTAGAGCGGCAGTGGACAAAGTGCCACCTCTTCTCGCTCTTTAAGCTGCGGCATCATCCAAGCTCTGATCTGCATCATATTGGCCACCAGGTTGCGATTAGTAAGCATCGCTCCCTTTGACACACCTGTGGTACCACCAGTATATTGGAGGGCCACTACATCATCAGCATGCGACTCGAACTCGGGCAGTTCAAACTTTCTGCCTTGGTTAACGGCTTCCATGAAAGTGACAGTGTTCGGGATATTGTACTTAGGCACCATCCCTTTGAGCGTGCGTACTACAAAATTGACCACCAGTTTCTTCGGAAAACCTAAAAGCTCTCCAATACTAGTAGTAATCACCGTTTTGATTTCCGTCTCTTTGATAATTTGCTCCAGATTGGCCGCAAAGTTTTCTGCGATCACAACTGCCTTCACACCCGAATCATTGAACTGGTGCTTCATTTCACGAGGGGTATAGAGTGGATTCGTATTTACCACTACTAAGCCAGCGCGAAAGGCACCGTACAGTGCAATTGGGTATTGCAATAAGTTGGGCATCATGAGCGCAATCTTATCGCCGGGCTGCAATCCACGCGAGTGCAGATAGGCTCCAAATTGTCGCGACTGCTGATCGACTTGTCGATAAGTCAATTCCTTACCCATACAGGAGAAGGCCTTGGAATCGCCATACTTTTGAAATATATCTTCGATGATGCCTACCACATTAGAAAAAGCATCCGCATCGATGTTAGCGGGAATACCTTTTGGATAGTGCTGCAACCAGGGAAGTTGTTCGCTCATTACGTACTTGCTTTATGATCGTCGTAATTTAGAAAAATTGCCGGAGATATCTGCTGCCAATTGAATGTAAGAGCGTGTTGGGAATTTTCTTGCTCTAAGC
>CAJXOS010000289.1 GCA_913057725.1 uncultured Lewinella sp.
GTTAGGTGGTTAGGTGGTTAGGTGGAAATTATCATTTTGATCTTAATTGCCTTTTTGATTTAACTAGTTGAGGATGCGAATCCTACCGGTAATCCACCTTTCACCTCGACTGACTGACAATCGTCAGCTATTCGCTTGAGGTCTGTCATTGCGCTAGGTACCTGATCAGGGCGATACTTGTAACAGGCTAATACACCCTTAATCATGACCAAACCTAGACCACAACTGATTCTTATCACCGGCCTTCCGGGGACCGGAAAATCCACTTTTGCCCGTGCGCTAGCCCAAGCGATGGATATCCCCCATTACAATACCGATGGCTTGCGGAACGCACTGGGCTTAAGAGGGAAATATGATCCTGCTACCAAGGAGATGGTTTACGCCAAACTCCTGGAACGCACCTCACAGCATCTGCAGGATGGGCAGAGCGTTGTAGTAGATGCAACCTTCTTTAGCCCAAACCTGCGCCAACCATTCATAGAGTTAGCCAACAGCTTGGAAGTACCTTCCCGCTGGATCGAATTAGAGGCAGCTGAAGATGTTATACGAAACCGAGTAAGTTTCCAGCGGCCCGACAGTGAGGCTGACTTTAGTGTATATCTCAAAATCCGAGATCAATACTCGCCTCCTTCTTGTCCACATCTAGTCTTACAAAGTGATAGGTTGATGTTGGCAGACATGGTTCGCAGAGCAATGTCATACCTGTCGCCTAAGCCTAAACTATTTATCAGCTCTACCAATATGGATTTTCATTATGCTGCTACCTCTTGAGGCGGCTCATCATTAACGGCTGCAGATTGAGGAAAAACTTAAAAACCGATTGGAACATGCTGGATACTAGAATAGCGAGTACAGCATTCAGCAACAATATAAATTCGTCAATCTACGCCTATGAGTCCGACACAGATTGATCTTCTTCTACAGCACTTAGATACAGTGCACGGGACAATAGAGTACAAGAGCACTCATATTTCATGGATCATTCTTTGCCCTGATATCGTTTACAAAATCCCCAAACCGGCTCATTTACCTTATCTCGATTTTCGCTCATTAGAACAAAGACGTCTCTACTGCGAAAGTGAGGTATTCCTGAATAGTCGGCTGACAGATGGCGTCTACCTTGAGGTCACTCCAGTGTGGCAATTGGATCAGGCTTTTGGTATTGAACACCCTCCATTGGCTGCCACGATCGTGGATTATGCTGTAAAAATGAAACGCCTACCAGAAGATCGGTTGATGCGGATTATGCTAGAGAAGCAGAAAGTAGAACAGCATCACATATCAGCTATTGCAAACCAATTGGCTCAGTTTCACCAAACTAATGAACGCTCCCTTACTCCGCCAGACATTGAGCAACTACAAGAAGACTTCGCCGACCTGCGTAGTGTAAAGTCCACCATTAATGCATTGCTTCATGAAGACGCTGCTGGCCAAGTAGAGGAATGGATATATGATAGCCGGAACTTCCTAAGACGGCACTTTGGCAGAATGCAGGAGCGACACCAACTGGGTTTCTATCGAGAAGTACATGGTGACCTACACGCAGAAAACATCTTTCTCCTTGAAGAACCTGTGATCTTCGATTGCATCGCCTTTAATGAAGATTTCCGCAACGACGACTTGCTCAATGAATTAGCCTTCTTCTGCATGGATATGGACTACCATCGGGAAGGACCACTGGGGCATCTCTTCCTACAGCAATATTTGCAGAAAAACCCATGCTTGGAAACGGAAGAGGATCAGCAAATCTTCCTGTACTATAAACTCTATCGAGCCAACATTCGCCTGAAGGTTAATGCCCTAAAATGGGAGCAATGCACTGCAGTATCTGACAAAGAAAAGTTTGCGAGAGCCGTTAAGGAATACTACTGGCTTATCCGCTCTTACGCTAAACTGGTTTTTAGGCCAAATGGAGTACTTAGCTACTAGCGAACAGCTACTCCAAATTAATTGACCTCCTCCCCTACTGGCCCACAAGAACAGACCAATAACGGTGAAGGGGCTTTATCTGCGGTCGTGGGCCGATAGTCAGGGTAGATGTGCGATAACAATAAGGTATCGCCAGCCTCATCAACAACCTCAAGTTGATAACGAAACTGCACCTTTGTTCCTAAGGGCGCATGGTAGTAAATACGCCACATATCGCCTTCTCCCACTCCTACGCAACCATTTGAATAAGGCTTCCCCAAAGTAGCGGGATTCGTTGTAGGGTGAATCAACTGACCAAAGCGCTGACCATCCAGCTCAGGTTCAATCCAGGGGACAAGTGGCAATCCCGTCCGGCGCCCATCATCCCGAAGAGTAGACTCATACTCCTTGTTATCTCTAGGATTAACAAATCGTGGATTTCGATTGATCCGGACAATAGATCCCACTCCGGTATGGGTACGTAGATCAACATCTCGGCCTGCCATGGCCAGATGCCTAGTCCTATTCTGGCCAACCCTGACTAGAAAAGTATGTAGCAGGCAGTCCCCCTCATAAATTCGGAGTTTATACTCGGGGATATTGAGATCTAGAATAGTAGCTGCTCGAGCCTCCAATAATAAGGAGGCAAAAAGGCTATCGGGAATACGGAGTAGGTCTCCCTTTCGAAGGATAATGAGGGCTTGAAGGTCCTCCTGGAAAACCCCTCGATTCATCAAGTGGTAATAATCGGTGTTTGCCAATGAGTCAATAATCCAGGAATTAGCCCAAACCAGGAGATGCTCATCCAGGGAGTAAGGTACGAGTGAGTCCCATTGACTGACCAAGCCCGCCATATATGCAAAGTAATCTCGTATTGCTACATCACGGTCCACCATCACTAGCCGCTCTTCACTGGCTAGCGGAGGTATCTCTGGGGCCTGGTAGGCTACTTGATCTGGTAACGATTCTTTTGGCGGAGCACCGCAAGAATTGAGCCCAACAAAGCAAATCAGCAATGCAAGAGAGTAGTTTCTGAGCCTAACTATATTCACACTGGAACATACATTGGTACCTTTCAAATGTATCCTCTGGAAAGCACGAAAAGCAGTGATTAGAATCATGCCGAAAAGTGACAAATAACAGCGCATTCAACGCTAGGTAGTCGTAACATTCAGATGCCAAAAAAGAAGAGCTATCGTGACTATATTACTACTACTCTTCGGACTGCTAATAGCCCTGGTATCCTGGGTCTTAATCGCCCCCCTGCAATTGCAGGTCGACACCAGCAGGGACCGTTATCAGCTGGAGTGGAAAAGTATTGGCTACGGAAGGCTCATCACCCGACCAACGGATATAGCCATCCGGCTAAAACTGTTGTTTTGGCAAAAAGAATGGCCCTTACAGGCGCTGGTTGGAGGATGGTCAAAACGCACAGAGCATCCATCCGACACCGAGAAACCTGCCCGAAAAACCAAAAAGGACCGCGCTCCCCGGTTTAATGTAAGGGCCCTATTGCGCACCTTCCAGCTCAAACAGCTCAGACTACATCTAGACACGGACGACTTTGTCCTGAATAGTTATCTGTATCCGATTTTTTACTTCCTAAGTAGCAAAAATCGAGAGTTGAAAATCAACTATGATGGAGAAGCCTTTCTGCAGATGGTAGTGGAAAACCGACTTTATCGAATATTATGGGCCTTGTTGCGCTAAGGAATAACGTGGAAAATTATTCGAGCGAGTAAGGTATGACCTACGAGTCAGGTGGTAAGGTTTATCACAGATCGACTAGTATCGACATGCCAAGTGAGCTCATCACTATAAATTCTTAGTTATGGATATGCAATTTAATCGTTTGCTAGAGCAAGTGACCACCTTTATGGAAAAGGAGGCTAGAACAGAAACCATCGTTGGTAAGCCTTTTAAGCTTGGCGAGTATGACTGCATTCCTGTTGTTCGCCTAGGTATGGGATTTGGCACCGGCGGCGGAGAAGGAGAAGCACCGAAAGCTGGACATGGTGAAGGTGTTGGTGCAGGCGCTGGTATGGGTCTTGAACCCATTGGATTCTTGGTAGCACGAGGAGAAGAAATCACTTTCGTGAGTACGAAGACCAATAGTGGCTTGGCTGCTGCATTCGAAAAAGTACCTGACTTGCTGAACAAGTTTATGGACATGCAGAAAGAGACCACCACAGAACCTGAATTGGTTTCATAGCCCTAATCGAAAAAGGGGTTCGTAGGGGGCAGACGGTAAACAGTATAGGGTAATAACCCCATTAGTGAGTGGACTAAAGTTTGGCCCGATGCCTTCTATACCGAAGCCGAAGTGGTTTGGAAATCCAAACCATCTTCGCTACGAGTATATACTCG
>CAJXOS010000290.1 GCA_913057725.1 uncultured Lewinella sp.
CGGCACGAGCTCCTTCATGTACTTCTGCATACCGGTACTCTCGTACTGGAAAATCGCGACGGTCTCACCACGTTGGAATAGCTGATACGTCTTTTCATCATCCAGCGGCACCTCATCCATTTCGAGAACCACCTTATGATTTTCGGCGACCATTTCCACTGCTTTCTTGATGATGGTTAGGGTCTTAAGCCCCAAGAAGTCCATCTTCAGTAGACCAGCATCTTCGGCAACACTGTTGTCAAACTGGGAAATAAGCATCCCGGTCTCCTTATCAGCCGTTACGGGAACGTACTTCGTAATATCGTCGGGCGTGATAACCACCCCACAGGCATGAATACCAGTATTTCGAATAGATCCTTCGAGCTTTCGAGCCGTTTGGATCATTTGACCAATATTATCATCAGCGTCGGCCAGTGCCCGGAACTGATAAGCTTTCTCTTTTTCTTCGCTATTTAGCGCGCCTTTCAGTTTAGGGTCAATATCGCCATCTGCCAACACCTTAGCCAAACTCGCCTTTAAGTGTTGCGGGAAGGTTTTTGCCACTCGGTCTACTTCTGGCAATGGTATGTTCATTACCCGACCTACGTCGCGCAAACTCGACTTGGCGGCCATGGTACCGTAAGTGACAATCTGCGCTACTTGGTTCTGCCCATATTTATCGATTACATAATCGATTACCTTCTGCCGGCCTTCATCGTCAAAATCAATATCAATATCCGGCATGCTGATCCGCTCCGGATTCAAAAATCTCTCAAATAGCAGATCATACTTGATAGGATCCACGTTCGTAATTCCAATACAGTAGGCTACCGCCGAACCTGCAGCTGAACCACGACCAGGGCCCACACTAACATTCATTTCACGAGCGGTAGTGGTGAAATCTTGTACAATTAGGAAGTAACCCGGATAACCAGAATTCTCAATTACCTTGAGTTCAAAATCAAGGCGCTCCTTAATTTCAGGCGTAATCGTCCCATAGCGACGTTTAGCCCCTTCATAAGTGAGGTGCCGCAGGAAGTCATCTTGGGTTTTGAATTGCTCCGGCATGGGGAAGTTCGGCAGAAGGATATCGCGAGCCAAAATCAGCTTATCGATCTTATCGTAGATCTCCATCGTATTGGCCACTGCTGCTTCCTGGTCCTTAAACAACAGACTCATTTCTTGCTGAGTCTTAAAGTAGAAATCCGAACTTGAAAATTTGAAGCGCTTTTCGTCCTCTAGGAGGCTGTTGGTATTAATACACAACAAGATATCGTGTGGTGCCCAATCATCCTCTTCCACGTAGTGGCTATCGTTGGTACAGATAACCTTCACATTATGCTTGGCCGCTAACTTCAGAAGTTTCTGATTAACGTCCTCTTGGCTCATCCCCGTGTAAATAGGATTACCATTTCGGTCTTTGCCTATATCAATATTCTCCAAGCCGCGGTGGCGTTGGAGCTCGATGTAGTAATCATCACCAAAGATATTGAGCCACCATTTTAGCTCTTTCTCCGCCTCCTCATCTTTGCCTTGTAGAATTAATTGGGGTACGATCGCACCAATACAACAGGAGGTAACGACTAGCCCCTCATGGTATTTCTCAATCAGCTCTTTATCAATCCGCGGAAACTTAGAATAAAGCCCTTCGATGAAACCTAGGGAACACAGCTTACTCAGATTCTCGTAACCGGTCGTGTTTTTCGCCAACATCAATTGATGGTAACGCTTATCACGCTCTCCGGTAGCTCTTGAGAAGGCTTTCTTATGTCGATCTTCTACAAGGTAGAATTCGCAACCGATGATAGGCTTGAGATTACGGCGCTCCGCTTCGGCTACAAATTTGAATGCACCAAACATATTGCCGTGGTCAGTCAATGCTACTCCTTTTTGACCATCCGCCGCCGCTTTATCCATCATTGTGCCGATCTCAGCGGCACCATCCAGCAAGGAATATTGAGTATGACAATGTAGGTGACAATATTCTGGCATAGTATGTTATATCAAATCTTGGTGAAGGTAAAATGGCATTTAAAATCGGGAAAGGAGGAAGTAATCACTCCTCAACTCGACTCCAACTAACTATTAAATCCTGCTGCCAAATTTAGCCTCGCAAAGGGACTGTTGTTTATGTAACAACGCGAAACGAAACTTTACCTAAAATTACCAAAAAACCGCTGAGAAAATGAGCCGGTCTTCGAAAAGTTATCCACAAAACAAAAAGGGACCGTAGCAGTGCCTTTGTCGAATGACAAAGCTTACTGCTGCGATCCCGCTACAGTACTAACATCTCTTTCAGACAAAGCCAATAGAGACGTTATTGGGTTTTCGGTGTTCTCAGGAGTAGCGTTTTTAAGGGAGCCCTGGTTGTAGAGATGCTAACTAAAGCATCTCTACCAAGCGGTTTCAACTGGGGTTTTCACTGTTAATTACAAGGAGGGTATAAGGTGACATGATCTCTGCTAGCTAAAAGCAGGCCGAGCCGTCCCCACGTTCGGCCTGCATACAAAAACTAACATCAAAAGTCCCCTGCCCCGGTTGCCCGGGAGCAGAGGGGGTTTTAGGGTGTTTATATTGGATCGAATACATCTTTACTGTGGAAAGCTTACACTTCCCACATTTTATGGTTGTGCCCTTGATTGCCATCTGGCAAAACTTGAAGCACAACAGTATTGTTAGTTGCATCTCCTTGGAGAGCCATCGTTACATCTTCCACGATAACACGACTAGCTATAAGCATAGTATCTTCATCGAATCTATACTTTAGGTTTGGCGAACCTGGTGATATTTCTCCGATAAACGATGCACTATTTGGGGCCGATGTCCGTGAATTATCAACCGTCACATCGTAACCACCTCCTAGTGGCAGGATAGCAATATCAATGTCTACAAAAGTACCCGACAGCACCTCAAAAGAAACCTCAGTTTTGTTTCCTCCTGCAGGTACACCGGTCACCTTTAACACCCATTCTTCCTCTCCTGACATACTATTTGCGACTGGGCGCTTAAATACGGAGAGATTAGTGGTCAGGTTTGTAATACGGTGGGTTTTGCTCATACGAAAAATGAGTTTTAGGACGCCTCTCAGTCCTGCATCTATGAAAGTTTACGGGTTTACTAATTGCATTCCTACAAACCGCTGCATCTCAGAAAGGTCAATCCATCTATGTTGAAAAAATATAGCCGCTACCTGTTGATCAAGGAGCCAGCGAACAGCTAACTTCAGCTGAGTCTGCCTCTTAAACTCACATTGTCCAGTTAATGAAGCCAAGATTACTCTTTGATAATCAACTGGATAATCTGCATCGAGCTTCTGCTTCAACAATGATCGCACTAAAGCAGTTCCATGCGATGATTGAAGAGAAGCATTCAACTGAGGTTCAAAGCTGCGCTGCTCCAAGACTTTACCTAACAATCCGCGATCCATACGGTCTACCCAATCGCCAATAAAGCCAATCCGGTATGCGCAGGTCCCCATGGTTGGACCTGCTATGGGTAGATGCAGCAAGCTAGTATGCCTGCTTGGTTGAATAATTTGATTGTAGGCACTCATTTGATTTTTTGGGTTAGTTGGATAATTCGAGGGTTATAGGAATTTGTTGATTTCAAGAATTTTGCAGTTATTCGTTGGTGCAGTCACTTGAACTATCACAAAGATGCCCGACCTATAAGTAAGTATTTGCCAAAAAAACGGCAAAAACGTAACAACTCCTCTAAAGACCTATAAATCAAAACATTAGACTTCGTTAAAGTTACTTTTACCACACTGCACTCAAACACTTGCATTAGATGAAGTTTAAAGAATTGCATAGGCTCATCCGCAACCTGAGCGAGGATGAACATGTCGCGGTTGAGGAGAACTTTCGGAAAGAAGACAGTTCATATCACCAACTTTACGAGTTTTTACGAGGGCTTCCTATGCCGTACGAACAGGCACAAGTTGACCTATTCTGCCAAGAGTTTGGCTTGGACTCCGATACTCAACGTACCTATCGAAACCGACTTCTCAATACTATCGATCCATTATTGCTCTCCAAAAAGCTCCAAGACGACGCTTTTCACCAATTGCGAAAGCAAATCACTAAGGCAAAAATTTATTTTTATAAGGAGTGTTATGACCAAGCTCAAAAGGAACTCCGCAAAGCAGCAAAGATGGAAGCTGCCATAGGGCATCCTTCCAGCAGAAAAGAAATTAAGGTAGTGTATTTAATGTAAGGCTGCATATT
>CAJXOS010000291.1 GCA_913057725.1 uncultured Lewinella sp.
TTTGAAGGAAAATCTGTTAAAGGTTCGCTCTGAAAATCAACTCGTGTATAAGGGATAGATGCCCTATGTGCCAAAAATGCTGCCTGATAATGCACTTTTTTTGATATTTTTTTTCAAATCGACTTTAAGTACGTGCGGACTTTATCTAATATGTTGCCGTTCCTTCGGTATTTCGGTACGTTTCGTAAAGGAGATTGAGAATATTTTGAGTGCCCTCGTGCGCTTGCTATTTTTGTTATGCGCCTTTCGAAAAAACTATTGCGCTTCCATAAGTGCAAGCAAGATTTTAATCATAGGGATGACTTTTGGGTCCTGTCGGTATTGTGCCGACAGGGCTTTTTTTGTTTTATCCAATCTTTCCGGTTATATTATTAGTCCTGTCTACTACCATTCCAAATGGACCACTTACTTAGTCGGGCTTTTAATTGAGCCATCGACGGTGCACTTTTGTTACATCATCACAAGCTATTTATCATGCACCAGCAAATTGAAATACAGCTATGTACGAATGACCTGATGGAAACTACCATTCAGGAAATGTGGAGAATTTATGAGCCGTACTACCACTATTCGGCAGAAAGCTTTCGCGCTCGAATTCAGAAGAATACTCATTACGCGCTCTATTATGAGGGTAACCGCCTGGTAGGCTTTACCGGCTTGCGTATTCAGAAGATCAATATTGAGCGGAAGCGCTATCTGACGGTCTATTTCGGTCAGACTGTCGTTACCGATGGCGTACGTGGTAAAGGGTTGATCAACCGTACCGGATTGAAGATCGCGCGTAAGTTCTGGCGCTCTTTACTGACGCGCAAGGTTGTCTTCTGGGCGGATGCGTTGACTTATCGCGCCTATTTAGTCTTTGCCAAGAACCTTATTGACTGCTACCCAGCAGCGGGTCAGGTGTTGAACCGAAGTATGCAGTGCCTCCGTGATTTTCTGGGGCAGTCCAACTATGGTGAGCGCTATTGCCCACAAAGTGGTACAGTCCGCAAGGATAGCTTCTTAGTGGCCGATCCGCATATGATGATTCGCCCGGATAAGCTTCGTGATCCGGATATCGCATTCTTCGCGCAGGCGAATCCTTCTTATCAGGAGGGGTCAGGGCTTTTAACTATGGGGCCAGCCACCGCTCGTAATCTTTGGTATATGGTATCGAAGTACCGCGCTAAGCAAGCTGCCAGACAGGTTCGTCCTGCTCCTGCACCAGCAAGAATGGTACTCAGCGCCAGTTAATCCGATTAGAACTTAAAAGACTGCCAACTTCATATCATGAAAATCAGGAAAATTGCGCTCTACCACCTGCGTACGCCTTTACGTATTCAGTTTGCCCAGGCAAATCAAAAAACCCAGCAAGCAGACTCCGTAATCGTTCGTCTGGAAACTGCCAAAGGGAATTCAGGATATGGTGAAGCCTGTCCCCGCACTTATGTGACTGGAGAAAGTGCTTCTACGCTAATTGAGACGCTCAGAAGGGAAGGGAAAGATATCCTTGCTGCGCCCTTCTCGTCTTTGACTGATATTGAACAGTGGAGTGCCCATCAGCTATCCGAAGGTCAAGGGCCAGCCCTCGTTTGTGCGTTAGAACTTGCACTACTGGATGCCTGGAGCAAAGAGTATCAAAGAGATCTAAAAAAGGAATTGGGAGGCCAGCGCAACCAATCAGAGATTAGTTATAGTGGTGTACTACCTTTTGGGAAATGGTCTAGCCTAAAGCCAATTGTTGCTAGCTTTCAGTTCAAGACCTGGAAATTTAAAGCTGCGGCTAGAACGCCTGATAATGTCCAAAGAATTAGTGAATTACGATCGGTGGTTGGTGATGGTACTCCGATTCGAATGGACGCAAATGGTGGATGGTCCTATGAGCAAGCCAGGGAACAAATTGGGGCAGCTATTCAGCAAAACATTTATGCTGTGGAGCAACCCTTAGCTGCAGGTGAGGATCATCAAAGTGCGGCTTTGTTGGAGGAGTTCGGAGCAGATGTACGTATTATGGCAGATGAGTCACTCTGCACATTTGAAGATGCCCAGCGCTTAATTGCATCCAAAGCGTGCAATCATTTTAGCCTTAAGCTATCCAAGAATGGCGGGATATTTAGCGCCCTCCGGATTTATAGACTTGCGCTAGAAAATGGCCTCCTCTGTCAAATGAGTGCACACTACGGAGAGACCAGCATCTTATCGGCTGCGGGGTTGCTATTTGCTTCTGTTGCTTCGGAACTAACGGCCTGTGAAGGAGCGCTTGGTACCTTTTTGCTTCGAGAAGACCTTACCAAGAATCCAATTATGGTAGATCAAAGTGGCATTGTACCTGGTGCGGAACTTAGTTATGTAGGATGGCCAGTTACCGTAGACGAATTAAGCCTCAATAGGAACAGTGTCCGTACCGAGGCTTGGGAAATTTAAAGGGAAGGCACCATTGCGGTACCTTCCTAATCATGCTTTTATCTAGTTGCCATTCACGCGATTACGCTCACTCGCAGAAGACGAACGGCGGTTCTCACGGCTTTTTAGGCTTTGGTTACCAAAGTTCCATGTGATACGAGTCTGGAAAGTTGGGGCTTCCCAACTGCTGACCAGATCAAAATTTAGGTTGGCGTAGTCAACACGGCCTTCAAAGAATTTCTGGACAATACCGTCGGCACTAAACTGCACTCGTAGTTTGTTGTCGAAGAACTTCTTCTGAATACCTGCATCCAGGCCATAGAAGTTTTCGTAGCGAATAATACCATCTAGGCCAGTGCCCTGCATCCAACCAGTTACTTCCAGCTTCCAATCTTGTGGCAAGTTTACATTCACCTGTAAGAAGGCATTGGTTGTCCATTGGTTCTGTAAGAAGTCGGCATTCAGGTATTCTGCTTGATAGTCGTGATAAAAGACCATCACCCCACCATAACCAGAAATCGGCTTGGCTATGAAGTCCAATGGGAAGAACAACGAACCACCGTAGCGGATGTACTTATCCAGGTTAATGTCGGTTTGGAAAGCCTCGCCGGTTTCATCGTCTTGTTCGATTACTTCCGTCAATACATCATTGGTATAGTCGTACGATAGGTTAAAGAATGGTTGCTTTTCGTACGTCAATGAGAACTGACCACTGTGTGTGAGTTCAGGTACCAGGAACGGATTACCACGCTGGAAGGTCAATGGGTCCAAGTAACTCACAAAAGGATTCAGATCAAAGTATCCAGGGCGCTCAATCCGGTAGCTGTAAGAGATACTCGTACCCAGTGGTCCCATAAATGGAGTAGTAAGGCTGAAGCTTGGGAAAAACTTGGCAATATTCAAGTTGATCGTACTATCCAGTGTTTCGCTGTAGCCGGTAGCTTGTGAGTCTTCATATCGCAATCCAAAGTTCGCATCGTAATCGCCTTTAGAGTAAGCAAGATTCACATATCCAGCGTAGATTTCTTCATCGTAGTAGAACTGATTGGATAGTAATTCGTCATTGATCCAGGCATCATTGATGAAGATACTCGCCGCCAATTCATTGTCCAGGCGAGTGGCACTTACCTTAGCGCCGGCATCCAGGCGAAGGATATCATTCAATGGTCGCTTATAGTCGATCTGGCTGGCATAGATACGTGTCGTAGCTGGCGTTTCATTACGGCGATCCTCAAAGTTGCCACCCGTGGTGAACAGCTCTGTTACTACATCACGACGATAATCCGCAAAGTTGATATCAAAGTTCAATTGCTGACCGCTAGTGTCAACTTCCCAGCGCCAGAAGGCATCGGCGGTGTAAGAGCGCCAGAAGCGGTCTTGTACGTTGCGAGTCAACCAGCTGTCGAGCTCAATTCCCTCAGTACTCATAATCTTTGTACTGTTTTCACTAGTACGATCATTGTCACTACGGTAGGAGTTCGCGGAGATTCCAACTCGGTGATTAGAGTTGATGTCATAATCCGCTCCCATATTTAGATAGAAGGAGTGTGGGTCACCGGGTTCGTAGTTTTCTTGCAGGTAGCTGCGATCAGATAGAACACGGTTGAGCTCTAAGCGCTCCACCCATGTACGATTATTATAACCTGCTGCGAAAGTGAGGTTCCAAGGCCCACTCCGGTAGTTGAGGTTGCTACCCAGCCGATACTTGGCTAATTCACCGTATCCAAAACCTGCAGTGACACTACCATTGGTACCATACAGGGAGTTTTTCTTCAG
>CAJXOS010000292.1 GCA_913057725.1 uncultured Lewinella sp.
GAAGCTTGGGCGTAAAACTTTAGACAACTTCAAAGTCAAAAAGATCAACAGTAGCGAAAATATCAAGCAGCTCGATAAACAGACTATTCAATTCAGGCGACCACTTCGTGATCTGTTTAACCCCAGAAAGCCCGTTGATTTGGAAGTCCAGTTTAAGGGGCTAAGACGTAGATAAACAGGTTTGTTTTAAGTGAAAATCATGTAGGCTTATGGTGCACAAAACAGAAATGGATCACTATGATGGAGGGATTCCGCAATTAGCTAATGATCTGGGAGATCTACGCTATGATGCACTGGCCGATTTTCTTCGCCAGCTCTCTGCTAAGATTGAAACAGATGGCGATAAGGATCAGGCAAGAAACAGAGTACAACTCGCTAAGCAACTCCATCAATGTGCTTCAGATCTTTCCGCTGCCGCTTCGTCCATTGATCGGGCTTGGAAGATTAGTGAGCCGTATATGTAAAGTGCTGGGCTTCTTAGAATCTCTATTCGTTGGACAAATGAACTCTGTTGCATTTGAGATTACTACTGATTCGTTGTAGCCTATATGTAGTCCAATAATTGCAAGCAATTTGTTCTGAATCGACATAGTTATGTTCTCAACGACATATGTACGTTACAGAAAACAGCAAATTAGCTACAGCACTCTGCCAATATCCGCTCAATAAATGCGACTCCTTTCACCATTTGCTCAATGCTCACAAACTCGTTGGCACGATGCGCCTGGGCTATATCTCCCGGGCCGCAAATGACAGCTTGAAAGCCGCCTTCCGCAAATTGCCCCGCCTCTGCTGCATAAGCCACCGTCTGTAGTGCTTCTACACCACTCAGCTTTTGAATAAACGGCACTATGTCCAAGTGCTCGGGGGTGTCCAGGGCTGGCACCAATGGATGATATAAGCTGGTTTCGATTTTTGTCTCTGGAAATTTCTTCCGAAGCTCAGGCAGAATTTCCTCGCAGTGTTTTTCAAATGCCTGTTGAATATCTTCGATGTTGTCCATTGGAATATTACGAACATCCCAGAGGAATGAGCATTCATCAGCAATGACATTATGGGCGATGCCTCCCTTGAAAATACCGGAATGCAGGGACGTATGATTTGGGGTGAAGCGATCATCCACGTGCCCGTTGGCAACCAATTGGTTCATATAATCCTCCAACCAGATAACGAGCCTTGCACATTCATGAATAGCGCTGACCTCATTGCGGATCCGAGAGCTATGCCCGGCCGAACCATAGACTGTGGTCTTGTATACACAGATCCCTTTTTGGCCAACTACTGGCTGTAGCATAGATGGCTCACCAATGATGGCATACTTAGGTGTTTCTTCGTAGTAGTCCTTAATAGCTTCAATGAGCTCAGGTGCTGCTACGCAACCAATTTCTTCATCGTAGGAGAATGCCAGATAAATTGGGCGTTTAAGATCTGCCTTTACCATCTGTGGCACCACGGCTAACGCACACGCTAGATAGGCCTTCATATCGCAGCTACCTCGGCCGTACAGTTTCGCATCTTTTTCCGTTAGCTGAAACGGATCCGTATGCCAGTCTTGGCCTTCCGTCGGCACTACATCCATGTGACCGGACAGGATTATTCCGCCGTCAACAGCGGGGCCGATACGTGCGTGCAAAGACGCCTTTGTTCCATCTTCATTCGGAACCGTTTGATAGGCTACCTCGTATTGATCCAGATAGTCTGTGATCCATTGTAGAATTGATAAATTACTGTGGCCTCCTAAGACAGGGAAAGAAACGAGCTTAGCAAGGATCTGTTGAGCGTTGAGCATGAATGAAGGTATATTTGTTAGATGGTTAGGCAATGCTGTTGAATTAACTTCACATAATCGCGATTTATCGCGATTCCCACTTACTTACTGGTAGCCGAACCATACGGCAATGAGCAAGAAGATCCAGGCGGCGATGATTAGCATACCCGTGAGCGGGAGGATAAATCGCAACCAGCGATCAAATGGCACGCGGCAAAGTCCTAACATAGCGATTAGGCCACCCAGGGCAGGATTGAACAAGTTCGTTACGCCGTCTCCGATTTGGAAGGCGAGGATGGTGGTTTGGCGAGTGAGTCCAAGTACTTCCCCTAACGGAATCATGATAGGTAAGGTTGCGAGGGCTTGCCCACTTCCGGAAGGAATGAACAGGTTTATGATACTTTGACACACACTCATACCCCAGGCAGATGCTGTGGTAGGTAAGTTGGCCAACACCAAGGAGAACTGATGTGATATGGTATCATTGATCTGACCCATTTCCAGTACCACCTTAATCGTAGCTGCATAACCTACCATAAAGGCACCCGGAGCAACGGCCCCCACGGCTTTGAGCGCAGCGTCACCAAATTCCTTTCCACTCATCCGGCTTACCAGCCCCGCGCCAATGGCAATGAGCAGAAAGATAGCCGAGATTTCAGTGAAGAACCAGTGGTGTTGGAATATACCATAAAGCATTACTCCAATTCCCACAAAGAAGACCAATGCCACTAGCATATTATTACCGGTCATCCGATACGATTCCAATCCTTTCGAGAGCTGTAGGCCTTTGGTGTCTAGACCTTTTCCTAAGCTGCGTTCCGGGTTTTCAACAATGCGCTTGAAGTAACGCACATTGTACCATGCGGTTAAGGTGAGTGCCAGAAAACAGAGCGCTACCCGAAGTCCAGCCCCGGAGAATAGTGGTAGCTCGGCAATCTTGTGCCCCATACCCACGGTATAAGGATTTACGGGAGACAAGCCGAATCCTACCGTAATGGCTCCCACTGATAGGCCAGCAGCTAATACGAGATCGCCGCCCAAGGCCAGTGCAACCACTGCTGCAATCGGGACCATGGCAATATTATTTTCATACCCAATTACAACACCCAGTAAACCAAAGAGATAGGTTAAAATAAATACCAAAAAATAGCGTCTTTTTAAGCCCAGTTTCTTGATCACCGTACCTACTGCATTTTCAATTGCACCGGTGCGGTCGAGGATGCCGAACATAATTCCACTAACCAACACCACGAACATGATGGATGCCGGAGTGGGAGAGGTGAAGGCTTTCATGAAAGCCTTGAAAAGATCAAAGAAGCCGACAGGCGTAGCGTCAACCGTCTGATAGGATCCTGGCACCACTTTGGTGCGGCCTTCAAAGGCTACCCGTTCATAAACACCAGCTGGTAGGATGTGTGTTAGGAGCGCGGCGAGTACCAGAATGCCAAAGAGCATCACTACGGGATGCGGAATGTAATCGTACCACTTTTTCTGCATGCGATTGCTAGTTTTCCAAATATCGTTCTTTGATGGCTTCTATGAGGCTAGGCCCATCAGATATGCCAATAGGTAGTTTCAAAATCGGAGCTGCCATTTGGTAAAGAAAAGAAGCCGGGCGTCCTTCTTGCCGCCAGTTCTTTAAGGCATTAGCGCCAGCACTTTTCGACATCTTTTCTCCGCTATCCTCTCGCATCAACGGATGGTGCAAGAAGCAACAGTTCAAGAAATCTTGCTGGTGCAACAACTCAGCCAGGTACATTTGGGATAGGGTAGAGGTCCAAAGATCTTTTCCTCGGACGATAAGATTAATGCCAAAGTACAAATCATCCGCCAAAGAGGCGATTTGGTAGGCAGGTAGTTCATTCTTTTGTCGTACGACAAAGGCATCTAGCTCTCGGAGTGGATGGGGTTGAATATCCTTCTCCCAGTCGCACACTTCCAGCATCGCAGTTTCCGCCGGTGCTTTAATACGCCATGCGGTATTAGGGGCATCGAATGCTAAGCCAAGTTCCTGGCAGGTATTTGGATATCGCCCATCCGGTGAGATTGTTCTGATTTCTTTCCGACTACAAGTACAAGCAAACAACTTCTCACTTGAACGAAGTTCTCGCAAAAGGTTCTCATATCTAACTATTCGGCCATGCTGAGACCAGTTCTGTTCAAAGTCGGAGATGCTGCTTGGGCCTTCATCGTAGTCAATCCCGAGCCATCCTAATGTGGCGAAGATATCTTCCACATATTCCGGCCGGTATCTGGCTTTGTCTAGATCATCTATGCGTAACAGTAGCTTGCCCCCACACGCGCGGGTCAAAGCCCAGGTGAGGATAAAGTTCATTCCATTACCAGCATGAAGGAAACCACTGGGCGTAGGTGCTATACG
>CAJXOS010000293.1 GCA_913057725.1 uncultured Lewinella sp.
GCGTTCATCCTGAGCCAGGATCAAACTCTCCATAGTAAAGTTCTTATATCCTTACCGAAGTAAGGACGATGTTTTTACCACGTAAAAGTGTTGATCTGTTTTCAATATTAAAATTGACAGGCTAAGCATAATTCTAGTCTCGTAATGTTTCTCTTCACATTAGCTGTTATCATTTACTCTTATAAAAAGAGTATCTGTTAACTTATAACCTAAACCATTGTGTCAATGAACTTTCCGAGTACTTACTTAACTCAATTTGAAACCGCAGCCTCGCATTCAATTAAGCTTTTCTCTATCTCTTCGACAGCTCACACTTTGTAAGCCGTTTTAGACATTTTTTGAGCCTCTTTTTGTAGAGCTCGTAACACGCTTTCGTGTCACTCCCTCCCGAAGCGGCTGCAAAGGTAAAAGCAATTTCAATCACCACCAAATTTTAGGAGAAAAAAATGAAACTTTTTTTCAAGCCTTCATTCCAGGCGAAAGGATTACGAAGATAGAACTTTTTCAACACTCCGCAAAATCATTTTGCCAACACTCCCTCAATACTTTCTCCACATTCAATCACTCTCACACCGCCTCTCTTCCGAAGCGGCTGCAAATGTAGACTCTTTACTTTATCCACACAAGCTTTTTTCAAAGATTTATTCGGCAAACCAGCTCCAGACGGAAGAGCTCCAAAATATAATTTTTGGCAAGTAAAAGCCCCCGAGCAATAATGCTTCGTCAGCACATTACCCGGGGGCTTATTCTATCGTCAATTCAGGGCACTCAGCCTGAAAATTTTTTTTCAAAAAAAACTTAATTCGCCAAAGCAGGAGATTCCAATAGATTAAAGAACTGATCTAGCTGTGGTGTAATCACAATCTCCGTACGTCGATTAGACTGGCGACCATTAGTAGTTTCATTATCGGCAATAGGTGCATACTCGGCACGGCCAGCTGCGGTTAAACGCTCAGGAGAGACGAAGTAGTCCTGTTGTAGGGTACGCACTACGGTCGTTGCCCTTCTTACAGACAAGTCCCAATTATCTTTCACGCAACTTCCATCGATAGGCACATCGTCAGTATGGCCCTCTACCATCACATCTACGTCATTATGATCATTGAGCACAATGGCAATCTTATTGAGGACCCCTTCAGACTGATCTTGAAGTTTAGAACTACCAGAAGCAAAGAGTAGGCGATCTGCAATAGAAACGTGCACCTTCCCCCCGCGCACTTCTACTTTGATATCGTCATCGGATATGTTACCCAAGGAACGCTTTAGATTCATCACCAAAACCAGGTTTAAAGAATCTTTGGCTTGCACCTTACGGGTAAGGTCTTGGATAAACCCATACTGATCGCCAAGATTTTCCAGTGATTGCTTGATGCTTTCAGCTCCGGTCTTACTCACTACCGATAGGTCGGCCATGCTTTCCAGCAGGCTACCATTGGTAGATCGTAGGTGCGTTACCTCCTGTTCTAATAAGGCTAGTTGTTCCGTCTTTCCGGCTAATTCAGTTTCGGCTGCTTTAACCTTACTGTTTTGCCAAAAGAATGAACCGATCCCCGCAAGGGTCATAACGGATAGGATCGAAATAATAATGATGCTTGATCTCTTCATGGATGATGTATTAAATAAATAACGAGCAGATCTAGTGTGTGAATTGGAGTAGCTACTTGGATCTGCCCACTCAGGTTAGTATTTCTGGAAACTTCATTTTTGTTAAGATTATTGTAGTCCGAAGTACATCTTCTGCACCGTTTCCTATCCATTTCCTACTATTTATGGCCTTAATCCTACCCTACCCTCTTACCAAAAACAAGAATCCCCTGCTACCGACTTCGCGTCAATAACAGGGGATTAAATATGTCAACAGCAATATGCTGCTATATATATGGTATTAGTCGCGGAAGCGAACCTTCACCGTTTCGCCGATACAGCTTACGGTTACACTTTGGCCTTCGCTTACTTTACGCATGAAACCGTCTTCGCGGCCAGGTAGTGCAGCAGACAAACGTCCGATACGAGTACCTGCGTCAGAAGCTACATCAGGATCGATAGAACGAGCATAGCTGTACTTGTCGATCGCAGCGATAGCAGCCAAACGGCGATTCCAGTCATCACAAGAGGTAGCACGCTTAGAGATGATGTCTCCCATCAGCATGTATGGCTTACCCCAGTTTCCTTTCAAACTAGCAGCCTCACGTGCTTTAGCATTAGCTTCACCGTAGCGACCTTTCTGCCAAGTCAGGATAGAAGCCATAGAGAAAAGGATTTGTGCTCTTACCTCATCATCTTCTGAAGCATCAATACACTCCTGGTAGCTGGCAAGTGCTTCGTCGTACTTGCCATCCTTCTGGTAAACAGAACCAGCAAAGCATGGATCTTGCATGCGACGCTCAAAGCCTAGCGTCTCATATACTGTTTTAAGTTCGGCTAGATCAGGATCATCTTCCGTACAACCTTGGGCTATCAGCTTTTGCCAAATGTAATTGACAGATTCCCAGTCTTCCTTAGCTGTCTCGAATTTAGGCAGGAGATCTCCTTTGAAGTAGTCACAATCGAATACCTCGGTAGCAATCTCAGCGATTTTTGCCTCCATATTCGCTAGACCAGACACGTAGTAGTCCTTGTAAGGATGATCATTTTCGATATTGTGCTCGGCAGCTTCTTTTGCCTTCACGTACAGGTCACGTACGGTAGCCTTATCAACCTTTTCGTTTTCGTACAGGTATACCAACACCTGACCAATAGGATCAAGCAAGATATACTCTGATTCATTACCGGCTTCGTCGATAGCCAGCTGCAATGCTTCCAGCGTTCCTACGCTGAAACCATAGCCATAAGAGTAGAACATATCAAATGCCTTACGACCAAGGATCAATTTACGATCATCTGGATAGCACTCCAGGTACTCATCGTAAAGCCCCATGATAGTCTTAGCATACTCTGTTTTCTTCTCCGTGTCAGTCGTCTTAGCCGTCATCGCCTTATAAATGATGATACCATCAATATAGTGCGTAGGACGATTACCGTCGGCAGCAGGAGCTAGTGTATAGGCTTTTTCCCAGTTGGTGAAAGCCAGATTAAAGTCTTCTTCAGCCAATGCTTGCACATCTGCCTCCGTCTTACCTTTCAGGTATGGACGGTATACCACGTGAGCATCTTCAGCCTCTCCTTTATTGGCAATTTCTTCCCAGCTTGTACACTGCGCTGAGAGCGTGGCAGTACCCATGAACAACAGGGCACCTACAACAGCCAGATTTCTTCTAATATTCATACTTAATTGAATTTGCGTTTAAAGAACCACGAATTATCATTCAATGTGAACCCAAAGTTGAGTCGCACAAAATTTTCTTCTAATACTCCTTCTACACCAGCTTGACCAAGTTCGAAACTAAGGTTGATAAACGAGACTTGCTGGCGTGGTAAAATCACCGGAAGTCCGAAACCAAAGGTCACCGAATAACCCTCCACCTGCTGCCCATCCAAAGTTCTTGGATCAGTTCCGTAGCGGAAGCCAGCACGATAACGTACTTTCTCCCAGTAGTTGTTGTAGGAGTTATTATTAGGAATAAATTCCCCCCCCACGGCAACATAATAGTTATCACTGAGGGTCTCATCTTTCAAAGTATTGCGGTATTTGCTCCAAGCTGCCGCACCATACTCCACCCCTAGTGTAAGTCGGTTTATATCCTGGAAATGTAGACCTACCGAATAAGAGGATGGCAGTATACCTTCACCTGCGATATTCTCCGCAAAGAAAATCGTATCCGACACCACAGATGACAAGAAACGGCGAGTAAACTGCGTACCCTCCAAGTTGAAATCAGCCTCATTGCCAATACTGGCACCGAAGATCAGCTTCTTACCACTCGGTACGCGCTCTCCCTCCTGATTCACTTTCTTGAAATCATAAGCATACTGAAGACCAAAGTTCCAGGTTGTGCCCCGAACACTGATCTCATCTTGGAATTCCGTATTCAATGAGCCTGATAGCGAATCAAAGTCTACCAATCGGCTATTAATTAGGTTACCAAACAGGAACCCTACTTCTGCCCCAACGGAAAGCTGGCGGTAGCGGAATCCTGTACCCCAACGCAGCTTTGATGTA
>CAJXOS010000294.1 GCA_913057725.1 uncultured Lewinella sp.
TACCGTTGTAGTAATGCTGCCATTTTCACCACCATCTACTTCATCGGTAATTGTTGGTGTGATTGCTAATTCTGCTGGTCCACTAAGGGTGAATCCTTCCTCAAGAATGCATCCGTTGGCATCAACGATCCTCAGATCATAAGCCCCTTCAGATAGTTCATCTAGTGGAAGTTCTCCTGGCTGTCCATTTATCATTACCTGGTATGGACCTACGCCACCTCTAATTGTGAAGTCAATTAGACCAGCGGCTTCTCCAAAACAGGACACATCCAGGACCACTACATCTTCTAAGGCAAGTTGGTTTGGTGCAAAGACATTGAAGTTGCTACTGTTTATGATGTTCCCATCGTTATCAGTTGCAGTAACGCCATAACTTCCTTCGGCTAAGCCTGCAATTTTTATCCCTTCTTCACCGGTACTCCATGTGTAAGTGAGTGAATCAACTGGGAATATGATCTCTAAACTGCCATCGGTACTGTCAAAGCAACTAGGATTCTGCCTAAAGGCCAGGAAGGGTTGCTGACTAACCAAAAGACTACGCGTCGTATTAGTGAGAATAGGAGGGTTGAAATCAAAGAATATTTGCGCTGAATTGGTAATCAATGTTTGTTCCGGCAGACCGGTCTTATGGAGAATCCTGAATTTCACAAATCCATGGCTTGCAGGCTCATTTGTCGTGCTGTCAGGCAGGAGGATATCCTCGTATAGGAAGGTGAGTAGCCCCACTCGACTGAGGGAATACTGCATATCATGGCTGCTACTGATAAGCTGGAAAGATGACCAATCCAAATCATTGTCCAAACGGTCCACGAGGCGTACCGTGAAAGCAGTATCTGTCCCCGTATTTTGAAATCGTATGGTGTAGGTTAAAGTATCACCGAAAAGGGTGTATTCTGTATTGCCCAGATTATTGGGAAGGACTTGCTTATCATTTGGGTCGTAAGCACAGTTCACAATAGGCTGATAGATCTCCGTTGTCAAGTCAGTAAGGTTATGATTCAAGGCCTCCTGTGCAAGCGTGCCTGTGAAGGTGATCGTTTCTCCCAGGCTTTCTACGCCGGGCATTTATAGTTCCAGATAGACCTGGTTCTGTTGTGTTGGGATCAATTCGGCGAAACGCCAAAAGTACTGGTTGCCAGAAATGGAATCCGGAGCCGGAATTGCGCTTATGAATTCGGTGCCAGGATCAAGTGTTATAGATGCTAATCCAGATGAAATCACTGTACCTTCATTCGCTACATTGAACCAAAATGGAACGGTGAATCCACAGCGGGTAGGCCCTGAAGTGATGTCTACCATACCGGTCAAGACATCAGTGGTGTTTGTTACACCAAATTCTCGCTGCAAACTCGGTTCGTCTTCAGTAGCGACTATAGCGTAAGTGCTTTCAGTGGTGACTTGCCAATTTTGATCTTCTAGTAGACTTAGTTGATAGTCTCCAGGGTTTATCCTTTGGATAATCTGCCCATCGGCACTGGTCCAGGAGGAAATCCCATCGGGCTGCAAGTCAACACCTTGACCAGATAGGGTATACTCGCTGGTATCATAAACAGCATTTTCGTTTTCATCCCAGAATACGCGGATGGATAATTGTGGGTTGTTGTCGATCAGGAAGTTTTCAAACCATACGAGGAAACTTGTGCTGGAGCTGAATAGATCCTGATCGCCATCACCGTCAATATCCGCTAGATGCAATCTGCCATAGAAGATGTCAGTGGGGCCAAATTGCCAGGGGGTACCTAAGGTTCCGTTCTGACTGAGGGAAAGAAACAACTGACTTTGGTCCCGGAAGACAATGTCCATCCATCCGTCATTGTTGATATCGCCTGTAATCGCTTCATCGACGTCATCAATTAACAGTTCTGATTCACCAAATTCACCATTGCCATCATTTCGGTAAATGAGTAGTTCATTGTCGACGGTCAAGATATCTAAATCGCCATCACCATCAATATCAGCTGGTTGAACAACATCTGCCTCCGATTCTACATCTATTACTATTCGATCACCAAAGGTGCCGTTATCATCTAAATTTTCATACCAATTCACACCTCCACCGGTTGCTCCTCCGAAGCTAGCTACGATATCCAAGTCCTCATCCTGATCTAAGTCCGCGAGATATACGATAGCACGACCAAAGTTCTCAACATCTACTAAAATTGGTTCCATGAAGTTCCCAGTGCCGTCATTGCTTACTACATAAATTGCCCCATCAGAGCTATACACCAGGTCTGGATAATCATCATTGTTTATGTCAACGAGTCGTATCGACCACGGGTCAGACCCGAAGCCGATAGCGGGCACAAGAAACTCCCTGTCTCCAAATTCACCGGGTGCGATCTGCTTGGAATAGTAGATGTGATTAAAGTTGGCAAAAACAACATCTTGCAATCCATTCTGATCTAGATCACCTACCTGCAGGCCGCGAACGAGTCCGCTGTTCAAAGCAATAAGCTCTCCAGGAGAAGCCTGCCCATATCCATTGACATTTTCTTGTATGATCACCGAGCTAGCAGAGTGGTTGGTAACCAAATCGGGCCAATCATCGTTGTTCATATCCGCCACTTGAATTACTTCGGGGCGACCAGTACCGTACTGGAATATTCGCGAAAAGTCAAACTGGAAGAATCCCGTAGCACGATTCGCGAAATAGAAGAGATTATTGATAAGCTCACCTGCTGCAACGATGTCGGGGTATTCATCAAGATTGAAATCAACAATCAGAAGCTCACTAGGGTAGTGGTCTCCGTAATTAATATTCCACTCATCAAAAACACCATCATCGTTCCGATAATAAACGTTCTGGCTTAGTACCTGACCGGTCAGGAAAATATCTATATCGTCATCCTGGTCCATATCAACAAGCAGAACATTATCAGCATCCAATGTAATCCCGAGCTGTTCTGGACTGCCGAAAACACCAGCATCTGCCGTTTGGTACAAAACATAGATTCGATCACTACTAGTTGTTACGGCGAGGTCGACATAATCATCGTTATTCAACTTAGCTGCTCCCAAAGAGGTAGCTGTTCCTGCGAGATCAGCAATGAGTAAAGGTGCAGCAAATTCGGCACCTGTTCCGGTCCGGCGGTACCAGTAAATCTCAGCGTTATTTTGCCCTATGATAAGATCGAGTAGTCCGTCGTCGTCTAGGTCCGCCACATGTACAGCAGTAACCGTTCCCAGGTCTGTAAATAGGATTTCCGACTCTCCCCAAAGGCCATCACCTGGGTTAGAATACCAAGCTAGGGTGCCTACTTGATTGTCTACTAGTAGCAAATCAGGGTTTGCGTCACCATCAAGATGCATTTCCTGAAGCATGGCGACTTGATTCCACTGATCATCAATGAGTGTTGGCTCACTGAAGCTGTCTCCATTGGATTGATTCGCTAGCCAGAGCAGTTCTCCAATGGTATTGTCGACCATGACTATGTCTGCCAAGCCATCAGATGTGACGTCTTGACTCCAGATAGCATCAGGCTTGTATAGCCCGATATCGATGATAATCGGGTCGGTGAAGCTTGATTCAGCGGGTAGGTATGGTGTCCAGAATAGTCGATCATTGTCGATTGCGACTCCGAGTACATCGGGATGAAGGTCTTCATTCAAGTCAGTGGCTAGAATCTGACTGACACCATCCAGGTGTGGTTTGATGTAAATTGGATCCGAAAATTGAGCAGTTACCTGACTGGTGAACGTCAGGAGTAGTAGAGCAAGAACAAGAGTGCGCATAATTCAGTAATAGGTGGTTGAAATCTATGCTTGTAAGATACTTCTCTTTTCCAAAAAGGCGAAACTGAAGGAAGGCCCTTCGAATGTAGGTGGGCGACGAATTACCCTTGGAAAAGGGCTCAGAGGTTACAAGAAAAACGACTAAATTCGGGCCCTAAACTTTTATAATCCATGACAAAAAGCCGCCGCCTTCCCGCAGAATGGGAGCCACAGTCAATGGTGCAGTTCACTTTTCCGCATGCTGATAGCGATTGGGAAGACCTATTAGAGGAGGTGACTCCATGTTTTGTAGCTTGTGTAGAGGCGGTGAGTAGGTTTGAGGATGTTCTTGTTGTAGCTGATGATCGTAAAAGGGTA
>CAJXOS010000295.1 GCA_913057725.1 uncultured Lewinella sp.
TTTTAACCCTGTCCTAAAAAGGGGAAGGCTACAACAGCGCTCCATTTTGCCCACTGTCATTTGTCACGTAATATAACCCACCTCCTCCTAGTCCATAGGTATAGGTAGTTGTACCGGCAGGTAATTCCGGACCAGGGTTTGGGCCACTGCCAAAATCCTCCAGATAGATAACGGGACCAGTAATCCCAGAACATATCTGAGCACCGACAGAGACTCCGATGAAAAGAAGTGTAGCAAACAGAAGGAGGCGCAACATAGGGTTAAGAGCTTTAGCGTGGAAAGGGAGCCTTAGTCATGAGTCTCCCTTTCCATCATCTATCTTAATCTTTTTTAAAGACTTCTTCGAACAAAGCAGTCATCGCCGCCCAGGATTGCTCATCCGCCGCTTGATCATAGGCCAGTGGCAAATCAAACTCCTCACCATGCTCATCCGCTTCTTTGCTGGTAAAGGAGTGTTTCGCACCTTCGTAGTTGATTAATTCATAGTTAGCACCGGCGGCATCCATCGCTGTAGTATAAGTGGCAATTTGCTCGGCTGTAACAAAGGGATCGTCTGCACCATTACAGACTAAAACTTGAGCATTTACTTTACCCGCTTCTGGCATAACTGGCAACCCTAGGCCACCGTGAAAAGATACTACCGCATCTAAGTCTTCGTTTCCGGTATTGGCCATTGAAAGAACAACAGCACCACCAAAACAGTAACCGATAGCCGCAATCGATTCCGGATCGACACGAGGATCTTCTTTGATTTTATCTACTGCTGCCTGAAATCGCGCTTCTGCCGTAGGGAAATTTCCCATTACGCTCATTGCAAACTTTCCCGCATCATCAGGATGATCTGCCTGTTGACCTCCGCCGTACATATCAACAGCTAATGCTACATAGCCCAGTTCCGCTAACATCTCTGCTCGCTGACGGGCATAATCGTTATGACCCCACCATTCATGAACGACCAAAACCCCAGGTCGTTTTTCGTCAGATCCCTCATCATAGGCGATATAGCCAAGCATCTTGGTGGAATCGATAACATAGGTGACCTCCTGTCCCGTCACCTTAGATTCTCTCTGAGCAGACTCCGAAGAAGCTTCCGTTGTCTCCGTATTTTCCGCTTCATCTTGAGTAGTAGCACCGTCGTTGCAAGCGAACGTAGCTACTGCCATAAGGAGCGCCAGCACATACATGCGATTAGATGTCATAATTCTAGTTTTATGGTTAGACTAATGTGGATAGAGCAATTTACGTGAGATCTAACACCCTGTACCGACTAGTGTTTATCGGTTTTCATCATGCTCATTAGCAGGAATCATTTAGGCCCCAGCCAATAACAGCCAAGCGATGAGGCAAGCTACCAATCCGGTCAACCCCATGAAAAGCGTCATCAGTGAATAGGATCGATAAGCATCTCGTAACTCCAGGCCACTGAATTGACTCACCACCCAAAAGTAACTATCATTGGCGTGGCTCACGGCCATTGCTCCGCTCCCTAGGGTGGCGACAAGAATTGCTAGCTCGATGGGTTGATCAAAACCTAGGGATACAACTAAGGGCGCCAATACGGCAGACCCCACTACCAATGCAGAGGTAGACGAACCCTGCGCTGTCTTCAGTACCGCCGCCATAAAGAAGGCCGAGACTAATAGCACCAGCGGAGAAGCCGTACTAGAAGTAAAGATCTCCTTGATGACCGCTTCTACCTCTGAAGCTACTAAGATAGCCCCAAAACTTCCTCCCAGTCCAGTGATGACAAGAATTGGTCCAGCTAGCTGAATACCGGTAGTTGTCCAAGTAGTCCACTGCTGACGTTGTGGCCAGGCCAATAATATGAAACCAAACAGTACGCCTATTAATAAGGCAATTGGCGCTTGGCCCAGAAGTTGCCAGATTGGATTTCCTTTCCAAATACTACCTAACGCCAAGAGCACTATTGGCACAAGCAAGCTGGGCAAAACCCGCCAAAGCGCAGGTGTATTGATCTCTTCAAGGTCACTGATTTCAGCCTGTTCCTTAAGTTGAATTCCCTCGCCTTGACTTCGGCTCCAGAGCCACGCCACTATTAAAATGGGTACCGACACCACTAATCCTAATAACATTATTGTCCCGAGGCTACCTTCCACCCCCAGGTTGGCCGCCGCTGTAACTGGCCCTGGAGTTGGTGGTACAAGGTTATGCGTAAGGTATAGTCCAGCAGCTAGTGACAAGTAGAGACTTGCTGGTGCAATTTTGGCACGATCACTGAGACGCTTATTGAGCCGTGATAATATAATAAAGCCACTATCGCAGAACACCGGAATGCTGACAATTGCACCTACGCAGGCCATCGTCAGAGCAGGGAACCGTTTCCCGAGCGCTGAAATCAGAGCATCAGCCAAAGTGACCGCACCTCCCGTTTTCTCAAGAATGACACCAAGTATAGCTCCAAGAATGATGACCAAACCGATCTTACCCAACAAACTACCAAAGCCTTGTCCGATGGTAGCCATGAGCCCCGTCAACTCTTGTCCACTCCCCCACCCGACTAGAGCACAGGCAAGAAGTAATGCCCAGGCCGGATGCCAGTTTAAAAACACAGTGACTACTATAATAAGGAGTATGGCCAAGCCAATGAGGGCGAATAGCATGTTGGATATCTGTTAGTCCGTTAATGATACGGATTTTCACCGGCAACCAGAACGCTATTCAGAGAAGTAGTCTGCGCAAATTTGACGGTAGAAACGGTCCAGAAGTTCCTCCGCCATATCATCATCAGGGGTATATTGCTTCATCTGGTCCGCTGCCTGATATTCCTGCGGCAGCGCTCGGAAATCCCCAGAAGTTCGATAGAACGCTGTTTCTGATACGACCTCTTCACCGTATCGATTACTGAAATGGGGACAATTTTTGGTCCGGCTATCTACATCAACATGTACCGCCCAGGAAGCAATCTTACGGCTTGTCACCGTCTGTACTTCAGCGGATACAGTCTGATAGACTGGAATTTCGGTGATCATGCCAAGGGTGTCAATTTCTTGCTCGTACGAGACAACGACCTCAGTTTCGTACTTTTCCGTGCTCACGTCCTCTTCTGTCCTCGTACCGAAGCTGCCAAAATCGATATCTATTGCACAGTCGCCACCACTGGCGATAAAGACCATTTCAATTTCCTTGAACTGACTGGAATGGTCTTCTAAGTTTGAGAAATAACTTTCAATCTCGGATCCCAACCCAATGTTCTGCCCCTTATTCAACTCCACTTGGTAGTAGACGATACCTGCATCCGCAGCTGACTGGATAAGCTCTGGGAGCTGTTCAACTGCTTCGAAATTTGGTTCACTATAGAACTCCGCATCTAGCAGCTGATAATAAGCTCGCTGAGCCACCGCCGCATCATCGGAAGCAATCGCCTTTTCCAAATTGCCCTTGCCTTGCGATAGAAGACTGTAGTATAGTTCCGCCCGGATCTCCGCTGTAGCAGCAGCGAGGGCTTCTTGTGTATCAAGCAAACGGTCACCCAAATAGGGTTCAGTAGCAGTAATTCTTTCTTGGTCTTCGTCAATTAATTTCAATGCATCCTCCCAAGCTCTTGTAGTTTCCTGTTGCCGAAGATTTTCAATGCTAACTTGGTCCTCTACTAATGTCTGCAGCAAGGAGTTCTCCAAGATCGTCAGCGCTGCCTCATCACCAGGTTTATCTTTTAATTCTTTCAAAGCAGCTTTGTAGGCTTTTTCATATTCGCCAGCATCATACAGCTTCTGCATACTTTGACAAGCCGTCAGTAGTAGCAGAATTGACATGGCGGGCAGCCATAGATTTTTCATAATCTCAGGTGTGGTTTTGTTTTGATGGTATAATGTGGCGTTGAATTAGACTACGTGCTCGGTAAGCGTGCAATCTCTTACGGCTTGGATTTAACAACTTGCTCTTCTGCAAGCATAGCCTCAATAACGGTTGGATCAGCATATCCGTAAGTAACAGACAGCACGGGGGCGAGTTCCTCTCCCCTTCTCTGGCGTTGATAATCCTCTCGAATAAGTAGGCCACTTTCATCATAAACGCGAGTTGTCACGTAACGCACATTGGTGTTATCAATCCACTCTCG
>CAJXOS010000296.1 GCA_913057725.1 uncultured Lewinella sp.
GGGCGCAGACGTTCATCCGTATAGGTAAAGAGGAGTTCTGATTCTAAGTCGCGGCGGTAGGAACCTGCTTCCATATCCTGGCCTTCAAAGGCGAAGCTGCACGAACGCCGCGGCGGATTGAGAAGTAGGTCCTCGTAGCTACTCGCTGCGGTATTATCCGTTAGTGGAATGAGCTGAGAATACGGTTGTCCGCTGGCTGCTCGAATACGTGCAGAACGTGCATCCGTCTGTTGCCGGCTGCGGCGATTCTGATTGAACAACTCTACGAATCCTCCCTTTTTGACGAGGTCCTCATCAGCCTGAGCAGCTTGCTGACTTTCATTGAGCTGAATACGGCTTTGCTCCAGGGTTCGGCGAGCTGCGGCAAGCTGTTTGTCGATAATCGCCAGTTGCTCGGGATTATTGCTGCTCTGTCGGCGGCGCTCCTCTAGTCGCTCTAGGTTTCCTTCTGCCTCAGTCAATCGCTGCTGTGCTAGGTTTTGAGCTACGCCAGATAATTGTGAACGGCGCTGAGCAATTTTGAATAGGTCGGCTTGGTTCAGAATGATTTCCCCATCCAAGGGCTCGATATAGCCCTGGAAAACCGGGTATTGAATACTCTCTCCTTCTGCTGGTATATAGGGGTCACCATTGAAGTACTCTATGCGACCGTCAGGGTACACCTTTATCTGTTCTCCATCAATGGTTCGTCTTATTACGGCTTGGGCCGAAAGATGCAGACTCGTACCAAATACGAGTAGCAGGATAAGTAGGGCAGCCTTATTACGGGAGATTTGCATTACATTCAAGCTTTTGGGAGTATATTGGCTATTCGAAGGTACTAACTTCTATGGAAAATCCAGCAGATTGCCCCTCCTCACAAACGTCAACTAGCAGTGGTAGATTGCCAGTTGCTTGTCATTGGTTTTCAAAGCCACAATTGGCTTATACTCTTTGGCTCCTGTTCCTTTATGGTGTTATGGCGCTTACGGCCTGCGATCTTTCGGATTTGGAAGATTCCGTGGAAGGCTTGGTGCAGTCGCCACAATTCGATCCAATCGCAGTTTCTTATCCGCCAACGCCCAGGGATTCTGCTGTCGTAGATGATTACTATGGTTACACGATTGCCGACAATTACCGTTGGTTAGAGCAGGACACGGCGGAGCAAGTACTTGCTTGGAGTAGCGATCAAAATAAGCTAACAAAAGAATATCTCTCTAAGGTTCCATTTTATGATGCGGTACGGGAGCGCTTGGATCAGCTCAAGGCATACTATCGTCGGGGTATTCCTTCGTATCATGGTGATCACTACTACTTTACCTACAATTCCGGCGATTGGCCAAGAGATGCCCTGGCAAGAACTAAGGGCCTGACGGACTCCGTAACAATCGTACTTAATCCGAATAGCTGGGAAGAAGGGACTGCTTTTGAACTTGGGAAATATGCTTTTTCGGCAGATGGCCGCTACCTCGTGTATGAGCAGCATCACAAACTAACTGGTGAGAGCAAACTGAAAGTCGTTGACCTAGAAGAAAGTTTGGCCTTATCGGACGAGCTTCGGGTTCGGGGTGTTTCTACCTTAAGGTGGCATCGTACAGGCTTCTACTATACTTCTTACCCCAGCCCAGATGATGGAAGGCCGCAGTTGTTCCACCGTTTATATTACCATCAACTCGGCACCCCTCAGCGGGAAGATGAGCTGGTATTCGCTGACTACCGCAACCCGGAACGGAGGATCATGGCTTTCCCCGATACGAATACCAACAGCCTGGTATTGGAAATCCGGGGCGATGGGCCAGGAAATGCTGCCTACTATAGACCGCTCGATAGCGATGATCCTTCCTTTGTTCCGTTAATTGAAAACCTGGATTATCGTTTTGAATGGGCCGGAGGCAGTAGCGAGCATTTGCACTTTGTCACGGATCTTGGCGCCGATAAAAGCAGGTTGATTAAGGTCAACAAGGAGCAGCCACAACGCTCTTATTGGGAGACTATAATTCCAGAACGTGGCGACTTAATGGGAAAGGTCTGGCGCTATGCGGATCAATGGATCGTGGACTATTGGAGGGACGCTACCAGCCATGTCCTATTGTTTTCAACAACGGGGCAAGAGCAAAGGCGTTTACATTTACCGGAACCAGGAACGATTACTGCGTTCAGTGCCGGTAAAACCAGTCAAGAGCTATTCTTTGGTTTTACTTCCTATTTGCGTCCGGAGACGGTTTATCGCCTGGATGCCGGAAGTTACCGCTCGGCGCTTTTATACAGTCCGCACCCGTCCTTTACTGCAGAAAAATATACTCTCCGTCAGGAGTGGGTTACGGCCTATGACAATACGCCTATTCCTATCTTCATACTGCACCAAAAAGAAAATCCGCTTAGTCAACCGAAATTTACACTTCTTGTCAATGCCCAGCACGAGCAAGATGCGCAGATGCCACATTGGAACGCTACTGGCCATTACCTTATCCCTGCCGTTTTAGAGCAGGGGGGCGTTGTTGTTGTTGCTAACCTTCGTGGCAGTAGTGGTTTTGGTCGCCGTTGGCAGAATAGCGGACGATTGACCCAACAGCAGCAGAGTTTGGATGACCTTCAGGCCGTTGCCGAATATTTACGAGAGCAGCAGTTTGTAGTGGCAGACCGCTTAGGTGTTTATAGTACAGGAGTAGGAGCCACCTTGGTTGGGGCTACCCTTAATCAGCGCCCGGATTTATTTGCGGCTACCGCCATAGAAGACGGGTGGTATGACCTATTGCGCTATCAACTTTTTGCTGGTGCTGTTCCGAAGTTAGCCCAGTTTGGCAGCGTCCGTGATAGTATACAGAATGATCATTTGTTGAGTTACTCTCCCCTTCAAAACGTGTTGCCGAATAATTTTCCTGCAACATTAGTGGTAGCATCGCAAAATTCTACGCAGGGGGTTCCGTTACATTCCCGTAAATTAGCCGCCGAACTACAAGGTCAGCAGAAAGGAGCCGGCCCCATTCTGCTTTATACCAGGCCATCGAATACACAAGCCGGCGCGGATAAACAGGTGAACACTGGCGCTGCTATATTGTCGTTCCTGTTTTATCAGACCAAAACTAACTGGGAGTAATTCGCCTCTATGCTGGATTTCAATATTGGGTTTCTGAAAATTAGCCTCTGGGATATACTGGACATCGGTATAGTGGCTTACCTGATGTTCCAGTTGTACAAGCTCCTGAAGGGGTCGATTGCCTTCAATATTTTCATCGGCTTACTCTTGCTCTATGTAAGTTGGTTCGTGGTGAATCAGCTCAACATGGACCTGCTGTCCAGTATCCTGGACCAATTTGTGAAGGTGGGTATTATCATATTGATCATCATTTTCCAACCCGAGGTACGCCGATTCTTGCTCTTGCTGGGAAATACCACGCTACGACAACGTTCCAACTTTCTAGACAGAATACTGGATCGAAATGCGATGGCCGGTTCTCAAGAAGAACATCAAGCTGCTCAGGAAGCTATTGGGCAGGCCATCATACGTATGAGTCGGCGTAGGGTAGGGGCCTTGCTCGTCTTTTGCCGCAACTTCAATCTGGAAGGGATTGTCACCAGCGGAGTCGCACTTGATGCACATATATCACAAGCACTATTGGAAAGTGTCTTCGCTAAGGAAAGCCCCTTGCATGATGGCGCGGTGCTCATCGACAACCTCAAGATCCTGGAAGCGAGCGTGATTTTACCCGTCAGTGAACAGACAGAACTTCCAAAAAGCGTGGGCCTGAGACACCGTGCCGCGATTGGTATTACTGAACGGACGAACGTGGTTTCTATCGTCGTTTCGGAAGAGACGGGGGCGATTAGCTTTGCGAAAGGGGATCAGTTAGAACGAAAGTTGTCGGAGGAAAGACTGATGGAAATTTTGCGGGAGTACGTTTGATGATTCGGTGCGTTAATAGAGAAGTTGTCTAAAGTTTTTAGC
>CAJXOS010000297.1 GCA_913057725.1 uncultured Lewinella sp.
CGCAAGCTCCTCGGAGTTAGTGGGGCTAGCATTTCCTGCCTTCCCGGCAAGCCTGGACTTGGCAGGCAGGTTTGTTTCTTTTTGTTGCAATGACAAAAAGAAAAGACTCAAGAGCGAAGAACTAATGCTATGAGGCCTCTCTCAGTGGCCCTTAATAAAATCATTACCTTTAAAATCAAAACCCAATCCAACACCATGCACCCATCCGTTCTCGACGCCAACGCCCAGGCGCTCACCGCTGAACTCAATTGGTTTGCCGAAGTACTTGAGCTCCGCATGCGCCTGCTGCAAGGCACCGAAGAAAGCCAGCGCTCCGTCTATGAAGTGCCGCCACCGGAATTGGGCGCAGAGCAATCCTACTTGGGAATCCTGCAGCGGCACTATCAGATGACGGCGGCCGAGCGTTTGCTGCTCATGCTAGCCCTGGCCCCGCGCTTGAAGCCGGAGCTGCTCTTACCACTAGCGGATGGTGGCAATCTAAGCCCCCACCTGGGCTGTATTGTGCATACGGCGACCAATCAGGTGCTGCCCTCCCGGCAAACGGCCCTGTTTCTGTTAGGAGATAACAACCTGGGTATGCACTTTCAGGTGCAATATTTGTTGGAGCCCTCCCATTACTTATTCAGCCATCAAGTGCTACAGTTTGTGACGGCTCCGGGCGCAGTAGAGGCGAGTAAAGAAGTGCTGGCGGTATCCGAAGAGGTAGCCAGCCTACTCACCACTGGTGAGACCTACCGTCCTTCTTACAGTACGCGCTTTCCCGCTAGCCTGCTCAGTACGCGCCTGACGTGGGATGATCTCGTACTACCTACCCACCTGCGGCATGAAATTGATGATATCCGCCAGTGGATCTTGCACGGCCGTACCCTAATGAACGATTGGGGCCTGAGCCGCAAAGTAAAACACGGCTACCGCGCCCTCTTTTACGGTAAGCCCGGTACCGGTAAAACCCTCACCGCTACCCTCCTGGGCCAGGTGACGGAGCGCCCCGTCTACCGCGTAGACCTTTCCATGACCATCTCTAAATACATTGGAGAAACCGAGAAAAACCTCAAAAACCTCTTCGATCAGGCGGAGCACAAAGATTGGATTCTCTTCTTCGACGAAGCAGATGCCCTCTTCAGTCGCCGCACCGAAAGTCACTCTGCCAATGACCGCCACGCCAACCAGCAAGTGGCCTACCTCCTACAGCGCATTGAAGACTACAACGGCCTCATTATCCTCTCCTCCAACCTGCCCCAAGGCATGGACGAGGCCTTCACCCGCCGCTTCGAATCCGTTATCAATTTCCCCCTCCCCGAAGCCGAGCAACGCCTCCTCCTCTGGAACAATTACTTCCAGGACGAAGCCTACGAGGTGGAAGATCGAGTAGACTTCAAAAAACTAGCCAAGAGCTATGAACTCACTGGTGGTAGCATCATTCAAATCCTCAAGTTCGCCTGCATCCGCGCGATTGGGCGCGACTCGAATGTGCTATTGCTGGACGATATTATGGAAGGGGTGCGTAGGGCATTTCGGAAGGAGGGGAAGACGGTTAGGGTGTAGAGTGTTCACGAAAAAAACTAGTACACATTTAGCTCCTATAGTTCTATCTGCTTCTGTTGTTCTAAGCCCCGAACGAACGGAAATCAACCGCATGGTGTTTAATAAACTGTAGCCCTTAACTTGTATGTATTTTGGTTCTTACCAAACTAATGATGCTGGTCTCTTCAGAAAAAGCAAGTCATCTTCTGTCATAGTATGCCAAAATCGAAGATTATGACCCATCTTTAGAGTGTTTTCTGTGTCTTAACCGTTCTTTTATTCTTCTGCCTCTTCTCGTTAGTACTCCTGGACCAAAACTTAATGGCCCCCAGTGAACCTCTTTGTCTCGGCGTCGTAAGCGAACATCCTCTACGATGGGGTATTCCACAGGCCCCGCTGAATAGATGACTTGGTGGTGTGGAACTCCATTGCTTTGTGGAGCGCCAATTGGGCTACGAATACTAGTAGTCCGTTGTTGTTCCTCGACAGCGGGTGGACGAGAGTAAGGTGACGCAAAAGAGACACTTTCATGTGTTAAATGCTCTGGTTGTAAATCCTCTCTCTCTTGATCGCGGTCTCCAAAGAAGTCTTTAAGTCTATCTGCAATACTTCGTTCGGTAAGGTCTAGTTCAAGTAGAATACTTTGAACTCCAGCAGATCCTTGTACAGAAACAATAGGCGTCGATAGTTTAACCGCAGTGTCCGCTTGTCTTGTTAATTTCAATCTCTGTACAACGTCCCCTTCGTTGACTCCAACCTGAAATACGACGGCAAGATTACTATTACGTTCAATGCCAGGGACTGCATATTGCTGCCACTCCCCCGCAAGGCGTTCTAGACCAGGGATAATTTGGTTGCTAAACTTCTTTTGAGTTGCTTCAGACTTATTCTTTATTTTATTGTAAATACCTTTGACTATTGCATATATGTTCATTGCCAACTGCATTAGCTCACCTGGTGTCTGAAGGTTGCCTTCGATGGTTATGCCAAAATTATCTGAAAGAGATTCATTTTCGCCTGTTCCTGTGTGTTCACCCGCAATTGACACTTTTAGTCCAAGAGAGAGCCGACTGAATCCTGCCTGAGCTCCGGCCTCTGCTCCACCAGCACCAACCCACTTGTGATCAATACCCCCTCCGTCTTTTGTTTCCCATCGTCGAGCAATAGCACCGAATCCGGCGGCACGTGCCTCTGCCCCTAAACCTTTAGGCATGCTAAAGCCCACATTAGCTTCGGCCCCCAGTTTCGCCTCGATATCAGAGAACATTCCGGCCCCATCTTTACTTGATCGAGAAAATGCAGCTTCACGCCATTCCGAAGCTTGTTCTCTACTTAAATCTTTAAAAGCTTTAAAACGTTCCTTCCCGGTCCAAAACCAATCTGCAACACTAAGCTTAGTTTTTGGAATCCTTTCAGGCATTAGTGATCTAATTCTCAATCCGATTGCATCCATTACATGATATGGCCCGTCGTTGTGCCCAGCTTTTATACTTACCGATGGAAGCAATTTAATTCCTGCCTCAGGCCCTACTTTTTGACCTGCTAATGCTGATATATTGATTGATCCACTTATGGAAAAAGTTCCACTAACCTCATATCGCTTATCGGGCTTAGAAGCTTTTTTAGGAACGCCTGCAGTTACTGCACCAACTTTACCTTTATAGGCTTCACCTTTTACGGCTAACTCAATATTAGAAAATGGTATGGCATTAATTGATAAACTAGCATTTACAGCAGCTTTTTCTGCGTTTTTTTCACTAAGTCTTGGCTTAATGAATTGATCAGCTATTTGCCAAAGTACATTTGGTAGTGGAGCATTAGGTTCTGGAATATCATGTTCCAGTTCAGCTTCTTTTCTATAGAAATCTATAGCATCCTTCTTTCCAAAATCATACCATTGGTCTAATTCTTGATCTGCTTCGCTTTCAGCGATTGTGCTTCGAGTCCTCCTAAACAATAATAGGTCTACTCTACCCAAAAGGTTATTAATTTTCAATCCAGAGGTCATTTTGGACTCTCCATTTCTAGCCTCTTGTGATAAAACTCCTGCTTGATGGACTTTTTCATCAAATGATGGGGAATTTGTTATACTCAGTTCAGATTCGACAAAACCATCAATCCACTCGAGAGTAAGCTCTTTTACGAGTGGGAGTGCTTCGGACACCTTTGATGAATCCCAAGTCGTTAATTGTATTGCCGAGGTCGTACCGAGATGTTGTGGGAGCGATTCCCTAAGGACTGACACGGCTCTTTTATTTTGAATTGCCTTCGACCCCATCACATCCGCCTCTCGCTCCAACCCTGGATCATCATTAATCGCCACCTTTCCCTTCAACTGCCGCGTCGCCTTCACCCGCCCCTGCTTCTGCTGCACCACGTGCCAAGCCTCGT
>CAJXOS010000298.1 GCA_913057725.1 uncultured Lewinella sp.
GTACGGATTGTTTTTCCGTAGAAGATGCACAAGAAGGCACAGCAGCTTGTACTGACGTGATTTTACTACCTAATGAACGTGCAACTTCTTTCAACGCAATAGCGATTAATAACGCCACAAGTGCCACTGCTGCAGGTCAAATATTTGAGAGTCTTCCTGGCACCCAAATCAGAGGTGCTAAAATTTATGGATGGACAACAGGTGGACCTGTCAATAGTATTCCGGACGATCCGGTTTTGGTTACTGTATCAATAGTCCCTGTTAGTTCAGTAGATTCGTTGCCTAACGGTCCTGCTTTAGGGAATACTACCGTCTTGTTGGATGGACCTATAGGGGGAAACACTTTAGCAGATATTGAATACACTGCTACGTTCCCTACACCGGTATCTGTCGGGACCGGACTCTATATGGTAGTAGTTGAGAATGATTCGCCTAACAACATTGGCTTAATATCTAATGATTTTGCAACTGGAGATGGGCAAGGAGATTACTTAGCCAATATACTAATAGGACCAAACTGGCTACGAGGGTATGATGTTAATGTAGGTGGTGTCCCATTTAATGCGGATTGGGTTTTCAATCCTATTATTGACTATAATATTACCACTGAGTTTATTCCTGACCCTGTTTTTGCAGAACCTGCCGAAGTCATTGACTTCACTAACCAAAGTTCTCCAGAGTTTAATAACGTTTTCTACAATTCAGATCCTACTGGAGCTTGGCGCTGGGATTTCGGTGACGGAACGACAGCTAGTACCGAGGATGCCAGTCATGCATATGCGGCAAATGGTAGTTATTCAACTGGTCTTCTAGGAACTATTCGCCTGTGGACTGGCGGAACTTGTAAAGCCGTTGATTTTGGCCAAGCTTTCATATCTACGGTGGAGCTAGCTCCTTTTGCAGATGTTTGTGAAAATGCAGGCCTACAGATATTGGCTGGAGGTACACCTCTTGGTGGCGTATACAGTGGTGAAGGCGTTACTGATAATGGAAATGGTGCTGATTTTAGTTTCGACCCTGCTAGTGCTGGAGTTGGGGTGCATACGATAACGTATACACTCAACGGCGCAATGGCTACGGCGGACATCACTGTACTTGCTGCTCCAACTCCTACATTTAGTGCTTTAGCAGATCTTTGTCTGGATGCAGGCATCCAGACCGAACTTGGAGGTGGTAGTCCTATCGGCGGTGTATATAGTGGCCCCGGTGTTACTGATGATGGCAATGGAATGACTTATTCTTTTGACCCAATGGCTGCGGGGGCTGGCACTCATGCGATTAGCTATACTGTTACAAACAATAACGGGTGCGCCGCTAGCGTCAGCGACGAAGTTGCAGTCTTTACTTGTACGATTGAAATAACCGACCCTTGTAGTTGTCTCAATAATGCATCGGTAATTGACTTGAATAATAACACTGGAGGTGATGACGGACAGTTTGCCGAATTGGTAACGGTTTCAACTGGTGATCCTAATGTAGATCTACCTCCTGGTCAAACCTGGACGGTCATTGGTGCCACCGGAGCTTTTGATGCCTTTAATGTTCCTGCCGTTGGTGTACAAAGTGATGGGGTGCCAATTGTGACAGATGGTTCTGTGACCCTAGTTTACAATAACGGATCTTACGAGATTCCTTTTGTGCATGTAGACATGCAACCCTACACCTTGATAGTTGAGGGTCCTCTCGCTGTTGGAGCTCCTAGTAATATTACACGAGAAATCTCAAACCATTGCGCGTATCCGAATCCAATCTTGGATCCAACGCTAGATGAAATTTACTGTGCGTTTGAAGCAGCGGTGACATTGGGTGCAACTGATCTCGAGGGAATAGGTGCTGATGCGGTGAGCTTCACCGTTAATGGTGTACCAACAACCGAATTTAGTCCGGTTGATTTGGGCCCTGGTACCCACACAGTCATTGTGAGCTATGATAGTGCCGCTGATGCTAACGGTGGAATTTCTCCTGACGGCGGTACAACTCCTGCCTTCCCTGGATGTGTGCAGGACGCGCAGTTTGTGGTAGAGGTAGAAGACCTCAATGCAAGTTGTTTAAGTGATGTAAATGTAACGCTAGGTGAAAACTGTGCTACAGTAGTTACACCACAGATGGTGCTCTTTGGTGGTTACGATTGCGCCGATGAAATCACCGTTACTATCGATGGTGGAAACTCCAACGTTGTTACTGGCTGTGGCGATCACACTTACATGGTAGAGGTATTTGTAGCTGGTGAGATGGTTTACACCTGCTGGGGTAACATCTTCGCTGAAGACAAGACTGACCCAACGGTAGAATGTCCAGATGACGCTGACAGTGCCATCACTCAGTTTGATGTACAGACCGTAGAAGGTAGCATTGACGGTACCGAAGAGACTTTGGTACTAGCCAACTACTCTTGTATGACGAACTTCTTCGACCCTACGGCTGGAACAGACTATTCATACGACTTGATCACCTTCACGGCAAACGCACCTGACATCTACAACATCCTGGTGGATGCGGATAACGGTGGTGTTGTATTTGCGGTATTCCAAGGTGATTTTAACGAAGATGAGCCATGTGAGAACGTTCTTGGTGGATCTGATGGTGCTTATGCCATCGTTGACTTCTTCGGACCAACATTCGGTTCGTTCTTCAACCAGAACTTCCGCGTACCACTGAACCTGGAAGCAGGTCAGACGTACACCATCATGGTGGCTAACGACGGTACGCCTACTGACTATACTGTAGGTATTGTGAGCGATAACGGCAGCGGCGTAAGCGGTGGCGGTTTTGGTGCTCCACAATCTTTCGATACCGAAGTAACCTTGTACTGCCAGGACGTAGAGACGATTCAGTTCTTGTTCCCACAAAGCTGGATTGCTAATGCGGATGGTAGTGTAGATGTAGCTGCTACAGTAGACACCTACTTTGGCGGTGACAACGGTGCTTTCCAGGACTTCCTAGCGAAGTTGAGCCTGGCAGGTGTACCAACAGTTGGAGACAACTGTGGTCCAATGATTGTAACAGTAAGCGACGTTGTTGACGCTGCTGGTGACTGTGGCGACATCACCTTGACTCGTACCTTCACGGTAACGGATCGTGCTGATGGTGCATGTGTAGGTGCTGTACGCAGTGCAAGCTGTGATCAGATCATCACCTTCACGCAGCCAAGCCTGTTCAACTCACTATTTGAGCCTAATCCTGATCTAGTATTGCCACCATTCACTTCTACTTTGGAGTGTGATGAGGCATTCGATACGGACGGTGCTGTTGGTGGTCCTGATGACAACCCAACTGCAGAGTACGCTGGTCAGCCATTTATCCTGACGATCTCTGGCTACGAAGCCCTTGATCCTACTTACTGTAACCTGGGAGTATCTTACTCAGACGAGCCACGCATCGTAGTATGTGAGGGTACTTACAAGTTCCGTCGTGAGTGGAACCTGGTGAACTGGTGTGATCCTTCAGAGAACTTCATCTGGGATCAGTTTGTGAAAGTAGGTGACTACACTGGTCCTGAGATTACAGGTGTACCAGAAGTAATCAATGTATCTACTTCGCCATTCGACTGTCTGGCTTACGTAGCCATTCCTAACCCAGGTGTAGAGGATGCCAATGGTTGTTCTTCTGCTTCTGCTACTTCTTACACCGTACTAGCCTTCGGTGAGAGTTTCTTCGCTGGTGGTAATGTCGCTGATAACGATGTAGTAGCTGCACCAATTGGTGAGCACGTCTTGATCTTGTGTGCCGAGGATGACTGTGGCAACGAGACTTGTGAAGAGTACGACCTGATCGTAACAGATGAGATTGAGCCTACGGCCGTATGTACCGATGAGATCAATGTAAGCATCGGTGGTGGTGATGTAGCAAACGGTATCGAA
>CAJXOS010000299.1 GCA_913057725.1 uncultured Lewinella sp.
AAAAAAGCGAAGCCGCACGCCCGCCGAGATGCTGCCAGATGTATCCAAAACCACTACCAGATGAGCACGTCGCTGCCTTCGGTTCCCCGGAAAAGTATGGTAACGTTTGGATGGACGTCGCAAACTTGTTTGCGTTTGATCCCTTTTGCCGCTCAGGGCAAAACGGCGTAATAGCACCGGCCATGGAATAGTGGTACTTTCATTTCCCTGAACTACTAGATTATACAAAAGTCCAAAACGGGTGCCTGGTAATACCTTGATTTGAGGGAGATTATTCCGCAAGCTTTGGCGCCAATATCCAAACAGCTCTGGCGAGAAGCTCTCCCACAGTTGATGACTCCTTCGACTAGCCGGTGATTTTTCTAGTCCCTGCAGTACTTGCGAATTACCGCTGGCGGTGTGCTGGTTAACGATGCGCTGATAGGCCTGCGCTAAGGTAAATGGCTTAGGCAAGTGGAGTCGCTGAAGGAGTGCTTGGTATTCCTTTGAACCGTGCGTTTCCGAAACATACTGTCGAGCCTCCAAATCAGCAGCAATATGGAACGCCCAGGAATCCTCATACTCACCTGCTTGCCAGTGATGCCCTAGCAGTAGGTGTACCAACTCTTCCTCTAGCCAATCTACATACCAATCGGGATGCTGTTGAATAGCCATCAACCGGGCTTTGTTGTATTGCAGAATTGGCCCGTCCGTATTCCAATGAAAGGCAAAGGGAAGGTGAAGCTGATCGTTTTCCTCCTTTAGCATACTCGCTAGCAAATGGGCATAAAATGGTTGCCGAGCTACCAATAAACGGGTAGCTGGCAGAAATAAACTCTTTGCGTTATGCTGCTTGCTGATAATAACTTGAGCGAGGTTGATGGATAGTAAAAGTAGCGATTCAAGAGGTAATCTCCACGCGGTTACCCTCGGGGTCTAGGATAACACTTTCGTAGTAGCCATCCCCAGTGGTTCTCGGTTCTCCGACGATTTGATAGCCTGCCTGGCGCAACTCCTCCGTTAAGCTATCTACACGCGCCTCACTCCCGACCGAAACCGCGAAATGGATAATGCCGCGGTACTGATCGTGCACATCATTATTATTCTTGGGGATCTCTGGCTTATGCATTAACTCCAAACGGCAACCTTCATCGAAGGATAAAAAATAGGAGGTGAAGTTCTTCTTAGGATTATGGTAAAGTGAACCAGCCTGGGCCGCAAAATAACGCTCATAAAAGCGCTTCATTTCTTCTAATTGATCGACCCAAATGGCCAAATGCTCTATTTTCATAGGAGGTTGCTTTATCTGGAGGAAGGTAAGAATAGCACCGGAAAAAAGGCCCTTTTCAAGCAACTAACATTGCCCCACCTTCTCAAGAGAATACGACAAAACACTGAATTCCTGCATCTTACAGTAAACCCGACTACTTATGTATAGAATAATTCTCTTTGTCTTGACTTTCAACGTCTTGACCTGCAACGCACAAGACCCCAATCGAAACAATGACTCGGTGGTTGGTGGTCCTTGCGAAGGATGCGAAGCACTTTTAGAGTATGGTAATCAATCTCTCGGTCCAGTGGACACACTTCCTACCTTTGATTTGGCAGAACCTCAATTGCTGCTTCACGGTACGGTTTATCAGGCCGATGGCGAAAGCCCTGCGGAAGGCGTCATCGTCTACATTTACCATACCAATCGTGAAGGTCGTTACCCTTCTAAACCAAAAGCTACTGGCTGGGCAACTCGACACGGATACATCCGAGGATGGGTCAAGACCGATGCTACTGGCAAATATAGCTTCTACACCGTGAGGCCCGGTGCCTATCCTCGAAGGAATGTCCCGGAGCACATTCACATGACCATCAAAGAAGAGGGGCTCCCACCCTACTACATTGATGAAATTGAATTCCTGGACGATGAGATTCTTACCGACCGTGCGAAAGCCAACCGGCGGAATAGAGCTGGAACGGGCCTGGTCATGCCTACGGAAGAAAGCGGTATACTCGTAATAGAGCGAGACATCTTTTTGGGCAGAAACATTCCTAATTACCCTTAACTGCTCAGGAAACTCAAATAACCTAAACGCAACGAGCCGCTGCAAATGTAGATTTGCAGCGGCTCGCTTCTTCTTAGAAACTACATACTATGTGATTTCCCCACCGCAACTAGAGCCAGCACCAGCTGTACAACCAAAGCAGTGTTGATTGACCACCACCGAACGCTCATTCAAAGCATCCAGATCGAAGTCATTAATATGTTGGCTACTACTAGCTACTTTAAGATCAAGCATCTGATTAAAATCACAATCGTAGATGTAACCATCCCAACTTACAGATAGCGTATTGCGGCACATTAGTCCGTCAACGGTACCAGGATTGTAGGCTTCAACGAGCTTCTCCATATACTCCTCATAATTGCCGCTCTCCAAGAGATAATCCAGGAAGCGAGCAATAGGAAGGTTGGTGATCGCAAACAGCATATTGAACTCGATATCGTATTTGCGTTTTAGCTGTCGCTTAAACTCTGCTTGTAAGGTATCTTGTCCAGCAGGCAGAAAAGCACCAGAAGGATTATAAACCAGGTGTAACTCTAGGCCAGTTCCTTCTTTACCATACCCTACCTCATTCAGCATTTGCAAGGCCTTAATGGAATCTTCAAAAACGCCATCACCACGCTGGCTGTCCGTACGCTTTTTAGAGAAGTACGGGAGAGATGATACCACTTGCACCTTGTGCTTCGCAAAAAACTCAGGTAGATCGTGGTACTTAGGATTGGCCCGCAAGATCGTCAAATTACAACGATCAATTACCTGCTTACCCAGGGCACTCACCTCTTCGACAAACCAACGGAAATGAGGGTTCATCTCTGGAGCACCTCCGGTAATGTCTACCGTATGAATAGACGGAACGGAAGCGATTATCTCTAAGCAACGCTCGAGGGTCGCTCGGTCCATATTCTCCTCCTTCCGGTCAGGCCCCGCATCCACGTGGCAGTGTGCGCAGGTCTGGTTACATAGTTTACCAATATTCAACTGGAAAATCTCTACCGGCTTCACTTTCAAGGGCTGGTGCCCAATTACCGATAACTTATCCGAAAAGCTCGGAAACTTTGCGTCGACAATATCCTTGCCGTTCAATACATTGAGCTGTACGAATGTATCCGATAGGTTATTACCCCTTGACTTCAGGGATTTACTTCTTTGCTTAATAGCCATTGTTAGTTCTTTTGCTGGACGCTAAAGGGGTAGACTCCCCTTACATAGACAAGCGCTCAGCCTGATTCATCATCTGTACTCCGAATACCAAAGAAGCCCCACTCCGGATCGCTGCTGCTACGTGCACCGCCTCCATCATCTGTTCTTCATCCGCTCCTTTTTCAAGGGAAGCAGAAGTATAGGCATCGATACAGTAAGGACACTGAACGGTATGAGCCACAGCTAAGGCAATTAAGGATTTCTCCCGCTCTGTCAATGCTGTATCTCCGTTGAATACCGTACCGTACCAGTCGAAGAATTTTTTGCCCATCTCCTCTTGGAGGTCAGTAATCTTACCGAATTTCTTCAGATCCTTCGGATCAAAATAGGTCTTTTCCATGTATTGGAATGCTTTAAGTATTAAAAATGCCGCTAGCGGTAGCTTTGTTTCGTGTAAACCGCCAGACTTGTCGCCATGCGGATATTCCACACTGAAAGGACAGGACACCATCAAAGCACCACATCCGTGAAATGGCTAGCAATATTATCAGAAAAATTCAAGAAAGTGAAATGGGGAGGATTGGTTTGGTGGTTGGAAGGTTTGGGGGTTAGTTGGTTAGTTGGTTAGTTGGGTTAGTTGGGTT
>CAJXOS010000300.1 GCA_913057725.1 uncultured Lewinella sp.
ATTGATACCTCTCAAAATCGCCACGGACTATTGCTCTTATCTGATTTAATATGAAAAGTAATGTACTTTCTCTCTTCATTGTATTATTAAGTGTAAGCGCTGTATTTCCACCTGTAGCTAGCGCAGGTGATACATTGGCTGTTCTTGTTTCACCAATTCTAAATTGTCCTTGGGCAGGGGAGGACAAGACTATTTGTCTGGGTGAATGCATAGAGATAGGTTGTGAACCAGAGGCGATGGAAGATGATATCTGTCTTTCATGGAGACCGGAAGAAGGGCTCTCAACTCGTTATGGTTCAAATGGTTTTATTGCTGAGGTTTGTCCTACAGAGACAACTACTTACACGGTCTTTGTGACAAGTCCCGACGGTGAATTAATAGCTACGGATGAAGTCACTGTGACGGTGATACCATTCCAGGCTAGTATTTCGTCTTCAGCATCTTGGCCGATTTGCAACGGGCAGCCTGTGACCCTATTGGCTGCAGCTACTGGCGGTGATGCAGATAGTTATGAATGGAGTAATGGTGAGACAGGCAACAGTATCACTGTTGAACCCGCTGTAACTACCAATTATTCCGTCACAATCACGAATAATGCGACAGGATGCGAGGCCGTGGCAATCCATCGAGCACAGGTCTATCACAGCCCTTCGATTGAGATTTCGGCCTCAACAATGGAAATTTGTGAGCAATCTATGATGGGGCTTACCGCTCCTAATTCACGACCTGTGAAATCGGATTGTGGTGACGAATTTGCTTTCTTGACTGCTACCTACGACCCTAGCTATACGTATGAGTGGTCGACAGGAGAAACAGGATCGCTTATTCGTGCCTATGAAGTGGGGATGTATTCAGTTACAGTAACGACTTCTGACGGTTGTGAGATCGTGGAGTCTATCAACATAAACTCTTGCGTAGCTTTAGAAGTATCTCCGGCTATTGAAGTGGATGAGGCTAACGGAGAGTCGACCACTTTACTCGATGCAGGAGAATTCTATATGTATGAATGGAATACCGGGGAAGAGTCTAGAATGATTGAAGTAGATGCTCCTGGCACTTATGAGGTAACAGTGACGAACGAGGCGGGATGTATGGTTACCGGTATGGCTGAGGTAGAAGAAGAGCCGCAAGTGTTTACCAATTATTTGATTTTTGGCGTCTGGAATACGAGCCGTTCTGTGTACTCTTTTTACATCAGTCATCCCTCATTGAGGTCCAATGGCGAGCCGGTCCAAATAGAAAATGAGGCTATCAATGATTTCATTTACAATAGCGAGAATATTTTTTACCGAACACTTAGTGCAAGAGACAGAGTAGAATTTAAATGGGTCTGTGCGGCAGGACCTTCTTGCTTAGCGATGCATACAGGCCTTAATGAGATTATTCGTGCTCAGAATTCAGAATTCAGATTTTATAGTGTCCTAATGAATGAAACTGACCCGACCAATCCTCAATTATTGCGGTATTATCTTGAAACTAGTACCAATAGCTACACGAAGTACAAGTCTGTCGTAGAGTTCACCGGCATAGATGCTACCCGTACCCTTGATCATTATGCTAACGAATACAAATTGTCACGTGTGCAAGAACAAGGAGGCTTGCCAGTTGAGGAAGAATATCCCGATGAGATTACAGTGACCTCCACTATTATACTAGACGTTTTCAATGGAACGACTTATGAAGAACAAGCACTTCCAGAGGATTTAATACCGCAGATATCATCAATGACTATCAGATTCTATGATCCTGCGGTGCAGGAATATGCAATAAGTTACAACGGAGAAGTTGCGCCTGATGAAATTTTTGCTCCTGAGTTTTCTGCAATTAATCTAGGAATACTGAGAATCAATGAAGATGGAACAACTGTACCGGTTGAGAATTTAGGTACGGAAGGCGTTGACCAAACGTCATGGTATCCTCCAAATGTGGATGGAAGCATGAACACAATGGAGTATGACCTTATCCTATCTGAGTTTTCTCCTGATGGTGATAATGACGAGAGAATTACGTTGACGATTAATGGAGGCATTGGTTTAAGAGTTAAAATTGTACCTACAGATGTACCGACTGTTCCAGGCTGGCACAATGATGAGAATAGCACAGTCTTCGAGCCTAGTTGTGATCCAGACTTACCTCCAGTAAATAGCTTCGACTATGTAGATTTGGCCAAGGTAACGATTAGCGATTATGATGCGGAGCATGAAGACTATGATCTTTATTCCACCATATTTGATGATACTGAGCTGTCAGTGACAGTCCATTTGCAAGAAGAGTTACAATCTGTTATATCGGGAGGGATCTATTGGGGGTACTCAACTCATCAAGTTTATGATATCTCTGAACCTAAGAGCCTCAGGGTTCGAGGTGTTATTACCGATGATAATGGATGTCCAATGGAGGGCGAATTTGTCAAAATAATATCGCCCGCAGAAAAAGGGGATATTATTGATGCGATAAATGATGGCGATTCGAACGTTGATGAACCTTATCCACAAGTGGTGGATAGAGTGGTGAGCCTTGATGAGGAAATAGGAAACCTTATTATCCAATGGTGTAACTTAGAAGAGGGTGATCCTCAAATTGAAGCAGCTGTAGAGGAGCTTGACCGTCGCTGGGGTAATGGAGAGGTGGTTTATAGCCCAACTAATGAAGAGGTAGATGCCCTGTTGGAGTTTTCAAATGAGGCACATATCTTCCTCAATGCAGGTGCTCATAATGACGCAGCCATGTATGGGCAGTTGAAGGTTGATCGTGGCAGCCGATTTATCACTGGTAGAGTAGTGTCGTATGATACACCAATGATGGAAACCTGGTATCATTCATGCGGAAAAGAGCCATTGGACGTAAGTTCAAGTTTCTATCAAGACCTCAATTGGTTTCGGCGACAAAGATATACAGAGACTATTGCACATGAATTGGGGCACATTAAACATGGAATCATCAATAAAAGGGAGGATTATAAATGGACAAAAATAATAGAAGAGTACAGTCAAAGTGCTTATGGGCCTGCTTCAAATAATCCATGTTTCCCTAAGAGATTAGACCCGGATAGTAGTGAATATTGTGGATCTACGGCTGGTCATGAAATATTTAACCCGGATAATGAAACATCTTGTATGAGTGTGATTCAGGATTGGGAAGAATTACTCCGGTTTATCAATCAATAAGAATATGTTAATATCAAATGTTTCATTTTCCAATACTCGGTTGAGTTTACGAACTAGTATTCTGTTCTTTTTCTTCTTCCTTATCGGCAGCCAGTTTGCTCTTTCCCAAATCAGCGCTAAGCATAAAGAGTATCTAGTCCGAAGTCTTGCAAATAAGTGTCTGTCTTATAGCTCAATGTTACCCAGAGTTGGAAATCAGCACACATTTGATCCGAATGATTCTGAGCGAGTAATTGAAGATGTTGGTTCAATGATTAGCTTCTTTGGTTTTGGTTTTTCGAGAGATTCTCCTCAGTATGAGATTGAACAGGTTGAACATATAGCAGTAAAACCAGATCTAGAATTGTTCGCAGTAATTTTTGAACGAGAGGCTGCAAAGAATATTGAGCTTTATCGATGGACCTCCTATTTCGACCAAGCAAGTTATTCCTGCAAGTCAGGAATGATTAAGCAGTTTGCAAACAATAGAATTCTTGTTGGTTATGTAAAGGAAACGCACGAAGTGATCCCGATTTCTGGAGTCTTTTTTGAAGTGGGAGTTCAGGCATTTTTTGATTTAGATCGAGACGAACCAGAATCATATATACCTTTTCTTAAGACTAAACTATACAGCGAAAATCACAATAATATAAGTGTAGAAC
>CAJXOS010000301.1 GCA_913057725.1 uncultured Lewinella sp.
GAACAGCAAGCCTTACATTAATAGAATTACCCAAATTATGTGGTAACCTGACTTAATCGACTTAGCATGCGTATCCTACTCAGCCTTTGTTTAGTAGTCTTCTTCTTTAGCGGTGTTTCAGCTACACCGACAACGATAATTATCCGCGCGAAAGCCAAAGACGCCAAGTTTATCGGAAGTTCTGTTGGTGGCGCCTACGTAATCGTGAGCAATCAAATGACTGGCGAAATGTTGACTCAGGGCAAAACCACTGGTAGCACAGGAAATACAGGCCTTATTATGAAGGAAGCCCGGGAGCGCTACACTTCCCTAGCGGACGAAAACACCTCGCAATTTACGGCTGTCATTGACATAGACGAACCCACCCTACTACACATTAGCGTCACCGCTCCTGTCAACCAACGGCAGGCTGCCATTGAAGCGACCACTGAAGTATGGGCAATCCCTGGAAAAGATATCCTGGGAGATGGTATTGTATTGGAGATTCCTGGTTTTATTATTGACGTGCTGGCACCCCGTACGCATCAGTTCATCAGCACCGATGATTTGGAAGACGGGCTACTGCCAATCGAGGCCAATGTGGTCATGATGTGTGGCTGTACCATTAGCGATGGTGGACTGTGGGACGCGAATAAGATGGAAATCAAGGCCATTGTAAAGCGCGATGGGGAGTTAGTTGGAGAAGTTCCATTACAGATTGATAGTCCGAACCTTTTCAAGGGAGCAGTTGAAGCAGAAGAAGGAGGGCTCTACGAGATCATTGTCTATGCCTATGATAAAGCGACTGGCAATACAGGAGTAGACAAAGTAAATGTGGTTGTGAACTAGTGGTACACTAGCAACGGATCGTTTATCAATAAAACTGCCGCTCCTCCACCCGCTCACAAGGCTCGGCTATTTCTCGCTGTACACCTTCTTGTAATCGCCAATGGTCATTTAGCAAAGAAGAATAACAAACAACGATATCCAGGTTGCGGGTGCGCTCTTCGAGTAGACGAGTCGCGGGGCTCCACAGCACAGAAAAGAGCTCTACATTTTCATTTGGGGTGATCATGAGCTCATTGATCGTATTGGTGCGCAACAGATCATAGCCAAAGGCTAAACTGTCAGGAAGATAAGCCTCGACAATATCAAGCCAGCCAGTGTAGTAGTCTGTCCCATTCGTCACTTCAACGGAATTAATCCGCGCCAGGCCAGTGCCACTATTTCGGGCTATCACTTTGAACCCTTTATCACTGTAGTGTCTACTCACCGTGATAAACGGAAACATTGTCGCCTTTTGCTGCTCGCGCATGATTCTCACCTCCTGCAAGGATACCAACAATGCACAAAGACTAATGATAACCGCTGAGACGGCAATGATAGAATTTGAGTCAATACTCCGAACGCGCTGCCAAAACTTTTTCATGACTTCAATGCTACAAACTTTTCGCTTTCAGCACCAGTCTAAACTTGTCCAAACATCCGCTCTGAATTTCATACTCAGCCATCAATTGGATCGAGCAGATGGATTACTTTGCATCTTTCTAGCTATTAATCCACAACTACCGCAAACAAGAACGACACCCCATAACCAACTCTACATCAATTTATTACAACACAAGACCAATCCAAAAGAAGGAAATAACAAGAAATAAATTAGCGAAGAACCTCAACTATTTCCCAACCGAAATCATTAACTTTAGACAAAACGGTCTAATTTTACCCAGAATGGGATACAAGCACAACATAGAGGATGTTATTCAGCGTGGAATAGAGCTGGTTCGGACCCAGGGCTACCACAATGTGGGTATCAATCAGATCCTCAAAGTGAGTGGTATTCCCAAGGGCTCGTTCTATAACTTCTTTTCTTCGAAAGAAGCGTTTATCAAAGCAGCCTTGGAATCTTATGGCCGAGACTACTCTAGTTGGATTCGGGAATTACTCCATACGGATGATCCTTCTCCTCTAAGTCGACTCAAGTCATTCTACAAAATTCTCATTGACGCCAATGAATCAGACAACTACGCAGGTGGTTGCCTCGTGAACACCGTCTCAAATGAGGTAGGGCGCAATAATGATGTTGTCGGTGCCGCTGCTAATGCCAGCTTTCAACTGCTCATCGAAGCGGTAGCAGAGTGTGTACAACAAGGGCAAGATGCCGGGGAAATCATTACCGACTATCCTGCCCTCGAATTGGCCGAGTATCTGCACGCTGGAATCTATGGTAGTTTTTCACGCATGAAGGTCACACGCTCACGCGATTACATGGACCGCTGGTACGACATGACCTTTAGCTTTATTAGTAGCTAAAAAATTTTGCCTTAAAACAAACAGACTGGTCTAATTTATCAATCTACAATACTCCTGAAATGAAACCATTAAATGTCTCCAAATTCACGAATGCTCCACAGCAAGTACAGAAAACCAAACTAGTAGATGCCCCCATCGAAGATGTCTGGCAAGTAGTAGCTGATCATCAAGGTATGACGCAATGGATGCCCATGATCAAGCATGTCGATCTCGTACAAGCCAACGAAGCCGGAGAATGGGGCGAAGGCTGTGAGCGCCATTGTCAGTTTGGTCCAGATCTACTAGAAGAAAAAATCGTTCACTGGGATCCTCCGTACGGTTACGCCTACATGATTGGAGATATGCACCTGGTTACAGATCATTTGGGTCATATCGAGTTAAAACCAACTCCAAACGGCACTCAAGTAACCTGGACGCAGTACTTCCAGCCCAATGGCAATTTTGTCAAGCGCCTTATGGCCAAAAATGTAATGATCCCCAGTGTGATGACGAAAGCCCTCAACAACCTTAATCGCAAGGTGGCATAAGGAGGCTCACCAAAACCATCAACTCTTTTTCTCACTCATAAATCGCAGTGTTCATGTCCAGATATTCAATCACTACCGTATTTAGCACCTTGCTCCTGCTTGCCTTGTTGGCATCTTGTAAAACTGCAGATATCCGAAGCGAGTACGCACTCCAAAGCCAAACACCTTCTGATTTCGAAAAAGGTCGCGCCTTGCTAGAAGAAGCCTATCTGGCAATGGGTTATAACCAATTTGCCAATGTCGAGACCTACGAAGTCAAAAGTGTTTTCGACTGGAAAATGCCTTGGGGCATGATGCCGATGAATGCCTTGCCTGGAAACAAAAACAATGAGATACAATTCCGCTTTACACCCAATACCTTTGATGGTCAAGTAACCTTCCTAGAAGGCCGTAAGGAGGGACAAACCTATGGTCTACAATCCTGGGAACTGTACCATCAGAAGGATGCAGATGCCAGTCCGGAGCAAATCAACAACAAGCGCTATGGCTGGGGCTTACCTACTTATCACTACGTCATTGAAGCTCCCATGCGGTTACTGCAGGCGGAAATCATCCGGTATGCAGGCCAAGCCGAACACAATGGCCAACAGTACGAACTAGTCTATGCAACCTGGGGTCAGGATGCTCCTCATAAAGAGCACGATCAGTGGCTGGTCTATATCAATAAAGAAACCAAGATGATCGACTTGACGGAGATTACCATCAATGATTTCTTTATGCCAATGCCTGCAGGTCTGAAAGACGGGACTATTCTGGTAGAGCGCTCTCTCACTAGTCAAGGCATGTATCTCCCCAGCTTCGTCACCATTCAATTGGGGGCACCAAAGAAGCAGAAGAAGCATGTTTACACCTTCACCCTCACGGACTATCAATTCAATACTTTTCAAGAAGAGGAGCTATACCCACTTGACGCACTACCGTCCTTTGGGGATAGCAAGCCTGTATCGAAATAAACGAACTATACCGAGGCCGAAGAGGTTTGGG
>CAJXOS010000302.1 GCA_913057725.1 uncultured Lewinella sp.
TGCAGAACGCAGCCTTACATTAATTACATAACCCGTTTAAGAAGCCTAAGGGTTGAAATAGGAATTCATATTCAAAATCATATGCGTTTGCTAGCTTGTCAACGAATTGCTGGTTCATTCGAAAAGTTTCAAAGATCTTCATTGGAAAGAAGGCTATTAGACTGTCACAAGGCATACTCCTTACTGATCTATAATGCTTATTCTTGTTTGGTAGAAAATAGATGGCATTTGGATCATTAAGATTCTCAAAAGGACGTCCAGGGCTTTGTTGAACAGGAGCATTAGTCCTAGTCATTCGTCGAACGAGCTTCAGTATTGGTAACAAATGCCAGTTAATGCTACTTCTTTGTTTATTATGTATGTCTAGATTCGTAGTTTGGGGGTAAGCCATATTCGCACGATTAGGTATCTCTGCTGGGTGGAAATTCGAATACCTTTGGCCCAAGAAATCATTGTTTCCGTCTAGAAAAAGTACCTTATCAGGCCGATAGCCTTTTTTAAGTAGGATGATTAGTTTGTTTACTTCGGTAGTTTGATGGTAGGAAGGGACACCAAGATTTAGATAAGTTCTTGAACTATCTTGAGTTGTTAAATGGAACGATAGTGTTTCCGCCGATCCAATTTTATGTCCATAAATAGTAGAACCACCAAGACACCACACTGCATTTTGGTTATGCAACAGGGAATCAATATTTTCGGGGCCCACGACTGAATCATAGCGTACTCCCTCGATTCCCACATGAAAGGCTCCGCTTTCCCCTGGTCTAACCATGGCACCCAAAGTTGGATGATCTGTTAATCTAAGTCCCAACTGTAGGAGGGCCAGGAGTTCCTCCTGATCATAGCCTGGGTAAACTTTGTACAGTAGGTTTGAAGGATCATCTAAGCTAGAAATGTAATCTACCGGATAGGTTATTAAGGTTCTTGGAAACCTCTTCTTTTTCCAGTTATTGGCCGATGGTTCAGATTGAAGCCACCAGGCTGCCACGAAATTAATTAGAAGAAATAAAAGAACTGTGTTCAACAGTATAGTGGCAAAGTCTTGATAAAGGCGGCCGAATCGTTTGCTGGACATAGAAAGCAGATTTGACTAAGGTTTGTGCTTTCTACTAAGGTATGTTTTTACTGTATATATCGACTGCTCCCCATGTTCCGCTTGCCAAAACATATCCGGAATATTTGACCAACAACCATTTGGCCCTAGCCCTGTTAGTGTAGTGTTTTGTGCAGAGCACTAACAATCGAGGTATGTCTCGCTGCTGCGGAATGATGCAGGAGTCGAAGCAATACCCATATTAAGTCTAGCCAAACCAAAGATTTTATGAAACAGCTGTTGCTTAGCTTGATCGCTATTTGCTGTGTAAGCCAATTTGCAAATGCTCAAACGGGTATTATCAAAGGACAGGTAACCGACGCGCTTACCAATGAGCCCATTGCCTTCGCTGATGTCCTGGTTATGGGCACCGATAAAGGTATTACTACAGATCTAGATGGCAATTATGAGATCACCGGCCTAGTACCTGGGTTGTACGATGTTCGCGCTAGCTATCTAGGGTATGAAGAGCAAACGCAGTATGAAATTCAGGTGACAACAGCCCGTCCGATAGAGGTGAATTTTGCTATGCAAGAACAAGCTGAGCTATTGGAGGAAGTAGTGGTCAAGGCCTCTCCATTTCGGAAAACCGAAGAAAGTCCCGTGAGCCTTCGTACCATTGGTGTAGCAGAGATTCAACGAAACCCAGGCGGTAATCGCGATATCAGTAAGGTGGTACAAGTACTACCAGGAGTCGCCTCTGGAGTTGCTTTTCGTAACGATTTGATTATTCGTGGTGGAGCAGCCAATGAGAATCGTTTCTACCTGGATGATGTAGAGGTGCCTAATATCAATCACTTTGCTACGCAAGGCGCAGGTGGAGGCCCTGTGGGTTTGATCAACGTGAATTTTATCCGAGAGGTGGATTTCTTCAGTGGTGCTTTCCCTGCCAATCGTGGCAATGCTCTAAGCTCTGTATTCCAGTTTAAACAGCGGGATGGCCGTAATGATCGTATAGGTGGTACTTTCATGCTTAGTGCCACTGATGTCGGTGCTACACTAGAAGGCCCGATTGGCGAAAAGACAACCTTCTTGGCTTCCGCACGACGCTCTTATCTCCAACTTTTGTTTAGAGCCTTGGAGCTGCCATTCCTACCCACCTACAATGACTTTCAGGTGAAGGTAAAGCACAAGATTGATCAGCAGAATGAACTCACCTTCATTGGACTTGGTGCAGTAGATCAATTCAAGCTTAACCTGGATGCGAATGAAACGGAAGATCAGCAGTTCCTTCTCGCTCAACTACCGGTTTCTCCTCAGTGGAATTACACCAACGGTTTGGTGTACAAACGCTACCGTGACGATGGCTTCTGGACCTTCGTGCTGAGCCGAAATATGCTCAACAACGAATCTGAAAAATACCTGGATAATGATGATAGCAGTGAAGACAACCTGACCCTACGCTACCGGAGCCAGGAAATTGAGAATAAATTCCGAGTAGAAGATGTTCGGCAGATTGGTAACTACAAGTTGGGGTACGGCCTTAATTACGAGTACAATAAATACAACAACCGGACCTTCAATCGAATCTTTACTTCTGCTGGAGCTCAGGAAGTGAATTTTGCCTCTGAGTTTGATATGCATCGCTACGGCTTCTATGGCACACTTAGTCGCAAATGGATGGACGACCGTTTCGTGCTGTCACTCGGAATGCGCTTTGATGGAAATACGTACTCCGATCAGATGAGCAATCCATTGGAGCAGTTTTCTCCGCGCTTATCAGCTAGCTACGCCATTAGCCCTTCGATAGCCATCAATTTCAATACGGGTATTTACTACCAGTTACCAGCTTACACCCTACTAGGGTACCAAGAGGATGGTAAGTTCATCAACAAAGAGAACGGTATCGGTTACCTGCGCAATTCGCATATCGTAGCTGGTCTGGAATGGAATACTGCCAGTAACTCCAAGATCACGTTAGAGGGATACTACAAAGCTTATGAGAATTATCCGCTCTTGCTACGTGATAGCCTAACCTTAGCCAATTTGGGAGGTGACTTTGGTATCGTGGGTAACGAACCGGCTGTGCCGTTCAGCGATGGCCGTGCCTATGGGATAGAGTTTTTGTTTCAGCAACGACTCTATAAAGGTTTCTATGGCATTTTCTCCTACACGCTGGGTTGGACTGAATTTCAAGATAAAAACCGCGAGTTCCTGCCGTCTGCATGGGATGCTCGGCATATTGCTAACCTCGCACTTGGAAAACGATTCAATAATAACTGGGAGATTGGCATCAACTGGCGCTTTCAGGACGGTCTGCCGTTTACGCCCTTCTCAGAAAGCTCCTCTCTGGTTACCAGCTGGGATCGTAACGCGCGAGGTATTCCTGATTACGATCGCCTGAATACCCTGCGGCGCGAGGCATTCAGTGCTATTGATCTACGGATTGATAAAAAGTGGTTTTTCGATAAGTGGAGTTTGAATGTATTTCTGGATATAGAGAATATGACGGGAGCTGCTGTGAGTGACGTTCAGTTAATCTTGGATCGGCCATTGGATGCAGAGGGTAACCCAATTGGTGACCCCGTTATCGTAAACCCGGATGCTCCCGAAAGCGAGCAACGTTACTTGTTGAAAGATCTAGAAACAGGTACAGGAACGCCACTACCGAGTATCGGTATTATGATAGAAATATAGTAGTGAGGTTCATTGCTAACAATACGTTGTCGAATTGCGCAGAAGCCGAAGCTTGATCAAGCTTCGGCTTCT
>CAJXOS010000303.1 GCA_913057725.1 uncultured Lewinella sp.
AAGATTTCAAGCGATGGAAAGAAGAGGTGTTAGGAACCACTAGTTAGATAGCCTTTTCCGCTCCTGTTTTGGATGCCTGCCAAACACGATAGATTACTGGAATAAATTCATCCAGTTGGTAAGGCTTAGGAACATAGTCTACCATCCCCGCCATATAACAGTCCTGAATCTCTCGGTCTAAAAGACTTGCTGTCATCGCGATGATAGGAGGGGGACTCTTGCCGTCTTTTTGCTCTAGCTGACGAATTTCAAGCGCTGCATCAAGGCCGTTCATCTCCGGCATTTGTACATCCATGAGGATGAGGTCGAAGCGGTGACTTTGCGCTGATGAAACCGCCTCATGACCATTAGAGGCCGTCGTGATTTGAATGTTAGGTACGAAGTACTGGAGATCATCTTGGGCCAACATAAGGTTGAACTCATTGTCGTCAACAAGAAGTACATCCAATCCACTCATTTGCCTACCCATGTCTAGAAGCGCATGTTGCGTATTACCGTTGCTTTGCTTCTTTTCCTGCATATCCACGGGCTCGTAGGGTAGAGCTACGATGAAGGTGCTTCCCTTTCCTAATTCACTGTTCAGATTGATGGTGCCTCCCATCAGCTGGACAAGCTGTCTTGTGATACTCAAGCCTAAGCCCGTTCCTCCATGCCCGCGCGTGTTACCAGTATGGATCTGCTCAAAGGATTCAAAAACGCTATTGACCTTATCTAGCGGTATACCCATCCCAGTATCAGATACTTGAAAGTGTAGCTTTTTATCTTCCATGGTCAAGGTGAGCCGAACGCGCCCCTTATTGGTGAATTTTATAGCGTTTCCAACTAGGTTGTTCAGGACTTGCACCAATCTAGTCGCATCGCCGATAACATTCAGTTGTACGTTTTGAGGTATGGTTGTTTCTAAGGCCAAACTTTTTTCTTCTGCCTTGAAGTGCAAGATGTCCGTTACCGCCTTAATTACTTCCTTTAGGTTGATGGGATTACGTTGAATTTTAACCTTGCCGGCCTCAATCTTGGATAAATCGAGAATGTCATTGAGGATGACGAGTAAATTGTCCGAGCTGGTGTGAATAGCGCCTAGAAACTGCTCCTGATGCGGGAGATGTGGATTGCGAAGTAGAATACGGACCATACCCGAGATAGCGTTCATTGGCGTCCGTATCTCGTGACTCATGTTGGCCAGGAACTGTTCTTTATATTTTTCCGATTGCTCGGCTCGTTGCTTTTGTTTTTCCAGTTCCGCTGTTCGGTCCGCTACGGTTCTTTCTAGTTGGAGGTTGCGAGCTTGGATGGAGAGTGTACGTCGCCATATGAATATCCAGATTCCTATGCCTGCCACCAGGAAATACAATAGCTGCATAGCGGGGGTCGTCCACCAGGGAGGATGCACTACGATTTTCACACGTAATTCATCTGGATGCCAGATTCCTCGGCGATCTCTGGCTCGAACCCGGAAGGTATACTTACCTGCTGGTAGGGTGTTGTAGCGTGCAGAATTGATGGAAGACGGGCTAGACCAACTGTTCTCAAAGCCTTCCATTTGATAACTATAACTGGTTTGACCTGGATCAGCATAGTCCGTCAGCGCATAGGTGAAAGTAAACGATCGATCCCAGTGATAGATGTTTAGTGTGGTGGAGCGCGGAAAGTTCATTCGTTGTACCACGGTGTTCCGGCGTTCATCTGTCTTTTCGAAATTAGTAAGCAGGATGTGTGCGTTCTTGGCACTTTGCTGATAGGATTCCATCGCTTCTTTGGGAGAGAAGGCTACCAAGCCATTCAGTCCACCAAAATACATGCTTTCATCACTTGCTTTCAGGTAGGATATCCTATTGAATTCGTTTCCTGGCAGGCCGTCTTTCTCAAAAAAGTTGGCAAAGGACTCTGCTTGGATATTGAAGCGCGACAGACCATTGTTAGTGCTTAGCCAAAGCGCACTGTCTCCTTCCGTTAAGAGGCCGCATATAAAGTTATCTGGCAGACCATCGCTGGTTTGATATAGCCGCGTAGATTCATTAGCAGGATCAAAGGAGATCAGACCAATATCAGTGGCTAACCAAAGCGATCCGTTCGGACGTTCTTCAATAGCCATAATTTGGGTAAACGCTAACCCGAGATCATCTCTGCTATATGTTGTCAAGCTATCAATTTGGGGAGCGTATTGTAGAAGTGCTTTACCGTAGCCCATCCAAATGGTCTTGCTTTGAGGCCCAAGGTGTAGGGCATCGCCGGCTGAAGGGGCATTCTGATTGAGTACGGCCGCTAATTCCCATGGTGTTTCTTCACTTGAAGCATGGCTTTTGACATAAAGCTGTTCGTATAGCCACCAGGTCTGATTTTTGTCGTCAGTAGCCAATATCCCGTGATCGCGCCACATGGGATTCCAGCCAGGAATGTCAAGGAGCTGCTCTTCCTTCCAATCCCAAGCATTGCCATTATTCAGCCAGAGTATTGAGGAGTCAGCTAATAGGTGGAAGGGGTCATGAACATTCAGTGATGTACGTGTGGCTGTCTTGTCGTTCGGATCGATCTTGAAGATGCCGTTGTAGCTAGCGGCATAGATGTCTCCTTCTTCGTTTTCTGTAATACCTCTTAAACTGTAGGCATTATTATGTTCATCACGTTCATTCAGATAAACTTCGAACGGGCTATCGTGCTTCACCACTTTAAGGATGCCCAAAGCAGATGAAACCCAAATGACTCCTGGGTCTTTTTGGATGATTTCAATCAAATCACAATTGTTGGGGATCAACTCGTCCAGCTCTTCAGAATAGTCATGAAGCTCGTCCGTAGATACCTGGTAGTATAGTAGTGTCTTATTGCTTCCGCAAGCCCAAATATCTCCGGATTCGTCAAAGATGAATTGCAGGAGTTCTCCTCTTCTTTCCTCAAAGTGTCGATTAATGGGGTGAGGTACAATTTGGCCAGTTGAGAAATCAATATTGTAGAATAGCCCATGTGCTAAGGTGGTTACCCAATTATCCTCACCGCTAACTAAGGGCCAGCAGGGGTATTGTTTCCCTATCTCCGCTGGTATATCAATTGATCGCTGATAGGTGCCCAGGGAGTCGAATAATCTGATTTCACCTGGTAAGGAGAACTTGAAACCACCTTGCTCATCTCTACTCCATAGATGGTAAGGACCGCTGATTTGGTCCGATGGAAAGGCAATCAACTTGAATTGCCCATTTCGGAATAGCCACAGTTGATTCTGTAGATTTTCATCCGTAAACGACAGTAGTAAGTTGTCGAGATTGTCAGTGGTGGCATACCTTAAGGAATAGGAGGACTGTGCTGTGAATGGGTAGAGCCGTAGTTCTCCGGATCTGGGATTTGCTAGGACCAATTTACGATTGGTAGCAATGTAGAGCAGGGAATCTTGGTAATTGCCAATGCCATATAACTGCTCCGCGTTTTCGAGAATGTCTTCTGACCTCGGGAATTCGACAAAATTGCGGCCATCAAAGCGGAGAATCCGCGAACCGTTTGCTAGCCATATGTAACCGTCCTTGGCTTGTTGGATGTTATAAACCGAGTTTTCCAACAGACCATCTGCCTTTGTATAAAAGGTAAGGTCTACCGTTTGCGCCCAAGCGGAACAACTCAAAATTAGCAGGCCAGCGATGTGCAGAAGGCTCCGGCTCGTCACGATATGGGTAGGTTAATCTTGAGGTAAGATAAGGAATCGAAGCCTAGCTAAAGGTTTTAGCTGCTCATAGCCTTCTCCAGAAGCTCCTCTTCCACTTGCATGCAACCAACTTTTCCTATCTTCCGGCCATGAGGAAGATTGAGATCAGGACG
>CAJXOS010000304.1 GCA_913057725.1 uncultured Lewinella sp.
TGTAACTATGCTATTGTACGAATCTGACGGTGATGTGAACGGTGACGGTCGTATTGATGGAGAAGAGTATAACTTTGCTCCAATTGCTTTCAATGAGTATCAGTTTGACGGTTCTGAAGACGAAGTATTGATTACTATTCCAATCGATATCGACGCATTGGACGATGGAGGTATCCAATTGACATCTGGTAAGTACTACTTCGCTGTAATGCAGTACTCTGGTACAGTTGAGGCTGACCAGTTGGCGATTTCTGCTAGTGAAGATTACAACTACGGTGCTAACAACTTCATCACTGACTCTGTAGCTGTCGAGCAGTACTCAGACGTTGTAGACCTAACTGCTGAAGAGCCATTGTTCTTCTCAGGTGGTTTCAGTGGTACTTCTGTGCCAATCGTGCGTCTGCACATCGGTGACAACCCATTCTTGGATCAGCCAGCGATCACTGAGACGTTGACTGTGTTGCCAGACAACTACGAAATCAATGTATTCCCTAACCCTGCAGATTCAGACTTCAATGTAGATCTAGACTTCCCAGATTCACAAGATGTACTGGTTCGTTTCTACGATCAGACTGGACGTATCTTGATTCAGCAGGAGTTTGATGGTGTACAACAAGCTCGCTACAACTACGATGTAAGCACGCTACCTGCGGGTACGTACTTCATCCAGTTGGATGCACAAGCAGGTTCTCGTATCGAGAAGGTGGTTGTACAGCACTAATAACTGAAATAAGGCCAGGAGTTTGGTTTTGCTGAGCTTCTGTTGGTCTTAATACTCGGCCCCGAACATTGCTTTGGCAGTGTTCGGGGCTTTGTTTATTACTTGTTTTCTGTGTTTCTCTAAGAAGATCAACGTAATTATAATGAAGATGAAAGAGTTAGCAGTTCTCTTTATCCTAAGCTTTGCGGTAACTGATCTGTCTAGCCAGACCATTGATTCTACACTATTGCAAGAGTTGAATACGCTTTCAGAGAAGGACCCGACGTTCACCATTCCAGATTTTTCCTTTTTTAAATTCTCATTGATGACCGATGAGCAAGGAACAAGGCTTGAAACGATACTAGCTTACTTGAGTACAAGCACAGTCTCTCTTGAAATGGTGATCCATACCGACTGCCGAGGGAATAGTGACTATAATGATGCAGTGACTAAAAGGAAAGCCGACATTATGCAAAGATGGTTCTTGAGAAGGGGAGTTGGAAAGGATAGATTATTAATTAAGGGGGGCGGCGAAAATTTCCCCCTCATTACTTGTGAGGACTGTTCTAGTTGTACGGATCAGGAGCATGATCAGAACAGTAGAATTGAACTGATTTATAAGAAGTGATAACTCAGTAGCAAGATTTGGATTAACCGTTGCAATTGACGGGTAGTTCCCAGGCAAAATAGGATAGAACCAAGCAAAGAAAAACCCCTGATCTTGCCATTGCAAAACCAGGGGTAGAGTATTTATTTGGAGGTAATAAGAATTGATTACCAAGCTATCTTACATGTGCGAGATGATCTCATCACCGAACTCAGAACACTTTAGGAGGGTAGCACCATCCATCAAACGCTCGAAGTCATAAGTTACACGCTTGCTGCCAATGGCCCCGTTGATACCTTTGATAACCAGGTCAGCAGCTTCGCCCCAACCCATATAACGTAGCATCATTTCTCCAGAAAGGATTACTGAACTAGGGTTTACTTTATCCTGGCCAGCATACTTAGGAGCAGTACCGTGTGTTGCTTCGAAGATTGCAATACCGGTGTTGTAGTTGATGTTTGCACCTGGTGCGATACCAATACCACCTACCTGTGCCGCCAAAGCGTCACTGATGTAGTCACCGTTTAGGTTCATAGTAGCGATAATGCTGTACTCCTTCGGACGCAAGATAATCTGCTGAAGGAAAGCATCTGCGATTACATCTTTAACGATGATTTCACGGCCATCTACTTTGATTACGTGCCATGGGCCACCGTCCAGTTCTTCACCACCGAACTGCTTAGCAGCTACTTCGTAACCCCAGTCACGGAAGGCACCTTCAGTAAACTTCATGATGTTACCCTTGTGAACCAAGGTCACACTGTCCTTGCCGTTGTCGATAGCGTACTGGATAGCAGCTTTTACCAAACGGCCAGTACCTTCAGCAGAGGTTGGCTTGATACCAAAACCAGCAGTGTTCGGGAAGCGGATTTTCTCGTAGCGATCAGGGAAAGTCTCCTTCAGCACCGCCTTGAACTTATCGGCTTCGTCTGTTCCTTCCTGGAACTCGATACCCGCGTAGATGTCCTCCGTGTTTTCACGGAAGATTACCATGTCTACATATTCTGGGTGCTTCACTGGGCTAGGTACACCCTCGAAGTATTGTACTGGACGTACACATGCGTACAGGTCAAGTTTCTGACGCAATGCTACATTCAAAGAGCGGATACCGCCACCAACTGGAGTTGTCAATGGACCCTTAATAGCTACCAGATATTCTTTAATTGTGTCAAGCGTTTCTTGAGGAAGCCATTCGCCAGTATTCTTAAATGCTTTCTCACCGGCTAGTACTTCTTTCCACTCGATCTTGCGCTCGCCGCCGTATGCTTTCTCGACAGCAGCGTCCAAAACACGTGAAGCAGAAGCCCAGATATCTGGACCAATACCGTCACCTTCAATAAAAGGGAGGATGGGGTCGTTAGGGACGTTTAGCTTTCCGTCGGCAATCGTTATTTTTGTTCCGCTCATTGTTACTATTTGGTTGTTGAATTTTCCAAGTAATGGGCTAAATCGACAGGCTAGCGATACATTCTTCGGCTAGCTTTCGAAAAACCCGGACAAAAGTAAGAATTTATTGGCTTCTTACTAACTTGCAAACGCCTCCGTTATGAACAAGTTTTATCGGGGGATGACATATTTATTCTGACGAAACAACTTTATGCGAAATCCACATCTGGATCCTGATAAAGATAGCGTTCCACCAGAGGAACAACAGGTCGAAAGAGCGCTCCGCCCAAAGGCCCTTCAAGACTTTAGTGGACAACCCAAAATTGTCGAAAACCTTAAAGTGTTTATCCAGGCTGCGCGTCAGCGTGGGGAAGCTTTAGACCACGTACTGCTCCATGGCCCTCCCGGCCTAGGTAAGACCACCCTGTCTCATATCATTGCCAATGAAATGGAGGCAGAACTGAAATTGACCAGTGGCCCAGTTCTTGAAAAACCAGGTGACTTGGCAGGTCTGCTCACTAATTTGTCCGAAGGAGATGTGTTGTTCATTGACGAGATCCATCGTCTCAATACAGTAGTAGAGGAGTACCTCTATTCAGCAATGGAAGATTATCGCATTGACATCATGATTGACAGTGGTCCTAATGCGCGTACCGTCCAGATCAGTTTGAGTCCGTTTACCTTAGTAGGAGCGACTACGCGCCTGGGTTTGTTGACTGCTCCAATGCGGGAAAGATTCGGGATTACATGCTTGTTGGATTACTATGATGCTGATACGTTGAGCCGAATAATCACTCGCTCTGCCGGAATTCTTCAAGTTCCTATAATGCCAGCGGGTGCTGTTGAAATTGCACGTCGTAGTAGAGGTACACCACGTATTGCCAATGCTTTATTGCGTCGGATTAGAGATTTTGCCCAAGTAAAGGGGGATGGTACGATAGATGTAGAGATAGCTCGATATGGTCTGGAGGCGCTCAATGTAGATGAGGGTGGTCTGGATGAAATGGACAATAAGATTCTCAGTGCTATAGTCCACAAGTTCAAAGGTGGGCCGGTAGGGATTACAACAATTGCTACCGCAGTAGGAGAGGAGGCTGG
>CAJXOS010000305.1 GCA_913057725.1 uncultured Lewinella sp.
AATCTCGTGGTAATCCTTAATGACGTACTGGATTTATCCAAGATTGAGGCAGGCCAACTGGAAGTAGAACAATTGGCAATGGACCCTCGCGAGGTACTACATAACGTCTTCCAGATCCTTCAGTACAAGGCGGAAGAAAAAGGCCTACAACTGAATCAAGTGATAGACCCTGGCTTACCAGAACTCGTTGTCGGCGACCCTACTCGCCTGAATCAGATCTTGATCAACCTGGTTAGTAATGCCATTAAGTTTACGGACAAAGGAGAGGTGAATGTACACATGCAGGCAGCAGGAGATCATTACCAGATCCGTGTACAGGATACCGGTATCGGGATTCCATCAGATAAGTTGGACGGTGTTTTTACAGAGTTTGTCCAAGCCACCACTAAGACGTCTCGGCTTTATGGAGGGACAGGACTAGGCCTCAGCATCACCAAGCATTTGGTGGAGCTACAGGGGGGGCGTATTCAGGTGGAAAGTGAACTGGGAGCCGGAAGTACATTCTTGGTGAGTTTACCACTTCAAGTGGCTTCGGATGGTGATAACCAGGGTACTGTACTCACTGAGGAACAATTGAAGCAAATGGCCAGCGAGTTGAAAGGTGTCAAAATTCTCCTGGCAGAAGATAATGAGTTTAACCAGATGATTGCCAAGGATGATTTGATGTACTACATCGAAGACGTCCAAATCACGGTAGTAGAGACAGGGACCCAAGCTGTTGAACAATTTCAATCCGGTGAACATGATTTGATCCTGATGGATGTGCAAATGCCAGAAATGAACGGACAGGAAGCTACCCAGCAGATTCGAGCCTTGGAAGCAGAATCCGGTGCAGCGCATCCGATTCCAATTATTGCAATGACGGCCAGTTTGTTAAAATCGGAGATAGCCGTCAGTTTGGAAGCTGGTATGGATAGTTATATTCCAAAGCCGTATCAGGCAGCGGAGTTGATTGGGGAAATACACGGACAGGTACGAGTCCGATAGCTTAGGTTTTTAGATGAACCTTCATATTTCTTAATGAGACTATAGATAGTTCATTTGTGCTTGCATTGGAAAACTTAGACTTATCTTGCGCTTCGTTGGCCAGAAGCCGACGTAATACGTTTTGCCCTTCAGAGATACCAGATATCCTTGTTTTTTCCTTGTTAACCCAAATAGAGGGCGATATGCCCATGTAGTGCTATGATCAAATTCTTATTGCAATTAAGTCTTCTGATGATCTTTTTATTCACCATGTCAATGGAAGGTCAGGCCCAGTTTTTCTTGAATGGGAGTGCAGTGGCTATCAATGATAGTTGCTATCAGTTAACCCCCGCTACTAACTCACAGGTTGGCTCTATTTGGAACGGCGATCTGGTAAACTTGAATGAATCCTTTGAGGTAATCGTGGATATCTTTCTCGGTTGTGAGGATTTACAAGGTGCTGATGGTATTGTATTTGGTTTGCAGCCCGTTAGTACCTCCATCGGAGGATCAGGAGGCGGGATTGGTTTTGGCGATGTCCAACCATCTCTAGGTGTGGAGTTTGATACCTACCAGAATGCAGATTTTGGTGATCCATTTGATGATCATATGACGATCATTCGAGACGGTGTTCTCAATCATAATCTACCTCAAGGTGCCTTGGCTGGTCCCGTTCAGGCAAGTGCTACGGCTGCTAATGTAGAAGACTGCCAGTACCATGCCTTACGACTGACCTGGGATGCAACAGCGCAGACGCTCTCCGCTTATTTTGATTGTGAATTGCGACTTACCTATACTGGCGATATCGTTAATGATATCTTCGGTGGCGACCCACTCGTTTTCTGGGGCTTTACTTCCGGTACCGGTGGCCTCAATAATGAGCATGAGATTTGCTTCAACTATATTTCCTTCATCAATGAGCTGGTCGATCAAACGATTTGTCCGGGTGAGGAAATCCAGCTCGAGAGCGGTGGTGGCGTTAGCTATAGCTGGTCGCCAGCGGAAGGGCTTTCAGACCCAACGATTGCTAATCCCATAGCTTCACCTACCGAAACGACCCTGTATACCGTCGAGATTATCGATGATTGTGGTATCCCATTCTTCGATGATGTACTCGTTACGGTAGATAACGATCAGTTCACTGTCAATATCGGTAGTGATCCGAATGAGACTACGGTGCCCGTGGGAACCGAGCTTAATCTGAGTACTTTCCTCAATCCCGACGTGGAGGGATACACTTTTTCCTGGTCATCGATGCTGGGAAGTACCTTCTCTTCGCCAGATAGCGCTAACACGGTGCTAACAGTGGCAACGGAAGATACCGGCGCAGAGACCATCTCTGTGCTAGTCACCTCAGAGGCAGGGTGTGTACAGGAGGCTATTCTAGATTTGGTCGTAACGGGACCGCTCTATAGTATTCCCAATATCTTCTCTCCTAATGGCGATGGTAACAACGATATCTTTGGCGTTTTTACCGCTGCTACCTTGACAAACTACCGCTGCGAAATCTACAACCGCTGGGGCAAACTGGTTTACGAATCCGATGATTACACGGCCTTTTGGGACGGTAATTATGAAGGCAAAACCGCCCCTTCTGATGAATATCTCTACCAGTTTAGTTTCGGGATTGGAGCATTCACCTTTACCGAAGGGGGCAGCCTTACATTGCTGCGCTAAGGCAAGCTGACGGACGAATTTCTGCTTGGCTTCCAGCGACCTTATCCCTAAATTACGGGTAAACAATATCCACCATGAGCCCTAAACTAGAAAACGCGAAAAGCCTTTACCTGGAAGGCATCCGTGATGGCAACGCCCGCGAGGCCGTCACCAAGTATACCGGCGCACGCTATACCCAACACAGTACCGGCGTCCGCGATGGTGTCGAAGGCTTTGTAGAATTCTTCGAACCCTTCATCCAACGAAACCCCAAGCGCGATATCCAAATCGTGCGGGGCTGGGTGGATGGGCAGTACGTCTTTGTTCATGCCTACCAAAGCCTCAACGATGGCGAATGGCAGTGGGTGACCACCGATTTCTTCGATACCGACGAGGATGATAAGATCATCGAACACTGGGATGTCATCGCCGAATATGCTGATTCGACGCCCTCGGGCCACACCTCCGTAGACGGCCCCACGGAAGTCACTGATCTGGACAAAACCGAAGAGAATAAGGAGCTGGTGCGCAACCTCCTGAAGGATGCCTTGATGCGCGGTGGCGATCCCTCCAACTTATCACGGTATATCTCTGAAGACCAATACATCCAACACAACAAAGAGGTACCCGATGGCCTGGAGCATTTCCAGAAGCTAGCCAGCGACCCTAAGCGCCCCTTGAACTACGAGGAAATTGTCCTCCTGGTTGGGCAGGGCAACTTCGTAGCCACCCTCTGCCGCGCCAACTGGAATGATGGAACTACCAATCAGGATTATGCCCAGGTAGATATCTTCCGCATCGAAAACGGAAAGGTCGTGGAGCATTGGGATAATGTGGAGCCCGTGCCTGAGAATGATGTGAATGGAGGGAAGTTCTGATACTCCAAGGGGGATGAATATTTACCCTCTCCGGTACTTTGGTGCTTTCAATACGAGCGGTGGTTCATATTGCTATTGATGAGACAAGGACAGAGTGGGTGGGTGTCCCGCTACTGTTTGACCGGAGGGAGTTTACCTTCGGTGATCGTCGCAAGCTCCTCGGAGTTAGCGG
>CAJXOS010000306.1 GCA_913057725.1 uncultured Lewinella sp.
TTGCCCGCCTAGCTAAAAACTTTAGACAACTTCTATAAGAAAGCCGCCATTGCTACTAGCAATTGGCGGCTTTCTTGTCTGACCACGACAGAGTCGATTTCCTAATGCAAATGAGCGCGTAAAATGACAAAAGCGCTACCAGAATTAACTGATGACGCTCTGTAGCACTGACGAACAAGCTGATTCCATCAGTTTGATGTCAGTGTTATGCTCGTAGTTCTTTCCGTAAATATTGATAGCGGTGGAATTGAGCATAACCCGTACGGGATTCGAATGCGTTGCTCCACAACGCATCCTGACTTCTGGCTACAGAACGTCAGGGCCAATCTCCCGCCAAAATGCGACATTACTGATCTGGGTGCAAACCTTCTCCTGGATAATGGTCGTTGTATTTCTTCATCAAGCGGATCAACCTACTTCTAGAAAGATTTTTTAGCTTTTTCTCCAATTCAAGAGCTGACGACCGATCAGGTTTGCTGGCATACCAGACCAAAATCCACGGAGCCCCGCTTTGTGTTGAGTTTTCCTGTTTACTATTGTGACGTTTCAACCGATCTTCCAAATCGCTCGTCTGACCGCGGTAAAATCGATCGATACTTGGAGAGTACAAGACGTAAACGTAGTGTATAATGTAATGAGCGCGTAAAATGACAAAAGCGCCACCAGAATTAACTGGTGACGCTCTGTAGCCCGTACGGGATTCGAACCCGTGTTACCAGGATGAAAACCTGGCGTCCTAACCCCTAGACGAACGGGCCAATTTTTATCTGATTTGCTATCATTGAGCCAAAATAGCCCTTTGATCAAACCGGCTTAGAAAAACTGCTTTTTCCGAAAGCGTTGCAAATATACAAGGCTTTACTTTTAAAAAGCAAATTTCCCTCCTTCTTTTCTAAATATTTTTTCTCACCCCTTTTTGGTGATAACAATTATTGTATTTTTTACACTAACCTTATTGATTATTGAGTAAGAAGGTGCTATTTTTGCGAATCCAGAGGCGCCCTATCATATGGTAACGCTGTCATAAGACGCCCTGTATTTATCCATCAAACATCGTACACGATATGGCAAAGAAAATTGCTATCAATGGTTTCGGTCGTATTGGCCGTTTGACCTTTCGTAATCTATTACAAAAAGACGGTATTGAGGTTGTTGCTATTAACGACCTGACTGATAACGCCACCCTGGCACACCTACTAAAGTACGACTCAGCACAGGGCCCATTTGAAGGAACAGTTGAAGCTACAGAAGACGCTTTGATCGTCAACGGAAACAAGATTGTTGCTACATCTGAGCGCAACCCAGAGAATCTACCTTGGGCAGACTTGGGTATTGACATCGTATTGGAATGTACTGGTATCTTCCGTACTAAGGAGAAGGCGGGCTTGCACTTGCAGGCTGGCGCTAAGGACGTAATCATCTCTGCTCCTGCAAAAGGAGATGGTGTTCAAACTATCGTTTTGGGCGTAAATGATGACGAACTAGATCGTCGTGCTAACGTATTCTCAAACGCCTCTTGTACTACCAACTGCCTTGCACCTGTAGTAAAGGTATTGAATGACAACTGGGGTATTGAGGTAGGGTCGATGACAACTACCCACGCCTATACTGCTGACCAGCGTATCCAAGATGCACCTCACAGCGACCTTCGTCGTGCTCGTGCAGCTGCATTTAACATTGTGCCTACGAGCACCGGTGCTGCGGCAGCTGTAGGTAAAGTATACCCAGCCATCAAGGATAAACTGTTTGCAATCGCCGTTCGAGTTCCAGTTATCACTGGCTCAATGATCGAGTTGAATGTAGTAATGAACAAGCCAGTAACTGCTGAGGCAGTGAACGCTAAGTTCAAGGAAGTAGCAGAAGGTCCAATGAAAGGCATTCTTCAGTACACTGAAGATCCTATCGTTTCTAGCGACATCGTACGCAACCCTCACTCTTCTATCTTCGATGCTGGCATGACTACTGTAAAAGAAAACATGCTGAAAGTGGTAAGTTGGTATGACAACGAAGCAGGTTACTCTGCTCGTTTGGCTGACTTCACCCACTTGATCGCTACTAAATAAGGGTAAAGGGTATAAGGTAGAGAGTAGAGCTCTAATACATTGAGCAAATGTACTTCTACCTTTTACCCAATACCATGGCAATCGCAAGAAAACAATTCCCTTCCTACAAGATCGCGAATCGCTTGCGATGAGCGTGGCGCACGGAGGTGCGCAAGGGCTAGGGATAGGAAGGCCGACGAGAGGAGCGCCTGGATAGCCTGGCGCTACGCCTTAGGCGTAAAGCGAAGCCCCAAGATATCTCCTGCAATTGCCATATACCTTCTACCTAGTACCCTTTACTTTCTACCTTCTACCAAGTACCATATACCACCATGATTAATACCCAAGGCAAAAAAGCCCTGATTCGTGTTGATTTCAATGTTCCATTAAACGAGGAATTCCAAATCACAGATGATACCCGCATCCGTGCTGCTGCACCTACTATCAAGCAAGTCCTTGCTGATGGCGGCGCTGCAATCCTCATGTCGCACCTGGGTCGTCCACAAAAGAAGAAAAAAGAGGATGGTAGTATCAATGTAGAGAAGTTCACCCTTCGTCACATTGTGGACCACGTCTCAAGTGTACTCGGCGTACCTGTACAATTCGCTGCTGACACCGTTGGTCCAGACGCACAAGCAAAAGCTGCAGCTCTACAAGCAGGTGAGGTATTGCTAGTTGAAAACACACGCTTCAGCCCAGGCGAAAGCAAAGGTGATGAGGAGCTTGCTGCTGAAATGGCCAAATTGGGAGATGTATACATCAATGATGCCTTTGGTACCGCACACCGCGCTCACGCCTCTACGGCGGTAGTAGCGAAGCACTTCAGTGCAGCAGAAAAATCATTTGGCTTCTTGATGGAAAAGGAGGTAGTTAGCGCTAATAAAGTGCTTAATGATCCAGAAAAGCCCTTGACAGCCATTGTTGGTGGCGCTAAGGTGTCGGATAAGATTCTCCTGCTAGATCGCCTTTTGGATACGGTAGATAATCTGATCATTGGTGGCGGTATGGCTTACACTTTTGCCAAGGCACAAGGCGGCAGTATTGGCAATTCCATCTGCGAAGAAGACAAAACGGACCTTGCTCTCCAATTACTTGAAAAAGGTCGGAATAAGGGCGTTCAAATCTTACTTCCTACCGACAATAAGATTGCTGACGGTTTTTCTAATGACGCGGCGTCTGACTTTGCTGCTACAGGAGCCATTCCTGATGGCTGGGAAGGATTGGATATCGGTCCTGAAAGTATCAAGGCATTCGGAAAGGTGGTCCTAGAATCTAAGACTATCCTTTGGAACGGACCAATGGGCGTTTTCGAATTCGAAAATTTTGCTCATGGCACCAAGTCCATCGCAGAGTATGTGGCACAAGCGACCAAGGCTGGCGCCTATTCCCTAATTGGTGGTGGTGACAGCGTAGCTGCAGTTAATCAAATGGGATTAGCGGATGATGTCAGTCACGCTTCTACAGGTGGTGGAGCTATGCTCGAGTTTCTCGAAGGAAAAACCCTGCCTGGAATAGCTGCGATTCAGGCTTAGGTCAAAATCGCAACCTAGTAGTTTGACGGTACTTAATGAAACGGTTATCTTTTGAGGCTTGTCCTTTGCACACGCCAAGTCCAAGTTT
>CAJXOS010000307.1 GCA_913057725.1 uncultured Lewinella sp.
TTTGGTATGTAGATAGCCTCTCAAAGCTCTTTTTTCGAACCGGTTGGGTAACCAACCGGTTTTTTTGTTTATGTTTCGGCTACAAACGCAAATGTAAGCAGATTTCTTAATATGAAGAAACATTTAATTGCCCCTTCTGTTTTAGCCGCCAATTTTCTGGAACTAGGCCAAGAAATCAATATGGTTAACGAAAGTTCTGCCGATTGGTTTCATTTAGACGTAATGGATGGTCAATTTGTTCCGAACATTTCTTACGGCATGCCCATTATAAAGCATATTAAAAGGCTGGCTAAGAAGCCTTTAGATGTCCATTTGATGATTGAAAGTCCGGAAAAATATTTAAGCACTTTTCGTGAGTGTGGTGCCGATGTCATCACTGTACACATGGAAGCCTGCACACATTTGCACCGGACAATCCAACAAATAAAAGAGACTGGTGCGAAGGCTGGCGTTGCCCTAAATCCGCATACTCCGGTATCTACACTAGAGAATGTCATCGAAGACCTAGACCTCGTCCTGATTATGTCGGTGAATCCGGGGTTTGGTGGTCAGAAATTCATTTATAATACACTCAATAAGATTAGAGCGGCCAAAGAAATGATTACGGTACGTAATGCTAAGGCCGTTATTGAAGTGGATGGTGGGATCGGACTGCAAAATGCGGAGAAGGTTCTCCAGGCTGGTGCTGATGTGTTAGTAGCAGGATCTAGTGTGTTTAAGGCAGAGAATCCAAGTAAAGCTATCGAAGCATTGAAGGCTGTTGGAACAGATATTGGAAAACTCGCCTGATTGTCTCTATCCTTACCCATCAATAATCCTTAGAAAAGCCCAGCTTCCATAAAAGGGGCTTACTTTTCGACCTCTTATTAATAGTAGTTGTTCGAATTATCTCTACTCCCATGCGCATATTTGTCCTTATTGCCTTTTTGTCGCTAGGATTGAACGCTTTTACTTTCGCTCAAAATGAGCGTGCTACGGTTACTGGTATCGTCAAGGATGCTGTTTCCGGGCAAGCGGTCGATCTGGCAACCGTATATGTAAAAGGCTCCAACACTGCTAGTGAAACTGCCGAGAATGGCCGTTACAGCATCGTTGTTCCTGCCGGTGAAGTATTCACCTTAGTGTTTACACGGATTGGTTATCAGGAGGCCACAGCTGAACTAGGTCCACTGCCAGCCCGTTCCAACCAGCAAATTGATGTAGATCTCGCACCTTCCGAAAGCGATATTGAAGTTATCGTTCGTGAAAGTAAGATTGAGGAAGGAGGGATGGTCCGTGAGGATGTAGAGCAGCTGAAGTTACTGCCTACTACTACCGGTAACTTAGAAAGTGTACTTCCTCACATTGCACTGGGTGTGAGTAGTGGTACCGGTGGTGAATTGAGTAGTCAGTACAATGTGCGAGGTGGTAATTACGACGAAAACTTAGTGTACGTTAATGACTTCGCCATTTATCGTCCACAGTTGATTCGAGCAGGTCAGCAAGAGGGATTGACTTTTGCGAATATCGACCTAATCCGAGATCTCTCTTTCTCCTCCGGTGGTTTTGAAGCTCGCTATGGAGATAAGCTCTCAAGTGTTCTTGATATCAAATACAAACGGCCAGACAGCCTACGTGCTTCTGTGGGACTCAGCTTCCTAGGTGGATCTGCTCACGTTGAAGGTAGCATTCGTCCGAATAAAGATTCTTATCGTCGACTACGATATTTAGTAGGTGCTCGTTACAAGGATACTCGCTACCTCTTGGGTACATTGGACGTAGCAGGTGAGTACACGCCGAACTTTACGGATATCCAGACCTATATAACTTATGACCTGAACCGCGACTGGCAGTTGGGTTTCTTAGGAAATTTCAACCAGAGTATTTATCGGTTCCGTCCTGTGGAGCGTAGTACGGGCTTTGGTTTGATCAATCTTGCTCTGCAGCTCTTCAGTGTATTCGACGGTCAGGAGGTGAATGACTTCACCACTCAAATGGGGGGCTTAAGCTTGACTTACCTGCCAGATCGTAGTGTGAATCCGTTCTTCCTCAAGTTTTTGGTTTCTGCTTTCCGTAGTGATGAGAATGAGCGCATCGATATCACTGGTCGCTACAGCTTGCGTCAGATTGATAGCAATCTAGGCAGCGATAATTTCGGTGATGTATTAGCGGAGTTAGGAGCAGGTACCCAGCAACAGTTTGTGCGAAACTTCCTTGATATTCAGATTTACAATGCTGAAGTGAAAGGTGGCCTCGAACTGCAGAAAGGAAATGAAGATGTAGATGCTTCTCACTTCTTGCAATGGAGTGTAAAGGCTCAGCACGAACGCATCGATGATTTAATCAATGAATGGGAACGACTTGATTCAGCCGGTTATAGCCTTCCTTATGATACATCGCAAGTGCTCCTGTTCAATACCCTAAAGACCAGCAATCAATTGCGTTCCTACCGCTTTTCTAGCTATTTCCAGGATACTTACACTTGGCGGAAGGACGAGAGAGGGGAGCTACGTTTGTCTGCTGGTGTCCGTGCTAGTTACTGGGACTTGAACCAGGAACTATTGATTTCGCCACGTGCACAGTTGTTGTATAAGCCACTAGGCGGTAAGCGAGATATCAGTTATAAGCTAGCTACGGGGCTTTATTTTCAGGCTCCATTCTACCGCGAACTGAGGGGCTTTGATGGTTCTGTTAACACCGGATTATTAGCGCAGAAGTCATTCCATGCGGTAGGTGGATTTACGCTTGATTTCTACCTCGGTAAACGAAATCCTAAGAAGTTTCGCTTCATCACAGAGGCCTACTACAAGAGCATGTGGGATCTGGTGAGTTATGAAATTGAGAACGTTCGAATTCGATATAGCGGGCAAAATGATGCCAGTGGATACGCAATGGGTGTTGACTTCCGTCTCAACGGAGAGTTTGTACCGGGAGCTGAGAGCTGGATTAACTTGTCGTTGTTACGGACACGGGAAAACTTAACTGATGTTCAACACCTTCGCCGTGAGCTCAATGTGGAAGAGGCTGTGGAAGTAAATGATGTGCCACGTCCTACTGATCAGCTTATGCAGCTAAGTATGTTCTTCCAGGATTACCTTCGTACCAACGAAAATGTCAAGATGCACCTCAATTTGACCGTAGGAACAGGACTTCCTTATGGTTTGCAGGGTAACAACCGGGTATTCCGTAACACCTACCGTTTTGATCCTTACCATCGTGTAGATATTGGCTTTAGCTTCTTGTTGTTTGATGATAAGCGTCGAGCAAAGCGTCCGAATCACTTTTTGCGCTTCAGCCGTTCCACTTGGCTGAGTCTAGAGGTATTCAACTTGATGCAGGTACAAAACCAGGCGGGTAATACCTGGATCAAGACGATCTTCAATCAGCAGTATGCTATTCCAAACTTCTTGACTTCACGACGGATCAACCTTCGTTTGAAGATGGATTTCTAGGATGAAGTACCAACGCTATAATGGAAAAGAAACATGAGTCATCCCGAACTTTGAGCC
>CAJXOS010000308.1 GCA_913057725.1 uncultured Lewinella sp.
CTGCAGGCATTCGGATACCGATCTGTCCACCGCTAATGTGCAGGTCCAAGGTATCGTAATGTTCTAACCAATCAACAAAATCCTTACCTAAGAGTTCTCTTCGCCAGCCGCTACCTAAGATGTTTTCCAAGATCTTAGGATCGTTCTTCATCCTACGAATAGCGTTGCGTGGCATCACTAGCGCATGAGAGATGTTTTCGTCAAGACAACGGTACTTCATCAGTAGATAAAGTAGCTCTAAGAGGATCTCATCGCGAGCGTCCTCGTTTGGAGCACTTGGTAAGCGCTTCAACACGGCTTTTTCTTCTGCGGTCGCAGGTTCTTCGTATAACTTCAACCAAGTCTGTGCGTATTTACGATAGACGAAGTCTGGAATCCTTCTATTTTCCTTCAACCCTTGTAAGCCGCCGCGCATAGCCTTGACAATCTGGCTGATGAGTTTTGTTTGCAGGACTCTATTTTTCGATTCGTCTCGGCGCTCTGCTTCCGATCTTCTCCATTGGAATAATCGGATTAAGAAAACTTGCTCCTTTTCCTTTAGTGAGGTGATCAGGTTGCTGGTGAGCGCTTCATGGTTCGGATCTTGATAGTAGAAAGATGCACTTTCTAGCTGGCTACATTCTTCGGCGGCCCAATCCACACGTCCGCTTTTTTCCAGACGTGAGGTTAGTTTGCGCCAAAGTGGCTCTAGAATGATCACATCTTCGAGCGCATAATCCAGCTGTTTTTGACTAAATGGTCGTGCTTCCCAATCTGTTACAGCAAAGCCCTTTCTTAGACGAATCCCAAGTTCACCACTGACAATTTTGCTGAGACCAGTAGGGTAGTGGTAGCCTAACATTCCCGCAGCTATCTGGGTGTCAAACACATTCTTCGGAAGAACGTCATGCTGCTGATACAGCAAGCGATAATCGTTCTCTCCAGCGTGTGTAACTTTGAGAATGTTCTCGTTTTCGATCAGATCGAGTAACGGATCGATATGTGGGAGTCGAAGTGGATCAAGAAGATAGTTGCCAGAAGCGGCAGTAACTTGAATTAGACAGATCAATGTGCGGAAACGCTTCTCACCAACAAATTCGGTGTCGAAACACATCCAGTCCGCAGATTTTAAGTCTTGGTGAAAACGATCTAGGTCACTGGCGTTTTCAATTAGAGTGTACTTAGCCAAAACAGTTGTTCCCTTTGGTTTTTGGGTGGAGGGGATGATGCACCCGCAAATGTTAAGATTTCTATAAAGCTCCCACAAGGTAGGTAATTCTACCTATTGATTACATCTATAAGATGACTATTGCGGAAAGTAGATGATATTTTCGAATGATCACAAACTTGCCGCTTGAAATTGTCGTTATTTTAGCGAAATAAATTCTCTTGTATGAAGCTGCTGAAGCGCGTAATCATCATTCTGCTTGTATTCTTCGTTCTCGTCATCGGAGCCCTACTGGCCGTTCCCTTTATTTTCAAAGATGAACTGGTGGATGTGGTCAAGGAGCAGATTAATAATAACATCAATGCGACTGCAGATTTTGCAGATGTAGACATATCTGTATTGAAGTCTTTCCCTCATATGACGATGGGGCTTCAAGAATTCACCTTAACTGGTAAGGACGAATTTGATGGTCTTAAGCTGGTTGAAGCTCAGGAAGCGGCAGTAACCGTTAATATCAAGTCTTTACTTGGGGAGAATACTCCACTGGAGATCAGGCAGGTAGCCTTAAACGAGCCGAAGGTTCACGTTTTGGTAAGAGAGGATGGTTTAGCTAACTACGATATAGCCTTGCCTAGCGAAACCGAGACGCCAGCAGAAACGAGTAGTGCGGCGGCGGCTTTGGAAATTGCACTGCGTAGCTACTCTGTTTCTCAAGGTAACATCATCTACGATGACCGTGCAGGAGACATCTATTTGGAAATTAACGGACTAGATCATCAAGGTAGTGGTAACCTCACGCTGACCGAGTATGACCTTGATACGGAAACGGCGATTGCAAGTATGACTGTTGAGCAGGGGGGGATTGCTTTCTTGGACAAAGCGCAGCTTGCTTTGGATGCGATCTTTCATATCAATATGGATGAAAGCCTTTATCAGCTGCGCGATAATGAGCTACGCGTCAATGAGCTTGTACTCAATGCAGATGGAGAGGTCCAGTTGATGGAGGAAGATATCCGGATGGATTTGTCTTTTAATTCACCCGGGAGCGATTTCCGCTCACTTTGGTCCCTTATACCAAATGCTTACACAGCCGATTACCAGGATGTAGCTATCGATGGTAGCTTCACCTTGAGCGGCTTAGTAAAAGGCATCTATAACGAAACAACCTATCCTGCCTTCCGCATCAAAACTTCGGTTAAGGATGGGCAGGTTAAGTACCCGGATCTGCCATTGGGCATTTCAAATATCCAAGCAGATCTTGATGTGAATTCACCAAAGTCCGATTTGGACCAAATGGTGGTAAAGGCAGAGCAAATCGCCTTGCGTGTAGGAGATGATCCCTTCCGCGCACAGTTCCAGGTTCGGACTCCGATTTCTGATCCTGATGTCGATGCTACGGTAGATGGCATTATTGACCTGAAGCAATGGGCAAAAGCTTTTCCAGTAGAAGGAATCGAGGAAATGGCTGGCCGAATCACGGCCGACGTATCTATGAAAACTCGCTTGTCTACTATTGAGCGTGAGGATTATGATCAGGTACAGATGGCTGGTGACGTGTCGATTGATCAGTTGCGTTACCAAGGAGAAGGCCTTCCTTTGATTGTCATTCAGGAGGCGAATGCCAGCTTTACACCACAACGTGTGGAGGTAGCAGACTTTGCAGCTAAATTAGGTGAAAGTGATATTCAAGCTAGCGGCCAGATTGACAATATTCTGGCTTACATTTCTCCGGAAAAAACCATGCGAGGAAGCTTTGTAGCTCATACCAACTACTTCTTGGTGGATGAGTGGATGCCTGAAGAAGAAGGCGAAACAGAAACTAGCTATGCCGGTACTACTGTAACAGAAGAAGAAGCCGTGTTTGATCGCTTTGATCTTCAGCTAGATGCTACGGCTGATCGTATTGTCTATGATGTGTACGAACTCGAAAATGCGGCCTTAAAAGGCCGGGTTAAGCCCAACCGGATCGATGTAGACAACGTACGTTCAGATTTAGGGGAAAGTGACTTCTCCGGAAACGGTACGATTGTTAACGGCTTTGATTATGCCTTCAATGATGGCGTCTTAGGCGGAGATCTTAATGTGCGGTCGAGTTTCTTTGACCTGAATCCATTTATGGAGGAACCAGAAGGTGGTGTAGCAGCGGGTAGCGGAGAAGAAGAGGTTTACGGTGTGATTCCAATTCCTGAGAACATCGATATGACGATGAACGCACAGGTAGATCGCTTGCGTTACACGGATATGGAATTGAAAGATATCACGGGTAAGCTCACTATTCAGGATGAAACA
>CAJXOS010000309.1 GCA_913057725.1 uncultured Lewinella sp.
GGGCCTCGCCAAACGACTTCGGCTTCGGTATACTAACATAAAGAATTACGTCATGACACCAAGTACAGGTTGGAAATCCTATGCCTGGGAGTTCTTCACCATTTTCATTGCAGTAATTGCGGCCTTTACGCTCAACAATTGGAATGAAAATCGCCGAGATAACCGGGCCGCCACCAAAATATTGACGGAGATTTCTAATGGTCTTCAAAAGGACCTCGTAGATATTAACATCAATATCTTTGGACACAATGAGGGTACAGCTGCCTGTAAATATTGGCGAAAGATTATCCAAAATGAAGAAGTGGATACCGACTCCTTAGGCCAGTACTATCTGGCGTTGACGCGCGACTTTTTCTCCGCGCAAAACAACTCGGGCTACGAAACGCTAAAGTCTCGGGGATTAGAACTCCTCCAGAATGATTCCTTGCGCTTCGATATCATTTCCTTGTATGAATACGATTATGAGTCGTTGAAGACCATGGAGGAGAACTACTATGAAATGCAGTTCCAAGCCAACTACTTCAAGGAGTTCAATGACGTCTTTGCCCCTCATTTCGAATTTGACGAATTCGGCAATATCGTTGGCATCAATACACCCTTAGACATAAGTACTGAGACCAAGCAGGTACTCCTGGCGTATCTCTGGAAAATCCAGCTTAATCGACGCTTTATCCTGATCTACTATGCTTCCATGGAGCAGAAAATCAAAGGAATTATGGAGCGTATTGAAGCGGAAATAGGGGAGGAGTGATGATAACGTATGGGGGCTGATAGCAGGACCGATATTAATTGTAGTAATCCAATACCTTATCACCCAAGGCGACTACTTCGGGTGAATCTGTGAGATATCCGAAATAGTATAGAGCCTTTACAGTCTTCACGTAGTCAACACCTTTTTCTACGCCTAGAAACGCTTCTCCGCCTTCGTATACTCGAGTATTCCCTTCCGTAGAAACTTCTCCACTCTCCTTTATTCTACTGATCTGCCAGTTTGTTGCCGAGCTGATCGCTTCACGTTGGTTGTGCTTTTGATTAGGGTTGTCAATGAATGAAAATAACTCCATAGCCAGCTTGATAGCTACTCCGTTATAACTAGAGTCCCAGCCTCCTCCTTCGATAAAGTATCCATCCACTGAATCAACCAATCCTAATGCGGCATCAATAAACTCCAAGCCGGCTTGTTGTGCATCAGGACGGGACAGGTACGTCCCTAAAGAGTAATAGGCGAGTGCATCAAACAAGAGTCTATTAGGCGCATTGACATCATATTGGGATAAAATGTCTCTGCTGTTTAAGAGATAGTCCAATGTCTTTTCAAAGGATGGCTTAAGTAATTCCAATGCCGCTCTAGCCGCCTGCGTTTCTTGACTAGAGAGAAACCAATTTGAGTTTTGCAAAGAGAGTAGTGAAAGTCCTAAACTACTGGCAAAGAAAGCAGTTCCGCTTTCTAGGTCTCCGATTGCAGGAGGGTGATAGTTGGGAGAATTGAGTAATTCCTCTGGTGGAGAAAACTCAAAGCTCCCGTCAGTATTTTGCTTTTCGAACGAATAGGTTATCGTATTTAGCAAATATTGAACAGCGTCAACTCTTTCTGCAGCTACGGCAAAATCTGATATAGAAGTCATGTTTACTTGAAAGCGCACATGGAAATAGCCGTTTTTGTTTCTACCTAGTGCCCCATCTGCATCGGGCTGTTCGACGGCTCGCGTAAGTTTAGCTTGCCCTATCTGCAGGAGCAAATCGTTATACGATAAGTCATTAGTGATCTGGTAGGCTGGAGTGGCAGGTGAAATACTGTCCATTGTACTATTCGTACTGGAACAGCTCGTGAAAGCAATAAGCAGGACGGCTATAGGTATGAGCTTCATGGCGTTCATATTTCCCACTTTAGATTTCAGTAGTGAGAAAAGGTTTAAACGCAAGGAGTAGGGTAGCAAAATGAACAAACTGCTGTATCTTATCTAAGCGCTTACATTTGATACAAGACCATCAACTTCTGTACCCGATCCGCAAATTGACTGAACTCTCGCTCTACAGAAGCGAAGAAGAGCTCTCGGTCACGCAAACCACCGTAAGTGATAAAGACCGAATGCCGTTTGATATTCTCCACCCAGCGTTTGGAGTAGTCGTACAGGCGGGTGTCGTGCGACAGGATAAACTGTGGCATATCATAGCCAATACAGGTAGAGCGTAGTTTTTCGCCCTCAAAGAGCAGGATGTTCATGTAGTTGCCAAACTCATTAATGTAAATGTTTGGGCGGTCTTCCGTACTCGAGGAAGGGTCATGACTTTGCTGTGGAAGTTGCTGCAGGTCGTGGATGAGATTTTCCAAATCCTTGACCAGTTTATCGATAAAATCCCTATCGGCAAATACACGAATGGAGATAGCATATAGAATCTGTTGGTACAAATTAGAGAGCATGGCAGGATTCCAAATCTCTGTTACGCGCCTTGCGCGGTAGCTCTCCACCACCTGCTTGCGCAGATCATCTATTTTGGGGTCAATGACTTGATCCGAACCAATGATGAGTTTTCCTTCCGTCCAGTGCAGGTGGTTCCAAATGGCCAACTGGAATCGGAAGATATATTCGTGGTGGAGATAGTAGAAGACCGGTAGCTCATTAGCCAGGTAGGTAATTTCAGAGCGGATGACCTCTTTCTCCAATATAGGCTCCATGATGAATGCAAAGTGCTCAAAGAAATCCAAGCTTCGTTTGCTATTCTGGAACGGATGCTGAAAGGAGAAGTAGTTTTCGTGCTGTAGGGCAGTGTCTAGCGAAACATTGAAGTGAGAGGCCAACTGCATGAGCTCATCGGTAGTCAAGGCCGTCGTTCCATTGACTCGTTTGTACACGGCTGCTTGTTGGAGCTTGAGTACCTCCATGGTCTCAAAAATGACCTCCTTTTTGCCGTAGCGGTGGTGCAAATAATTGAAGAATCGGACTTGCGGAGAAACACTCATGGCCTTAGCACATTGGTAAACCTGATAATCAAAGTTATATAAAAGAGATAGGATCTAAGAATTGAAACTCAGTATTTATACAATACGTAGAAAGTAAGTTTCTGCTTATGCAAATTTGACTTGAAATGGGATAAATGCTCAACTACTTTGGCTACCGAAAAAGCAACTATACTGACGTTGAAGAGGTTTCACTTCGTGGCTGCTTAGGCGGTAGCTCCGCTGCTCCTTCGGGTGGGAATCCAAACCACTTCGCGTCATGTGTATTCGAGTAACCCATTAAAGTTGAAGCCATGACTATTCACTACAAAAAAGACAGTCAAGATCAACAGTTTCTAAATGCCTTACGCCAGCGCGTTAATCTTTATTTCAAAGCGAATGCGTTGAAGAAAACAGGAACCA
>CAJXOS010000310.1 GCA_913057725.1 uncultured Lewinella sp.
TTCTTACGGGCCATGTACAAGCCGCTGCCTGCATTGACCATAATAATGATCAGGAAGACCACACCCGAAAGTACGTGGAAACCGTGGAAACCGGTAATAAAGAAGAATAATGCGCCAAACGCCTTAGGGCCGAATTGCTGCATTTTCACCTCTCCTGCATCCGGACCATCTGTTACCAGGTACTTGCGCTGCAGGAAGTTGTCCGAGTTCACAAAGTATCCTGCGTGGTCACCCTGCGTGTAGTCATGCTCAGCGTGGTCTCCTTCGCCATGATCCTCACCATGACCAGCACCCGCCTTGTGAATCAGATAGCTATCTCCGGCTTCGAATACTTCATCCGTTTCTTTGCCATTAGCATCCAGATACACGCCAGACTCCACATGTGTTCCGAATGGATTGACATTCACCGTCATATGCTCTGTAGCAATCAGGTTAGTCCATTCCCATGCCTGACAGCTTAGGAAGCCAATACCGCCAATAATAGTCAGCAGCATCCAGAAAACAACCCCGTTTTTGTTCTCACGGTGCCCTTCCTGCACGGCACGTACCATCGTCACGGAGCTGATGATCAGCAGGAATGACATGATCGTTACGAAAATCAGCGGAGCGTGATGTACGCCGAATGGCGCTGTTGAGAAAACGAAGTCAGGAACAGGCCAGGTCGGGCTGCTGAAACGCAACGCACCGTATGCAATAAGGAAACCTGCAAACGTAAAAGCATCAGAAAGCAGGAAATACCACATCATCAGCTTGCCATAGCTCGCCTTAAATGGCGCTTCACCTCCATCCCAGGAGGAACCGCCCTGATTGTCCAAATCCTGTTTTTCCATTACGGAATCTGTTGTCGCCATCGGTCTTATCTATTTTGTTTGTTTCAGTTGTAGTTGAGATTAAGACTGCTGCAGGGTAAAAAATACCAGCAGGTACACCCACAGAAAGTCTACAAAATGCCAATAGATTAATGTCATTTCAAAACGCAGCTTCCGGGCGGGTGTCACCTTATGCGTTAAAGCAAAAGCGTGAATGATCGCCACAATTAAAGCTGCTATCCCACCCAGTATATGCGCGGCATGAACACCGGAGATCACATACACAAAGGAGCCGGAAGGGTTGGTAGTAAGCTCCACACCAATAGCGGTGAGCGTCTGCCACCCCTGATACTGCAAAGCTAAGAAAGCCAGCCCCAAAATTAAAGTAAACACCAGCAATACTCGGTAAGCCTGCGTTTTACCCCGCTTAAACGCAAGGTAAGAGCCGTGCACTGTTGCACTGCTCAGCAGAATAACTAACGTATTAATATAGAAAATGTCCGGTAAACGGAACTCCAGCCAGTTGCCCGCTGCCTGACGCACAATATAGGCGCTTGTGAAAGCAGCAAACATCATCAAAATACTCGCACAGGCTACGCCTAATGCAAATTTCTTGGGATGGATTTTACTTCTTGTATATTCAGTTGCCACAGTTGCATTCATAATTAAACCTAAATTTTATCTGCAAAAAAGGCTAATAGGGAAACAGGAATGTACAGAAAAGAAAAGAACATCAGCATCAAGGCTGACTTCCGGTCCGCTTTACGGTAAAAATTCCAGCTAAATCCTGCGTAAGCCAGGGATAAAACAACGACAATCCCGGCAGATACCACGCCGCTAACACCCATCCAGTAGGGAAACAACCCTACCGGCACGAGGCAAAGCGCAAAAATAAAAGATTGCAGCGCGATCGAACGATCTGGCTGCTGCCCGCTCTTGGGCACCAACTTATAGCCTGCTTTGTCATAATCCTCAAACCCAAGCCAGCCAATAGACCAGAAGTGAGGGAACTGCCATAGAAACTGCAGTGTGAACAGGCTTAGTGCCAAAGGAGTAAGCGTACCCTGTGCCGCCACACAACCAATAAGCGTAGGCAATGCACCGGGTATAGCCCCAACAAAAACCGCAACGGGTGAAATGCGCTTGAGCGGGGTATAAAGAAAAGCATACAGCACCAGCGAAAACGTCCCAAAAAACGCCGCCCATGGATTGAACATCGCTAGCAGGGTGATGCCAAACAAACTCTGAAGCCCGGCAAACATCACCGCCTCTGAGACGGTCATGCGACCTGCTGCCAAAGGACGATCAGCCGTACGCTTCATCAAACGGTCATAATCTTTTTCAAGTACCTGATTCAGTGTATTTGCTGCACCAGTTACTAAAAAACCGCCTGCAGCAAGAATAGCTACAGCGCCCCAGTGCAGAACATCCGCTGCAATAGCGAAAGCCACTACCGATGAAAAAACAACAGTAAGGGTAAGGCGGAACTTCACCAGCATATGGTAGTCCTTTACCTTACGCAGCATCAGGCTGCCCCAACTTAATTGTTCTGCTCTTGTAGACACGTCTGTACCTATTGTATTACAGGAGGTAGACCCTGTACTTGAAGGCTACCTCCTGCAAAGTGAATTTATAATTTTAGCTTGACTGCCGGCTTAGATTAGTGTTCATCCTTAGACTCATCAGCGCCAACTGGCTGAATCTGAGGAATGAAATCCTTACCGTCCTTGCCGTAGTCATATGCCCACCGCTGAACAGTAGGAATCTTGCCTGGCCAGTTACCGTGGATGCCCTCGATCGGAGTAGTCCACTCCAGCGTTGAAGCTTTCCATGGGTTGCGGTCAGTCATCTTCTTGCCTTTCCAGATGCTGTAGAAGAAGTTTACTACAAACAACAGCTGGAAGCCGAAGGTGATGATCGCAGCTATAGTAATGAACTGATTCATCAGGTCGAAAGAGCCAAAGGCTGCGAAACTGTCAAAACGGTAGTAACGACGTGGCACACCTGCCATACCAAGGTAGTGCATAGGCCAGAATACAGCGTAAGCACCCACTATCGTACCCCAGAAGTGCAACTTGCCAAGGGTCTCATTCATGAAACGGCCATACATCTTGGGGAACCAGTTGTAGATACCCGCGAACATACCAAAGAAGGCCGCAACACCCATCACAATGTGGAAGTGAGCAACAACGAAGTAAGTATCGTGCAGCTGAATGTCAATGGCGGAGTTACCCAGGAAAATACCTGTCAAACCACCAGAGATAAACATGGATACGAAACCAATGGCAAATAAGCTGGCAGAGTTAAAGCGGACGTTACCGCCATAGAGGGTTGCAATCCAGTTGAACACCTTTACTGCTGATGGCACTGCAATAATCAGGGTGAAAATCACGAAGAAATTCGAGATGAATGGATTCACACCTGACATAAACATGTGGTGCGCCCACACAATAAAGGACAGGAAGGCAATTGCCAGAATAGAGTAAACCATCGCCTTGTATCCAAAGATTG
>CAJXOS010000311.1 GCA_913057725.1 uncultured Lewinella sp.
GAGCAGTTGGTCAATAACCTCAGTGGCATCTTGTCAAATGGTAAGCTCCACTTTGCGCCGAAAGCAAGACGAATTATATACCTCTTTCAAAGTGGTGGGCCTTCTCAATTTGAGCTCTTCGATGAGAAGCCTTTGCTCAACAAAATGCGAGGTGAAGATTTGCCGGAAAGCGTCCGCCAGGGCCAGCGTCTAACTGGCATGACTTCTGGACAAGAGTCGTTCCCGTTGGTGGGCTCACCTTATGCCTTCAAACAACATGGCAAAAGTGGCACCGCTCTTAGTGACTTACTGCCTTACACGGCCAAAGTTGTCGATGATATCTGTGTCATCAAGTCTATGTATACAGAGGCGATCAACCATGATCCCGCCATTACGTTCTTCCAAACAGGATCGCAGCAGCCTGGGCGTCCTTGCATTGGCTCCTGGCTCAGCTATGGCTTGGGAAGTATGAATGAAAACCTGCCCACTTTTACGGTCCTATTATCCAGAGGAACGGGGCGCAAATTTGGTCAGCCGCTTTATAATCGCTTGTGGGGCAATGGCTTCCTACACTCTCTGCATCAGGGCGTTCAATTTCGATCTGCGAAAGACCCTGTCCTATTCCTCCAGGATCCCGAAGGGATGGATCGGCAGTCGCGCCGAAAAATGATTGATCTGGTGGCGGACTTGAATCGCCAGCATATGGAAGAGTTTGAGGATCCGGAAATCATGAGCCGCATTTCACAGTACGAGATGGCTTATCGGATGCAGTCTTCTGTGCCAGATATCATGGACACTTCCGGGGAGCCCGATCACATTTACAAGATGTACGGCCCGGAATCTATGCAAGCTGGCACTTTTGCTGCCAATGCTTTACTTGCCCGTAGGCTTGCGGAGAAGGGCGTGCGGTTTATCCAGCTCTACCACATGGGATGGGATCATCATGATAATCTACCTACTGCTATTGAAAATCAGGCACGCGATGTAGACCAGGCTTCTGCTGCCTTGGTCATGGATCTCAAACAAAGAGGCATGCTTGAAGATACGCTGGTGATCTGGGGAGGCGAATTTGGGCGAACCAACTACTCACAAGGTACACTCACGGATACCAATTTCGGCCGCGACCATCATCCCCGATGTTTCACCATTTGGATGGCCGGAGGCGGAGTTAAACCAGGTATCACCTATGGCGAGACCGACGATTTTGGTTACAACATTATCAAGAATCCGGTTCATGTGCATGATTTCCAAGCGACCTTACTTCATCAGCTTGGTATTGATCATGAGAAGTTCACCTACAAATATCAAGGAAGGCGATTCAGACTAACGGACGTCAGTGGAGAGGTGATGCATGATATATTAGCGTAAGCTTGAAGAAGTACGAAAATGAGGCGTAGGAAATAGGCCATAAGTCAACAAAAACAACACCAATATCAACCGCAGAACCTTCACCAAATCGCTTCCGTTCTTGGCCAGTCCACTTGGACTGCTAGGACAAGCATTCAATAAAATGAGCAAGGATATGATCATTGGACACGGCAACTTCAAGTACAAAGTAGATACCAACTGGGGCAACTTGAATCCTCAACGGTATCCAGTGAAGGACTGCCACGAAATGGTGCAAGACCGTGCAGGCCGCCTCATTTTGCTGACTAATCATACGCAGAACAACGTCCTCATCTACAGTAAAGATGGTCAATTAATTGACAGCTGGGGCAATGATTTTCCCGGCGCACACGGGCTGAGTTTGAAGGATGAGGGTGGGGAAGAGTTCCTATACATCACGGATACTGACTTGGAGGTGGTGGTGAAAATGACGCTTGATGGACGAGAGGTACTTCGAATTAATAATCCGCAGCTTTCGCAAGCAGATGGCGGCATCCGACCTTTTTTGCCTACTGAAACAGCTATCGCTGAAAACGGTGACATCTACGTAGCAGATGGGTATGGCAGCCAGTACATCTATGTCTATGACCAAACCGGCCAGTTGAAGAATGAATTTGGTGGCCATGGAGCAGGGGAGGACCAGTTCTTCAATGCCCATGGTATCGCAATTGATGATCGAGATGGAAAGCCAAAGCTCTTGATTACGGCACGCGAGAAGAACCAGCTGAAGTACTTCGACTTGGGAGGCCATTATTTGTCCACGATCGACCTGCCAGGCGCTTACATTTGCCGGCCGGTGATTCATGGATCGGAAGTATATCTTGCTACCATATGGTCGGGGAACAAAGCGGACGGCTCGGGCTTCATCAGTATCCTTGATGAGGACAATCAACTGGTGTCTGCGCCCGGAGGCGTAGAACCACGCTACCGTGATGGTAAGCTGGGCGCTATGGCGCAGGCTGTTACACTCTTTCAACATCCGCATGACGTATGCGTGGATGATGATGAGAACCTATATATACCACAGTGGAATGCTGGGCAGGTTTATCCGAAAAAACTCTACCGTGTATGAGTGGGTACTGGTGGATCATAGTTTGTTTCTTCAGCGTCTGTTTAGGTGCTTGCCACCGACCTTCTGCCATCACATTTGTACAAATGGAGGAGGTGCAGTTGAGTCGACCTGGTTTGCGTGTAAATCAGGTGTTCTTCCGCGATGTAGCTACGATTTACCTGAATGAGCCGTTACCCGGTTGCCAAATCTACTATACAGATAATGGTGAGGTCCCAGACGAAAAAAGCCAAGTGGCGAAGGATTCGATTCAGCTAATCACTACTGCTAAACTTCGCCTAAAGACCATTGGTGGTAGTTATCAGCCAAGTGAAGAGGTAAGCTTGGAGGTGTTTCGTTTAAAAGCACAGGCTGCTGGTATTAAATGCTCGGCAGAACCAAAGGCTCCCTACGATCAGGCGGAGGCCGCCATTTTGATAGATCAGCAAAAGGGAAGCGCCAATTTTCGAGATGGGAAATGGTTAGGGTATCAAGCCGAGCAACTATCATTTGACATCGAACTTGACGGCAAGACTATCGCAGGACTTACGTTATCCGTACTTGAGGATCAAAATAGCTGGATATTCGCGCCGGATACTGTGCAAGTCCAGTTTTATGATGAGGCAGATGGTCTTTTAGCCGAAGGGCAAATGTTGTACGAGACAGCTAGTCCTAAACAAGGAACGACGTATCGGTTTCTAACAATTGAAGTGGGCGAGATTCAACCCACTCGTGCCACACTCACTATTAATAACCTTAATGCCATCCCTAACTGGCACCCGGGTAGTGGACATACTCCGTGGTTATTTATTGACGAAATCCTTATTCGATAGCGAACTTTAATAAGGGGTTAATGTATTGTTCTTTTTCTTGATAAAAAGAACCAAAAATCAAGGCT
>CAJXOS010000312.1 GCA_913057725.1 uncultured Lewinella sp.
CTAGCTGGGGAAGCCCGGTGATTCCAGGACCAGATATGAGGAAGGCGAAAATATCATTAAAGTTTTCTCCAACATACTCCGGGTACTCTTCTGAGCCGAACACGTATTCGAAACTAAGCTCGTTGGTGTTGGCAAATACTTCTAGCTCGATGACACAAGCATCGTTGGAAGGAAGATTGTTTCCTCCAATTACCGAAAGCGAATCGAGATCAGGGTCGCCTTCCAGGAAGAAGTCTCCGTCAAATATGTCACCTTGTTCATTGTTGGGGCCGATGGCATTGGCTGCGCGTCCAGATGAGAGGATGATTCCACTTTCCAATCCGAGATCGCTGTCATCACCTGCAATAAAGGTACCGTAGGCCTCTTCGGCACAATTGATATCAATAATGTTTACCTGAGACTGCCCAGAACTCAATACGCTCTCAATTTCTGCCTCGGTAGCTGTATCATCTACCGTCAATGGTATCGGTGGCTCACAGGCGTCGGTAGAGCACTCCCAGGCGCCCTCAAATCCAGGGAAAGTAGAGCTTCCATCAGAGATAAATTGAACCGTTAGGCAGCCGCTGGAGGCAAAAACCTCATAGCATACCCCCGAATTGGCAGTTACCGTATTGCCATCGTTCTGGCTATAGCCACCCAGGTTAGAAATTAGCGTATTAGGATCCACCGTTGGACCGTCATAGAAGAGCAGCAGATCAGTTAACGGGATGCCAGGAAATGGACCGTTATCTGCAACATATTCGATATTGTAACTGCTTAGTGTAAACCGAATACATTGGTTCGGCTGGCTCGGGCAAATGGTAAAGGCATTGTTCTCATTATTGCTGTAATCTCCATCTGGGCCACCGGAGTCATAAAGTACGCCCTCACAATCCGTAGAGCCACCATCAGTGATCAAATTGATCGGGTCCTTTTCGTCTATGCAAAGCTTGAAGCTGCCCGAGTTGGGGCTAGCGGTAGCTGAATAATCGTTTATTCGAAGGAAATATGTGATACCTGGTGTAAGGCCATCTGCGGTTAGTTCCACCATGGTTTCTCCTGGCTCCGCACTTGCACATAGCAGTTCTGCTAATCCATTAACTTCGCAATTGCCTCGGTATAAAGCAATCTGCGGATTGGTTATTGGACCTTCTCCGTTGAGGCCCTCAATTCCCATAACTGTGATGGTATAATCAAAGATGGTATCGCTGGTGGTGAAGGAGAACCAGACATCTCTTTGAGTGGTTCCTCCGCTAAAGCAACTTGGGGCATTGCTTGCACCAACATCACTGGCCGTGGCATCGGTATTGCTAAAAACGTCAGCTTCGCTCCCGGGAAGGACTATTTCCGGACAATAAGGAGCGACGCCAAGATCAATTAGCCCGGCGCAGTCGTCATTGATTGGTACTTGTGCTGAGAGCGGAAGGTGAATAAGTTGAATTACTAAACAAATTAATGCGAGTTTAGTCCAGGTGGGCATGTGGCAGTATTTTGAACGGCGTACAATGTAGTAATAATCATCTGACTATTGATGATTCTCTCCACCCGGGTCGGCTTAATTGCAGTTTTCTATCTGCTCTCGAATGTCTTCTAGCTTGACGAATCCATAGTCGTTTCCCCAAGCGTGATTGATGTAGTTAATAATATTGGCAATTTGAAATTCAGACAGCGATTCTACACCTGGCATTGGCTCCTCATACGTGGTGCCGTTGACGACGATTTTCCCTTCCTGTCCGTACTTGATAATACAGCTGATAAGTGCTTGGTTTTGTGCCAGGTAATCGGATTTTGCTAAAGGTGGAATATTGCCGCCTAAGCCCGTACCATCTGCCATGTGGCAGTTCTCGCAGTGGATAGCGTACAAGTTTTTCCCTTGACGATAAGGTTCTTGCTGACAGCTGAAGAATACCACCGTTCCAAAGATGCTAAGGAAGGCCAGTTTAATGGTCCAATTCATTCAAAAGTACTTTTGTGTTTTCAATCAATGCATCGACTTCTGCTTCGTCGAGCCCATTAGCAAATGTGCGGATGTAGCCAGCTGTATCTACTACCGTAATGCGCCCTGAGTGATCAAAGCCACCAGGAGCATCAGGTGCTACTACAGCGATGTTGAAGTAGTCGTCAGCGAGTTCATAAATACTATCCCGATTACCGGTAAGAAACTGCCATTGTTCTGCTGCTGTGACCCCTAGATTCTTAGCATAGTGGGCCAGTGCCGCCACACTGTCTCGTTTGGGATCAATGGTGTGCGAAAGTAGTACCACTCGGTCATCATCAGAGAAAGCCTGACGAATCCGTAGCATTTCCGACTGTAGCTTAGGGCAAATGGTAGGACAACTAATAAAGAAGAAGTCTGCGATTCTGATTTTTCCCTGTAGGTCTCCCTGGCGAATGGTGTCACCTTCTTGATTAAGCAGCTCAAATGCTCTTACAGGAGCATACACCTTCTCGCCGTCTACCCGTTCAAACGGTCCCAGAACTGGTAAGGTAGGTTCATTCTGGCTACAGGCCACCAAAAGACTCGTACCTAAGGCCAGGAACCAAAAAACTCTTTTCATATTGCACTTTATGCTTGTAATCACCAACGCGAGTGATCCGGAATTGTTTGTGGCGCAAGAATGTTAATAATTTATTGAAATTACCTTCCCGCAGCCAACCAAGCTACACTATCTTTGTTAAACTTTCACAATTTTCAAAAACATTCAACTGCCAGCGCTTGGATGGCACAATGTTAAGATAAAAGTATATGGGGTTGCGGAGAGCAATAGTTTGGTTTCGACAGGATTTGCGTTTGCACGATAATGAGGCGCTTCAGCAAGCTTTGCGCATGGCTGACGAGGTTATCCCCATCTACATCTTTGATGAGCGTGTGTTCAAAGGCCGCACCCAATGGTTTGATTTTCCAAAAACGGGTCGCTTTCGCGCGAAATTTATCATTGAAGCAGTTGAAGACCTTAGAGAACAATTCCGGAAAAGAGGCAACGAACTGATTGTCAGAACTGGAAAGCCAGAAGATGTACTCTTTAACCTGGCCCGGGAAGTTCGCAGTAGTTGGATCTTTTGCAACCGAGAACGCACGACGGAAGAGCTATCGGTACAAAATGAGCTGGAGAAAAAGTTGTGGACCATTGGGCAGGAAATCCACTATGTGCGCGGTAAGATGCTGTACTACACAGCTGATCTTCCTTTTCCTGTTACGCATACGCCTGACGTATTTACCCAGTTCCGTAAGGAGGTAGAACGTTTTGTACCTGTACGTGAGCCCTTAGAGACCCCTGAGCGAATTGCACCATTTACCTCAGATATAGCA
>CAJXOS010000313.1 GCA_913057725.1 uncultured Lewinella sp.
GCGCTACGTGGATATCCGTACCCTGTGCGTAGGCATGTGCATTCAGTTGAGCGGGCTTGCTGGAATTGTAATGCACCTGCACATCATCCATGCTATAACCAGAAAGGTTTTCGATCCCGGATTTGAGGTTGTCGGGTAGGCCGGTATTATTGACTTGCCGTTGGACCACGGGGGTAGGAGGCCCCATTTCGGGCGCTAGTCGATCCCCAGCCGTTATTTCCGTATTAGAACTTGATGCCTCCCGCAAACGCTGTACAGGCGCTGCCACCACCCGCTGCTGAGCGGGTTGGGACGCAGTTGCTTGCCTGTCAATATGTTGCTGGTGCGTTTGCATTTTTATAAGGCCGATGTTGATTTAGAGCCTACAAAGTCTTCGAAAGTGATGACGGGAATATTATGTGGATCCGCTTCCAGCGCGGCTTTCAGGTCGGTGGCATGATGATCGCCCATACCCGCCATGATAAAGTCGCCTTGAGCTTTGGCTTTTAGTACGGAATAGTACATTGCTACATCGCGGTGCGCCATGAACTTTTTCTTCTCTTTATCCCATTTTTTGGCCTTGATGTCGGTATTGTCACCGACTGCCTCGCGCCGTTTTGTCGTGGTTTGGTAAGTAACAGGATATTTAGTGGTCAAGGTTGCTTTGTCAGCAACAGCTTTCTCACCACTCATCTTGATGGATTCTAAGAATGCGATTTCGTTCAACTGCTTTAGCGCTGCCAAAACCTTGGCACGAGTATCTGTTTTGAGTCTTCCTTCCGCGGCCCCGGGGTCGGCAATTATAGCTTTTAGATCAGGCAAAAAGGCGGCGACTGCTGCTCCGGCTGATCGTACTTTATCTTCGTGGTCTCCAGCATATATAGCGGCCTTATCGGCAAAGGCTTTTGCAATTCTTGTAGCAGTAGTCGTAGTGTCATAGGATTCTGCTGCTGTGCCGTAGCTGGCGTATACCTTTTCATCACTACCATCCTTATAATAAGGGACGCGATTAAGTCCAGAACCTGTTCCCCGTTTTCTTGGATCGGCAGCTTGATAGTGGGCTAACCAGTCGGCCTCTGGTTCTGTCTTCTTGACTTTGGGCGTTCTGGTTTTGGAGTCGGCTTGTAATTTTGGTAGAAAAACAGCTAAGCTAAAGGCAGCCTTGGCAGCAATATTTTCCATGCCATATTCTGTGAGGGGAGAGTCTGTACCTTCATTAAAAGGGCTGTCGTTTTCAGCCAAATCACTAGTAGCAGTAGCAGATAGAATATCGTTGTAGCCACCTTCACCCAATACGTTGCCAGTTTGATTACTCTCGGCAAGCAGTTCTCGATAGCCAAACGCTCCATGGTTCTCTCCTAAGACGAAGAACTTGGTGTCATTTCCGGTAGGTAGCTGTGGTAGACGGTACCAGCAGCCCAATTTTCGGGCTAAACCCACGTGTACGGGGCGTCCGTTGGCGTGGTCTTTGAATTCGCTTTCATCTTTGTAGCGGCGCGCGTAGCCGTCGTGGGCGAATTCTTTTTCTTTGGCATTTTTCAGCGGAAATTTCCTATCGTCACTAGCAACTTTAGCGAACTCTTTGCCCGCTTCATCCTCAACTACGTCCGTCCGATAATGACCAATAATGAGCCGCCGCTGAATGACATCGGGCTGGGCCAGACGCGTCTGTGCCACTGGTGTGGCCGCTCCACGAGGGGAGGGGCGAGCAGCTTGCTCTTGCGGTTGGGATATGGGTTGGTGCTGTCGCACGTTTTAGGTTTAGTGTTGTAAAATACCACATTTTCAGGACTTTAAGGGGCGGGGTAAGAGGGGGTTGGTCAATTTCTTTGATGTGTGCTGTAGCATGCTGAGATGAAAATATATACTAGAAAGCACTGTTAGTAGAGGGGCTTGGCTGTTCTGAATAGAAGTTATCTTTTACGCAAGTGGCCGCGCTCATATCCTTCATCACCGGGTGCACCATTAGTCTTCACCCAGCGGTGCGTTGGCGAAGAAACTCTTCTTCTCAGTATTTTTGACCATTGTCCATTCAAGAGTTGATCTACTTCTTCCGGGGTGCCAATATTATTCGCCTTACGCTGCTTTACAATTTCTTCTATTTTAGCTGCGGGGTCTTCCGTGGCATCCAGTTCGCGTTGAATCGTATTGTGTGCCACCTCAATACGATCGGCATTCACTCTTACTTGATCTAAAAATTCTTGTTGATTATCTGCAGACCAATCCTCTCCTTTGTTATGTAGGAAACCGGCCATATAAGTAGGGCGCTTGTTCTCAGCATGGCGGCCAGCTTGTGCGGTTACTTCAGGGAGTAGTAGGTTGCCATCAGCAAAGTTTTTGTCCGTACCTAGTACTGCTAATTCTGGGGCCATTTCGACTTCACCAGCAGGTGGATTTCTCACTATATCCATTTCACTAGGTTTTCGGTTTTGCGCACTTTTGCCGCTCCATCTTCTTCTTAAGTCTTCCCGTTTTTCAGCCATTGTTGGCACGCGCGGTGGTGCTTCGTCAGCTGCTAAATCTCGCCAACCAAATGGAGGGTTAGCGTCATCAGCAATTTCACGATATTCTCCAGATCGCTTGTTTATGATCCATTTGCCTTGTAAAATAAGGCTCGGGCTAATAGGAGATTTGGCAATAAGTTGTAGGTTACCTCTCTGAGAGGTTTGTGGGGTTTTTCTTTGTACTGCCCTTCTCCCCATCACATCTGCCTCTTTCTCCAGTCCCGGATCATCATTGATGGCCACCTTGCTCCGCAACTGCCGTGTCGCTTGCACCCGGCCCTGCTTCTGTTGCACCACGTGCCAGGCTTCGTGTGGTAAATGCCTTTCCTGCCCTGGTGCTACATGAATATCCGTACCCTGCGCATAGGCATGCGCATTTAATTGTGCAGGCTTGCTGGAGTTGTAGTGTACCCGTACATCATCCATGCTGTAGCCCGAAAGGTTCTCGATACCAGATTTTAGATTGTCCGGTAGGCCCGTATTATTAGGAGGCGCCGCCAGTTGGACGGGGGGCGCAAGGCTCGGCTCTGCCAGGCGTGTTTGCGCTACAGGCGTAGCTTCAGCGGTCGGCACTGTTTGCGCGGCCGGCTGTGAATCTTGATGTATGGGTTGCTGGTGTGGCATAATAGCTCAATAAAAATAATATTTTCTGCTGAATTTGAAGTGCGTGTGAGCCTGCCCCACTACTGTTTACCTGCGGTGATCGTCACTTCGTTC
>CAJXOS010000314.1 GCA_913057725.1 uncultured Lewinella sp.
GCTTAGAGCAAGAAAATTCCCAACACGCTCTAAGAGCATTTGAAGGAAAATTTGTCCGTTTTCTTTAGAAAATGGGTGCTGGTCAAGGCTGGCACCCATTTTCATTTTTGGTACATTTGCCGCATGCGACTACCCCACCCCATTGAAGCAATAATTTTCGATCTAGACGGCACTTTGGTGCAAACCGAACCCGTGCATTGTGAGGCTTGGTTACAGGTACTTGGAAGGCGAGGTTATTCGTATGACGAAGAGTGGTTTAGCCAGTGGATTGGTACTGCAGATCGCTTCCTTGCACAGAGCGTCATCGAGGAACATCATTTGCCGATACCTGCTCGCGTCCTGCAAAAGGAAAAAGAGGTGCTGTTCCACAAATTAGTCGTACAAAAGAATCAGGCCTTTCCAGGAATCGAAGAAGGCCTTCAGGAATTGCATGGCGTTCTGCCTTTGGCAATCGCGACGAACAGTGCACGCCGTGATACCCACTTCGTATTCCAATCTACTCCTATTGCTACTTACATGAAAGCGATCCTGACTGCGGATGATGTACAGGAACTTAAGCCGGCACCGGAGATGTATCTATCTGCTGCTCGTCAGCTAGGCGTAAAACCGGAATGCTGCCTGGTTATGGAAGACTCTCCTGCGGGCTCTTTAGCCGCTCGCCGTGCAGGTATGTACGTGTTAGGGTTAACGAGCTCTCAGCCCAAGAATAAGATGACCACTGCGGATGAATGGTGGGAAAATCCGCAAGCTGGCATAAGGCGCCTTTTAGAAATAGTGAAAGCACCAAATCAATAAGCGTGAGTACGATTATTCATGACAGTCTGTTCGGCTTGGCGATTGGAGATGCGCTGGGTGTCCCAGTAGAATTCAAGTATAGAGAAGAACTAGCGCTCGATCCAGTTAAGGGTGTTCGCGGCTATGGTACCTACAACCAACCGCCTGGAACGTGGTCCGATGATTCCTCTCTAACATTCTGCCTAGCTGACAGCCTCTGTGATGGATATGACTTAGCGGATATCGCGCGCAAGTTTGTCGCTTGGCGCAATGCAGAAATCTGGACGCCGCATGGCCGGGTCTTTGATATCGGCATGACTACCCATCGGTCGATCGGAGTGTTGGATGAGATCCTTCAGAAGAATGAATTGGAGTCCCTTACCCTACTCTATCTCGAAGCGGACGAATACACCAATGGCAACGGATCGCTGATGCGCATTCTACCATTGTATTATGCTATCAAGCATCTGTCGCTTGACGAGCAATTTGATCGCATTTGGGAAGTGTCTGCACTTACGCATGGGCATATCCGGTCAGCATTGGCTTGTTTTCTCTATTTGAGGATTTATCACTATTTAGTTGAAGAAAACAGCAAAGAACACTCTTTTGAGAATGCTATTTCCGATTTTCAAGGCCTGATGGATACGCGAGAGATCTTCAAAGTGGAACGTGAGCATTTTGTTAGAATGCTAGCCCCTTCCTTTCGCGATTTACCTTCGTCGGAAATCGCTTCTGACGGCTACGTCATGCATAGCTTGGAAGCAAGCCTCTGGTGCTTACTGCGTTGTCAAACCTATGAGGAGACCATTCTCACGGCTATCAACCTAGGAGAAGACACGGATACTACAGCGGCCATTGTTGGTGGTTTGGCTGGTGCGCATTACGGAATTGGAGCTATTCCATCCGCTTGGAGAGAAGCCTTGGTCAAGACGGACTTGATTGATGGATTGTGTAATCGCTTCGCAGCGCGCTTCTTGTCTTAGTTTCGCGTGGCTTTTGCCTTCTCTTCGTAGTACTGCTGTAATACAAAGAAGGCTTTCTTCTTATTCCCTTCATTAGAGATTAATCCCTTTCGATTCCAGCCGTCTTGGATGTCTGGCAATACGCGCCTGGGAGACCGGAAATCGACTAAGATCCACGGTGAGATCCCACGTATCTGCTCTACTTTATCCAGCATTTGGAGCGTTTCCTCGTACAAATACTCCTGGTATTCTTCTGTCCATCTAGCGTGTTTAGTGCCGTGGAATCCTTGTTTTGCACCCGCGCCAAATTCAGAAATCATTACGGGTTTATCTTGCTCAATATGCCAGGTAATCGTCTGGCATTTTTCTGGGAGACCATCGTACCAACCGATATACTGATTGAAGCTAAGGACATCTACAATGTCTGCGAAGGGGTCACTGATGGTGCGTATTGCTGGGTTGCCCTGGTAATCTTTCTGTTCCAGTGCTGCACTGATTAATCTAGTTGGGTCAGTGGCTTTTGTGAAGTTCGCAAGCTTACCTAGGAATCGATTTCTTGCTAGCGAATTTGGTGTTTCATTCGCCATAGACCAAATGATTACACTTGCACGATTTTTGTCTCTTGCAATGAGCTCCGCTAATTGATTTTCGGCATTTTGATAGGTATCAGCATTTTCCCAGTCAATGGTCCAGTATACCGGATTTTCCTCCCACACTAACATCCCCAGTTGATCCGCCAGGCGTACCATGTGTTCATTATGCGGGTAGTGCGCGAGACGGACATAGTTACATCCTAATTCTTTGGCCCAACTTAGTAACTGCTGAGCGTCTTCAAGCGTGTATCCCCTACCCCCTCGGATCGGACTTTCCTCATGGATAGAAATGCCACGTAAATAGATCGATTTATCATTGAGCAGAATATTACTACCCTCCGTCCGTATACTCCTGAATCCAATCTCATCAATCACCACATCCAGGTCCGTAGCAATGGTTACTTGATAAAGGTGCGGATCATCCAGCGACCAATATCGAATATCCTCTGCTTTAAGCTTAATGGCTGCTAAGCCATTTGCATCCACTTCAGCGGTATACTCTACGCCCAATTTAGATATTGAGAGATGTACCTGCTCGCCTGCTGAGGCTCCGTCTAATTGTATGTATCCAGCAATTTTTTCCCGATCATCCGGAGCAAGTTGTAAGAAGTAATCAGCAATAAATACCGGTTTGGTTTCAATGATTTTCACATCTCTGGTAATTCCTCCATAGTTCCACCAGTCCGTATTCAAGGTGGGCACGCCTTCCTTTAGACGCTTGTTATCCACTTTCACTACGAGGAAATTTTCTTCATCCTCAATAAGAGAGGTAATTTCAAAATTGAATGGAGTGAAACCACCAATATGTTCGCCGAGTTTCTTCCCATTGAAATACACCTCT
>CAJXOS010000315.1 GCA_913057725.1 uncultured Lewinella sp.
ATATATTTTGCAGTAGAAGGCAATTTGGTTTTTTCCAACAATGCTTGTGCTGCTCTTGCTTTCTGCTCATGTTGCTCGCAATACGAGGCTAAGGCAGCATATTCAGCTTCTAACTGGACGATGCTTTGGCCTTGGTTTTGGGTCTGACGCCACAGAAAAAAGCTGCCAACACCTAATAATAGTAATAAGCCATACAGCCATACGCTGGGCATGCGAGGAACGGCCATTGCTGACGGGCCTTCCGCCACAGAATCATCCATTTGACCCTCCATTGAAGGAATCGCATACTGACTGGCGTATTGATGCATCGCATGATGTAGGGCCTCTACTTCGGCTTGAAGCTCGGGATGGAGTTGAAGGAATTGCTGTACTACTTGCTCTTCTTCTGGTGAAGTAAGGCCAAGTACATGCTGCTCTATTAAGCCCGATTTGAGGAATTCTTCTTTCGTCATTACGCCTTTTGATCCTGTGAAAGACTTTGGTGTGTAACTACGTAAACACCTTGTTGGTTCAGTAAATCTGGGTTTTTTTTGTCTTTTTTCTGTTGAAGTATCTATCCGAGATAGGCACTTTCAATTTAAACTTCACTCAAAAGTGGATGCTTAAATTACTGTGAACCGCTATGAAACAGGAAAGCCGCTAGATTGTTTTGGGGGCTGGTTTGTGGAGGGAATGAAATCAAGAATCTTTAACATTTACCGACCTCTGATAAAAAGTGAATTTTTTCTCCATCATTTTTATGGTCTATCTATCTGAGAGCAGGCTTTGGTCTCGTTTTTCATTGATTTAAAGAACATTATTCTGTTTTTGTTGAAATGACGTTTAAATAAAGAATAATCTTCTAAAATGTGCTTGACTCTTCCTTGCTTTCGACCTATCTTTGCGGTGCGAAACAACATTGAATTCAAAAGAACTAAATTATAGAAGCCCATGACATTTCGCTCTTTAGTAATTATGGTCCTCTGCTGCGTCTCTTTCCAACTAAATGCACAGGACTTTCGAGTGAAGACTGGTGATATTCAGTTAAACGCCTCAGTGGGATTGCTTCCTACTTATACAGCTGATGCAAGTTCTACCATTGTACCTCCGCTAAGTGTCTCTGCGGAAGTGTTTTTGAACCCAAATTTTTCCTTAGGATTCTCCGGAAGCTATTCTCAATACGAAGGGGAATATGTTAATCTCAATGCTGGGGTAGCCGAGTACTATGAGACAAGTACAGTAATTGTGGCACTACGTTCCGCTGTACATAGCAATGATTTGAACGGATGGAGAGTATATGGTGGCCTGGCAGTTGGCGCTAACCTACCTGAAGTTGACAAAACTGTTGAACTACTTGCTGGTGAGCAAACCAGAGATGATGAAATTCCAAGTTTCTCCCGTCCACAGGACAGTAGCCTGTTATTCAGCGGATTTGTTGGTACACGTAAGACGATCAACGCGCACTGGAGTATATATGGTGAGCTTGGTTTTGGTATATCACTGGCGAATATTGGTGCAAGCTATAAGTTTTAGTGACCGGTTTTCGGTTGATCATCAGCCGATAAGCTAGGGCAACTTGCAAACTTGATCTGCTTACTTACTGCTATATTTGGCGCTCATAAATTGAAAAAGTAATTCAAACATGGATCTGCACCAAATTCCACGACTGCGACACCACGATAGCGGGAACTTTTTTCTCATTGCTGGACCTTGTGCTATTGAAGGTGAAGAGATGGCAATGGAGATCGCTGAAGCTGTAAGTAAAATCTGTGATCGTCTCTCTATTCCTTACATTTTTAAGGGATCATATCGGAAAGCGAATCGCTCTCGGATTGATTCATTTACAGGTATTGGGGATGAGAAGGCCTTGAAGATTCTTCAAAAAGTCGGTGAGACTTTCAATTTGCCTGTAACAACTGATATCCACACAGAAGAAGAGGCAGCAATGGCTGCTGAGTATGTGGATGTTTTGCAGATTCCAGCTTTCCTCTGCCGGCAAACAAGTTTGCTAGTAGCTGCAGCGCAGACGGGGAAGGTGGTAAACGTAAAGAAAGGACAATTCCTAAGTCCAGAGGCAATGAAGTTTGCTATGGACAAGGTAATCGAAAGCGGAAATGATAAGGTGCTGTTGACTGAACGGGGAACAACCTTTGGCTATCAGGATCTCGTGATCGATTATCGTGGTTTGCCAACGATGCAGTCTTTTGGAGCTAAAGTGGTCCTGGATTGTACGCATTCGCTTCAACAACCGAATCAGGCAAGTGGGGTGACCGGTGGGCGACCTGCTCTGATTGGAGCAGTTGCACGCGCAGGCATTGCGGTTGGTGTCGATGGGCTATTTATCGAAACGCACCCAGAGCCGGCAAAAGCTAAAAGCGATGGAGCAAATATGCTTCCATTAGATCGACTAGAACCACTTCTGGAAAATCTTGTCAAGATTCGATCGGCTATACAGTAATTGTACGTACAGTTATTTTGCCGGTATAAAATTCGGCTTAGCCTTGATTTTGTGGTTGAAAATTAGTATATTATAAAATATTACGATTGTATATCAATCAGTCATTCTTTTGATCAAACTACTTGAATATGAAAAGCTCCCGTTTAATTCTTGTCGCATTATTGTTGCTGGCTGGGGCGGGCCTTTTCGCCCAAACCATTGAGAAAACTTTCGTACGCTCTTTCAATCTAATGGGGGCGCAAGAAACAACCTTGCGCATGGATGCCCCAGTTGAAGTAAAAACTTGGGGTCAGTCTATAGCCCGAATTCAAATGACCGTTGGACTACAAAACGGTACTGAGTCTATGTTGCGATCACTCGCACAGGCTGGACGCTATAACCTCAAAGGACAGTTGGAGAGCCAACAGTATGTAATTTCCGTTCCTGGTCTTGAGCGAGAGGTACTCGTTAACGGCAAAGCATTAGCTGAAAACATCACTTATGTGGTATTTGTACCAGATAACGTGCGTGTTAACATTGAAAATAGCACAACTGCGGCAGGCTTCTAACCGAAAAGCAGCAACGGCTTAGGTTCTTATCATAACATTCTCCGTTGCTTTAGCGTTCTTTGCGTGGGTCGTTTCCTTAACTGGGAGCGACCCA
>CAJXOS010000316.1 GCA_913057725.1 uncultured Lewinella sp.
GTTGAGTTGGTTGAATGAGTTGAGTTAGTTGGAGGGTTTAATCTTACATGCCCTATATGGTTAAAAAAACTACTCCCACTGATAGACAAGCCCGCAAAACCAGGTTCGCTGACTATACAGGGTAGTGAATGACTGAGAATAATCATCATTGAAAGCAAAACCCCTCTGGTTGGTGTGGTTGAGCGCGTTATTCATATTGAAGTAGAGAATCAAGAAGCTGTTCTCAAATATGATATTCTTGGAAAGGCCTAGGTCTAGACGCTGGTAATTGGGTAAACGCTCACCCTCATCCAAAGGAGCATAGACAGGAGAGAAGGCCTGAATAGCAGGTTCCCAGCTTCGGTCCATCAATGGTAGGTAGTATTGGCCTTGGCGGAAAAGCATATTCCCGGTCAGGGTAAACTGCGCTGGTAGCTCCCACCTTAAACCTGCCCGAACAAGAAAAGCGAAATCGAAAGCAGATGGATAGTTATAGTTGTCTGTTTCAATTTGGCTCGACACATGACTCACCGAAAACCAAGCCTGTAAGGGATAAGCTAAATAACGCACGAGAGCCTCGGTGCCGTAGATCGGGTTAGATTGGCCACGCCACTGCTGCCAATGCCGGTACACTGCCAGTTGTGAGCGCCATGACCCTTGCTGGTAGCGCCAGTCGAGTGCCAGTTGATATGCTTGGTTGATATGCAGAAGCAACGCTTCACCACGTGGCCAATCAAGCTGGTAGTAACGTCCACTAGCCAGCGTGAGCTGATGCTGATCATCGATCTTATAGTTTCCCAAGAGTTGTGCTGCCCAGAGCGGCTCACCTCGTGCTGGCTCATATCCTAAGCGAACACCGCCACCCAGCACCAACTGCTTGCCAAGTGGGCGTTTGGCGAAAGCTGCCAGCTCTGGCGTTCGTATTCTCGAGAATTGTTGATACTGCGCAGAAGGAGAATCTACCTCCCAGGCTTCTGCATACAGTGGATAGGTACCTTCGCTCTGTTGCTGGCGCAAGGTATAGTGTATGGCAAGTGTCCCATTCCATTCTTGTTGCTGCCAGTGAGCTAGTAAATTGCCGTGATAGTCTGTCTGTCGGAGGTCCGTTTGGATGTTGCCGAATTCATATTGAGCTTCGCTCCAGTTGAACCCTTGATTCCATTCGAAGCGCCAGTGTCGGCTCTGATGACTAAGGTTGACAATGCTGAGCTGACGATCTTTTTGTTGCCGAAACAAACCGCGGAACCGACCGCTGGTTAACTGATAGCCATATCGCTCACTGATCCACAATTGGAAGATTTTCAGTTGAGTATTAGCTGAAAAGGCATGGGTAAAATAAGCCGCTGCGTCAAACGAACGAAAATTGTCGATGTCCTTCAAGGCTTCTGGGTTTCCTCCCTTTAGGAAACTATGATTGCCATAGTTGATATAGCTCATGAGTCCACTCTTCTCGCCGAGAGGCTGTTGCCATTGTATGCCGCCGCCCGCTAAATGTAAATTGATGGCCCTGCTACTGGATTGGATTTGATCACTTGTGCGAATACTTACTGCTCCAGCAGTAGCTTGCCCGAGGTAGAGTGGAGGATTGGAAGGGTGTACATCCAGACCAGCTACGGTGCTGGTGTTGAAAATACTGAATTGCCCTAATCCATTTGGTTGATCGAGCCGTACAGCATCGTAGAGTGGAATGTTGTTGAGGAAAATACCGGTGGCTTCAAACGGGCTGCCTCGTAGGCTGACATTGGCAGTTTCATCTGGATTGGTGGCTGCTGGGAGGCTATTGATCGCAAGTAAGACATCGGCTTTCGCGGCCGGATTTAGATAGACGTCCAGACGATTGAGTTGTTCGGTGGCGAAAACCCGCGCTGGGCGACGTTCGGCGACTACTGTAATTGGAGCAATTGTCGCGTAATTAGTACGTAAGGTAATCGTGACACTAGTATCACTTTTTGCGAGTACACCTTGCCAATTTTGGTATCCTAAATAGCTTACGAGTAAACTGTCTGGCTTCGAAGGCCGAGCTAGGGAAAAGCTACCATCAACTTCTGTAGTAGTACCCAGGTCTGGATGTTGTAACCAACGCAGGTTGGCACCAATTAGCGGCTCCTTGGTATCATAATCCAAAACTATCCCTCTGATAGTCTGTCCCATTACATACAGCTGCGAGAGCAGTAGAGCACTTATGAAAAGTAGGCGACGGATGGAATTGGAATACACCATGGTAGTGGGCTTAGGAGTGAATTAGACCTGTTGGCCCACGCCCGTAATGTAAGATGTGCCGGGCGTGGGAATAGGTTAGGGGAGAGCGGGTCAATTACTTTGGGCTTCCTGAGTAGCAGGGAGAAGCTTGTACTTTACCCAGCCGAAATTAGGCTCCTGTTCTAAGGCAAGTTCAAATACCTCCTCGGCCTGATCATACTGCCCCAATTTGTGATGGCTCATTCCTAGCCAGACCAAGGTGTTGAGGTACATCCAATTGTGTTCAAGCTCGGTTTTTTGGTACCGTTCTTTAGCTTGAGCAAGATAAGTTGCCGCATTTTCAATGCTACCACCCCAGGTTGCAGGCGTATTGTAGGCGCTCGTACCCATGTGGTAATAGGCCAAGGCACAGTCATCGTCTATTTTGGTCGCTTCCCGCAGTAGGCGACCGGACTTTGGGCCGAGCATCATACCCCGGATCGGTTTCAGACCAATCTTCATGCCGTAGATACCTGCCAGTAGTGCTTTCCCTTCCGGACAGTTTTCTTCCTCCTCTAGGTACAGTAAGGTGTATTCTTCGGCTTGGTCAGCATAGTCGGCGGCTTTCTCCATATCCTGTAGCGCAAAACAGCTACCGATAGCGCCGTAGGCACCTTTGGCAATCTGCAGCAGCAGTTCGGAGTCGTTAGATTGTTCGTAACCACGACTGAGTTGGGCGATGGCATTGTCCCAAGCCGGAAGATCGTTTTCTAGGTAGGCTTGATAGTACTGTTCTTGAATACCTTGGGTGTAGGCAGAGGTGACAAACAAAAGCGTGCAACACAAAAGCAAGAGGTTATTGTTCATGATTGATGTTTTTTGGTTGTGTAGTAAAGGTGGC
>CAJXOS010000317.1 GCA_913057725.1 uncultured Lewinella sp.
ATGGAATCACTGTACAGCAGCGTGCAGTATTGACTAAATCTAAAGGTTAATCGTAGTCTTAATCCAAGCTGTCAAGATCTTGCAGGTTGATAACTATTGGATTAATCCTTGTCAGGATCTTTTTGCCCCGGCTCCGGAAGCCTGCCGTTCCATGCTCCATTCCATCTTCGATAACAGTCTTCAGTTCAATGGCTAGTTCTGGGTACTGATCCGTTGAATTAGCAATGTATTGCATGGCATGTACTCGGATTGCGGCAGGGAGGTGAGGTTGTGGGATGAGGTCGAAACAGATGTTCACGAGATGCCCTTCGGTATCTTCACTCAGCGGTAACTTACTTTCGGCTAGTATCTTCAACAGGTTGCGTTGTACCGCTGGATGTATAGGTTGCTGTAGTGCCTGAATTAATTCCTCCTGGTAAGGAAGAATCAACTCCGGGAATTCCACACATACATGACTCAAGACCCAAGCTGATCGCTGGACGAGTACCAATTCTTCTCCGAAGAATAATTGCATTAGTTCACCAAAACGAGTTGGGTCATTACCAATATATTCGGTTATATCTTCTGTCGTCCTTTTGGAATGCTCCTGGATAAGTCGTGCTTGGATATCCATATTACGTTACTCAATAACCTTGGCGCGATACAGGTAGTACCCAATAATTCCAAAGATGATTCCAATAAAGAGGAGTACAAACCAAGGACCTAAGCTTTCACGATCACCAAGCGACATTTCGATGACAGCATAAACGATGTAAGCTATACAGAGGCTAATGATCGCAGCCATTGAGCGATTCATACGCTGAAGGTTATGGTATTGGCGAGGGGCGTTTTCATCAGTGATGGGTACTGAATAATTCACCAAGTGCGGGCTGCGATTTACCAATAGTATTAGCGAATAAATAACGATTCCCGCTATAACTAGAAACCATAGCGTAGACTTTTCTCCATAAGAATCCGGCTGGCCTGCAGCGTTGAAGTGAGTTGGGATTTGATCGGGAAGCTGGCCGTAGTAAAAAGCTGTCAGTCCGACCATTGTGGCCACACCAATTAGGCCAATGCCGATCAATATATAATCAATTTGATCTTTAGGAATACTGAGTCTTGGTTGAGTCATGATTAGGATAGCTGGTTTTTCTAAAGGTAGCAAAAATGTCAATCTAGCTCCTGATGAAGCCACTGTAATACGGTGTCCATTTCTTCCTTGAGTTCACTAATTCGATCTGGATAATTGTTGTGCATAAAGCTGAAGATGTAGGTTTTGCCGCTACTAGATAACAAATACCCACTCAGACAATGCACATGCCGTAGGGTGCCCGTTTTGGCAAAGACAAAGGGCTTCCCTTTATTTCCTTCGTACCAACTTCTTATAGTTCCTGACACTCCACCAGCCGGAAATAAGCGAAACAGTCTTTCCTGTGGAATCTGCTGCAACAATTGGTCTAGGATGGAAACGACGCTCAGAGGCGTAAACTTATTATACCGAGATAGCCCAGAGCCATCAACCCAGTCCAACGGTTGTGGACTCTTCGCAAGCACAGTATCTGTGAGATACCTCAATATTCTGGAGGTGTTGATGTAGCCGTATCGTTGAGCACTACACATTTGAAGTAATTGCTCGGCAATAAAATTGTCACTGTCTTGAAGTAGCTTTTGGTATACCGTATCAGGCATAGGTGCGGAGAATGTCTTTCGCCAAAACGCGCGAGGGAGCGTATCTGCGACTACTTCTACCTTCCTGTGGAAGGTGTCTTGAAGAAGGTTTTTTACAACAGTAGGCGTGTATATATAGCCGATACTTCGGTCTAGTTTTTCTACAGCTAGTGCCCGATCACTGAAGGTGAAGAGATTCCTGTTTTCGTATCTACCTATGGTGCGTGGGGGCTCGAAAATGAGTTTGTCTTGAAAGTAAGCAGGTTGCGTTTTGATAGGAGCTAGATGCCCTTGTTTTGAAAAATGGACGGCATTGCCATAGAGAGGAAGTGCTGCTTTTTCCATTTGATAGCCATATGGATAATCATCCCATGACCACCCTTCACCGTAGCGTTCATCATAGAAGTGTCCTGTGGCAAGAAACCAAGTTTTCTCTGGCCGATTAGCTAGCCATTGCCGGAGTGTGTCATGGGCAACGAAATCGGGGTGAAGTAGCATAGGGTAACCTGTACCCCAAAGCCATAAGGTATCGCCTTGTTCTCGATAATGTATGGTAGGACACGCCTGTCGCAGCAAAGTCTCAGCCGCGAAGTAGGTAAAGATTTTCGTATTGGAGGCTGGTGTGAAGTACTTGTCTGCTTGACGCGAAAATAGCAGCTTACGATCCTCAGGATCAAATAGTGCAAAGCCGGTGAAGCCTTTATCGAAAATAGCGGAGGAATCAATCTTCTCTGCCAGTTGTGTGTTGAATCGGACTTGTTTGTTGTTCTGCGCTTCCAAGTGAGGAAGGAGCGAGTAAAAGCATAGCAGAGAAAAGAGGAAGTAGAGAGCGAGTCGGTTGATGTTCATAGGATACAGGTTAGCAAAAGCCTAAGATAAGTAAGCAGGTGGAATGTTTTTGATTCGCGCCCGAATCAGCAATAAGAATTGATTGGCAGGTCAGTTTTCCAATAGTTAGGTAATAAAAAAGAGTGCTTGGAAAAGTCCTCAATCTGTGTTTGGAGCATACCGCCTTCGGCGGGCCCTCCCTTAGGGTCCGGTTCTCCAGTTCACCCCACCATTTTCAATGGAAAGGGCACGCAGCCTCTGCTAAGTCCTTGCAGACTTAAGGCTTCATCATTGCCCGATCACTCAGGCCCAGCATTGCGTTTGTTAAACTCTGAACGCTTCCTGGGACGTCAATTTGGTGCAGATACCAAATTGCAGGAAGTTCTAAACCTCTGATTGGTGCTCGTCAATAGTCCGTGTTGACCGCGCACTAATGCAATTTTAATCATTTTTATTTTTATTTCAAATGAAATAAACTAAGAGCGTGTTGGGAATTTTCTTGCTCTA
>CAJXOS010000318.1 GCA_913057725.1 uncultured Lewinella sp.
TTCGGCATTATAAAATTTCCCAACACGCTCTAAGTATCAGCACTGGCCTCACTACAAGGTCATTTCACGAATAAATAGTGCTATGCTCTGGCAATGTTCCACAAGCAAAGGAGTTATAAATGCGACGGTAGTCTAAATAGGCTATTCCAGAGTGCCTGAGCATCAGTGCATTTCGCACTCAGCTCAAATACGCTCTAGTTTTATATGTGTATCTTTGCGGGATATTAGAAAACACAACACCTTGAAATTTACAGAATTCGGCTTCACCGATACGTTGTTAGAAGGATTAAGCGCGATGGGTTTCGAAGAAGCCACCCCAATACAGGAACAAGCCATTCCTGCGATAATGGATGGTGCTGACCTTTTGGGCTGTGCTCAGACTGGCACAGGAAAAACAGCGGCATTTCTCCTCCCTATTTTAGATCGATATACTGCTGATCCGCATACCGGAACGGACACGCTTATCATTGGCCCAACCAGAGAGTTGGTGCAACAAGTTGATCGACAATTAGAAGGCTTTAGTTACTTCACTCCTGTAAGCTCAATCCCTATTTATGGGGGTCGAGACGGGCGCTCGATGGATCAAGAAAGAAAAGCACTGAAGACCGGTGCTCCCGTGGTAGTCGCTACCCCAGGTCGTTTGATCGCGCACCTGGACTTGGGCTACGTAGATTTCAGCACTGTTCGCCATTTCATCTTGGATGAGGCGGATCGGATGCTGGACATGGGCTTTATTCATGATATTTTGAAGATCGCCCAACACCTACCTAAGGACCGACAAACACTTCTGTTTTCGGCCACTATGCCGCCTAAGATTCGAAAATTTGCGCGTGAGCTGCTGAGAAGAGAACACGTAGAAGTAACTGTAGCTGTATCAAAACCTGCTGAAAACATCCTTCAGGCCGCCTATGAACTAGAGGATGAAGGCAAGGTAAAGCTAGTTTCACGACTACTAGAAGGTAAGAAACGCCTGCAGCGGACCATCATCTTTGCCAGTACTAAGAAGAAGGTTCGTGAAGTAGCGAGTGCACTGCATCGTAGTGGACTAACAGTAGCAGCTATTTCATCAGACCTTGATCAAAATAGCAGGGAAGAAGCCCTGCAAGATTTCCGTAGTGGCAAAGTGCCTATCGTGGTTGCTACGGACGTCCTTTCCAGAGGTATTGACATTAAAGGAATTGATGTGGTCATCAATTACGATGTACCGCCGGATCCAGAAGACTATGTTCACCGAATCGGACGTACTGCTCGTGCAGACGCATCTGGTGTAGCGTTGACGTTTATTAGCCGAGGCGATCGCCACCGTTTCCGTCGGATCGAAGAATTAATGGATATGCAGGTTCGCCGATTGCCATTGCCAGAAGGCATTCCTGTAGGCACCCCTCCTCCAAGAGACAACCGTGGTGGCCGTGGCGGTTATGGTCGCCGCTCAGGTGGAGGAAACCGTGGTGGAGGTAATCGTGGCCGCGGCCGTGGAGGTCGTTCAGGAGGAAGAAAGAAGTCGTAGTCGCATGATTTATCTGGAGCTAGAAAACGTATCCAAGTCTTACGGAGAAAAAATTCTATTCGATAAGGTTAGCTTGCCTATAAATAAAGGCAACAAAGTGGCCCTGGTAGCAAAAAACGGTACGGGTAAGTCTACCCTACTGCGTATTGCTGCTGGAGTAGACCTGCCAGAAGGCGTCGGAGCCAAGGTATACACGCACCGTGATGCACGTATGCACTACCTGGTACAAGAGCCTGACTTCGGAGAGAATCAGACCGTATTAGATGCCGTTTTTGAGGGTAACAACCCCATGCTCAAAGCCATTGAACGCTACGAACGAGCGCTCCTTCTCCCTGATAAAGCGGATGATCTACAAGCTGCGCTAGGGCAAATGGACCAGCTACAAGCTTGGGACTTTGAATCGCGCATCAAGGAGGTACTCAGTAAGCTCAAAATAGAGGACTTACAACAAATGGTACGGCACCTCTCCGGTGGTCAACGCAAGCGATTAGCGCTAGCCAAATTGATCATCGACGAGCCCGACCTCATTGTGCTAGATGAGCCTACCAACCACTTAGATCTGGATATGATCGAATGGCTAGAAGAGTTTCTACGCCAACCCAACCTTACGATCCTGATGGTAACACACGACCGCTACTTCCTAGAGCGGGTGTGTGACTACATCGTAGAGCTTGACCAAGGAGAGTTATTCCGCTACAGCGGTAACTATAGCGACTATCTCGAAAAGAAAGCAACACGTTACGAAATTGCCGGCAACGAGCACGAGAAGAACAAGAAAATGCTCAAGCGGGAACTGGTTTGGCTCAACCGGCAACCCAAGGCACGTGGTACGAAGGGTAAAGCACGCGTATCAAGCGTATTGGAATTAAAGGACAGAGTCCACAACTTCAAGCAAGAATCTGAGCTCCAAATCGACATCAAAGGCCAACGCCTTGGAAAGAAGATCCTGGAAGCACATAATGTCGGTAAGTCCTATGGCGACAACGTTATCATCAAAGACTTTGACTATAAGTTTCGCAAAGGTGAGCGCGTAGGTATTGCTGGACCCAATGGCGTTGGTAAAACTACTTTCCTCCACCTCCTGACACAGCAAGAACGCCCTACCAGTGGTAAGATTGTTGTCGGTGGGAACACTGTCTTTGGCTACTACACACAGGATGGTATCAACCTGAAGGAAGACCAAAAAGTGATTGAAGTCATCCGGGATATTGCCGAATATATTCCACTGGAAAAAGGAGCAAAACTGACTGCACCTCAGCTGTTGGAACGCTTCATGTTTCCGCGCTCACAGCAGCAGGTATACGTAAGCCAACTCAGTGGTGGTGAACGCCGCCGCCTGTATCTGCTCACCATCCTAATGCAGAACCCCAACTTCCTCATTCTGGATGAGCCGACCAACGATCTGGATATCATG
>CAJXOS010000319.1 GCA_913057725.1 uncultured Lewinella sp.
AACGAAACATGCGCCCGTCAATGCTTGCTGCCCCAGAACCTTTACTTAATTCTTCGAAAGCCTGAGCAGGCCCTAATTTCGTTACGATGGAATCGTTTGGAAAGATATTATTCTCCTTACCCGAAACTTCTCGTACGCGCTCCAGGAGGTGACCTACTGAGAACCTTTCATCAACATCAGAAAAGGATTGCATACCGGTGAGCCGAAGGATACCAGCTTCCTTGCTGATGTGAATGCGCAGCTGCATACGCGCTAACATCTCTGCGGTCTCGTCGATAAAATTCTCTTGCTCTGCAGTAAGGTCTGATTCTCTCCGAATACTATCCAGTACCATGTCGAATGTTTGGCCATTCTTTTCCAAAAGACTAGTGAAATTGATGATAGTATCTAGTTCGCCCGTTCTTAGCAATTCAGAGATTTTCCCTTTCACTGTATCAACTGCAGCCATTTCTGAGCCCTGGCCTATTTTGTCCAAACTAGAATCGGCTTCATCTCCAAGCAGATCTTGCATCTGACTGAAGTCAATGGTGTACTCACTGCGGCCACTTCCATCTTTTTCAATCCAAATTTCTTCCTCAATATCAAGGCAGGAGGTTAGACTGAATACACAGAGAATTAGTAATAGTATAGTAGAAAATCTCATTATGATATGTTTGAGTAGATTAATTCAAGCACATAGCTGAATTGCCAGTATAGTAAAAAGGTAATCACCTCTTCTAAAGACAGGCTCTAGTAAACTTCCTAATAGGTAGAAAAGAGCACAGCGACAGACCATTTCATTACCTATCGCTAGTGTGCAATAGGTAAATCATATCCCCATACTTGAAGTACAATCTTAGTCTACACTCGCATTTCCGTTCGCATCACCAGACTTTACACCAATAAAATCAGGCAGTCTAAAACCGGCTTCTAGTGTAAAACTGAAGCTGTTGTCGCGCGGAAACATAGACCAAGGGTTAGTTGGATCGTCAAAAGTCTGATCTGCATCAAAGAACTGCCAATTCTCAACACCACCTTCACCGAAATCAGGAGTAAGCGTCAGAATGAGTTTGCGGATACGGATCATATCTAGTGTGGTCAGGGAGTTACTGTTGTTGACATCACAGGCCAGTAACTTGTACGGCGCCATAAGTTCCGTACCCAAGATTTGCTTCTGCATTTGAATCAAATCCGAGATAGATACTCCATTATTGAAGGGGCCCGGCTTGGAAAGTTCCATGGTGATTTCACCGGCATTTGGAATCCCATCTGGTACTGGAATGCGCCCATCAACACCGGTCTCAGTGGTTGCGAAATACGTATCGTCAACATAAAAATCAACAACCACACCCGAAATCGGTTCGTCATCATCAGTCTTGACAACCGCTGTTCGTAACAAGCCTAGCGCATCAATCATCATCGTATCTGTACCAAGAGGATCTAGCCAATCTTTGAGGCGTGTGGATGGGTTGTTTCCCTCCCACCCCATCGAAAGGCGGCCGAAATAAGCGAGCGCATTATTGCAGGTCGTAACTCCAGCATCTCCATGTAATTGAGCAACTACACGATGGTTCTTATCAAGCAAGGCAGCACCAGATGATCCTACCTCAGTAGTACCATCCGTATATCTTAGGCGGTAGTGATGGTTCGGAGGCGTTGTCACACCATTATTCCAGTTGATGGAGTTCATGAAGACAATCGCCTCATTCGTGGAATAACCAAACTTCTGAATATCGCCGCGAGGATGATGCACAATAGCTGCCGTATCCGGGGGAACACCTGAACGGTCCCAGCCCATATAGTGAAAGTCCATACCCATCGTAGTTTCTGTATGCAGATCCAAGAGTAGGAAATCCATAGCCCTGCGGCCAGCTAGTGAATCACAGCCAAGCACCGAGCGAAACTCGGGCATATTGGCGGGGTTATCGCAGCCATCAGCAGCGAAATAGAAATCAAACCGCCACAAGTCATACTGTGGCGTAAAACCGTCCATACAGTGAAAAGCCGATAAGAATAGCAGGCGGCCATCCTGCGCTGTATTGTTCATTACGGTACCGGTGCAATAACCACTCCCCTCTTCTACAATGACGATGATTCTAGCTACTGCATTGCGCTCTGCTTGCCACTCATCTGCAACGTCACAACCAATATTATCATGGCAGGGATCAGAAGTACCGAAGCCGAAATTCCTGGCATTGGTATCGGCCAACCCTTCTTCCTTGTATACCACATCAATACGCCAAATATGGAAAGGTGCAGTAAAGTCGTCTCCTGGTGCCTGGTATTCTATGATTGCTTCTTCACCGGCAATTACCCCTGTGAAAAATCGATCCGTTCTGCCCTGGCTTTCGCTGGTATAAGCCCCCAGTACTTGTCCGGTGACTGGTGAATAGACAAAGAGCTGTGCGCCAGCCGGCAAATTAAAGTCTTCATAGAACAGCAGCAGTCCCATCGCATCTGGGATTTGGAGACGAAGCTGCCAAACCTGGCGGCCATCTTCCATCAGGGACCAGTTTCCTTGATTATTGATATCAATGTCAGCACTCATCGAAGCAGCAAAACGATTGGTCGGTGCCACTTCTTCTGCCTGTTGCAAAGCTGCAACATCGGGTCCTGCCAAGCGCAGGCCTGGAGCGGGTAGCAAAAGTTCTGGAGCAGTAAGTCCAAGTGGTAAGCCTCCCATGCTTTGTTGAGCATTCAGGCCTAATGCGATGAGTAGAAATACGAAAAGGATGTGAAAGTTGCGACTAGTCACGGGATTCTGTTTTTGGGAATTCAAGACCTCCAAATTTACAAACTTCCGTGATTATACTGACGTTGAAGAGGTTTGGAGATCCAAATCTTCTTCAAGTACAGTATATACTGACCGAAGTGGTGCGGGCTTCGCCCAA
>CAJXOS010000320.1 GCA_913057725.1 uncultured Lewinella sp.
TTTTCGGCATTATAAAATTTCCCAACACGCTCTAAAAATGTGCTGGGTGTCAAAAATTGAGACTCCCTAAATCAGCCTGGTGTAGAAGTGCGCTGGAAGTTTTATCTTGTCCTTATACAACTGATAGATAACTCAATAAACCCTAAACCCATGCAAATTCAAGCTCCGCTGGAACAGCTGTTCCAAGCTGGTGATGCCGCTCAGGTAAAGAAAGGAACTAAGGCTCCGGGGCGTGTTCGCCCGCTTCAAATGTTACTTTATGGTCTTGGATATGGAGGTGCGTTAAAGTGGTCCTCCTATCGAGCTGATGGTGATTACGGCGGTAGTACTACTGCAGCTCTAGCCGCATTCAAAACAGCGAATAAACTAGCTGGTGATGGCACGAGTCTCGATGGCGATACCCTTCAATTATTACTTGATCGATATAAGCTTGTTCCTCTTCTTCGAGAGATAGATGCCGCACAGGTATCGAATACGGTTGACCAACTTTTTTCTGGTCCTTCTGGTACGGGTAAGGCTGCTCAATTGGCTCAAGCTGCTGGAATTTCCTTTGCCGGAACAACACCTACAGCAGCAGAGGTCAACCAAGCAATGGACGCTCTCACCCCAACCTATGGACCAGACTGGAAAACGGCCGCCTATGAAGGCCAGAATGGTGGCGAGCCTGGCATTGCAACGGAGACCAGCCGCTACACGGTAGCCGATAATTGGGTACGCATCCGCTTTCGGCGTAAGAATAAAGGGGTTTGGACATTAGGTAGTGATACGCCGCTTGCATTCATTCAAAATAATGAGCGCATACTTGAAAGTACCGGGCTATCCGCTTCGTCTATCCGGGTGATCACTCCAGTGTCGGCGAATGAAGGAAATCTCAATGCTATTAACTCCTGGGATGATTGCTTCATGACTTTCGGTATGTTTCAATGGACGCTCGGGCAGAAGGGTAATAAAGGAGAGTTGCCAGCCCTGCTCAAGCGTGTTAAGGAAGATGAACCGGCGTTATTCCAACAGTACTTTGGACAGTATGGTGTTGATGTAGTAGACACGAATAAGTCAACCGGCTATTTGAGTCTCAATGGAGAAAAGGTGAATACCGTTGCCGAGAAGGAGAAGTTCCGCAAAGGGCCACTCTGGGCTTTTCGGTTTTGGGTGTCAGGTTTGGATGATCGACTTAAGAAAATTCAAGTCGAACATGCGCTTGATCGCATCAACTCTTTCTGGACGAATGACAACTACCGTCCGCTGAATAAGTTCTACATCTCTGACTTAGTCACTAGTGAATATGGCATCTGCCTATTGCTGGATCATCACGTCAATCGACCTGGCCACCTGATGTCTTATGCCATCGGGAAAAAGGATATTGTTGGTCAAGCTTTGAAAAAAGCAGGCTTGGCGGATAGTAAACCACATACTTGGACGACAGCGGAGGAAAAACGACTAATTGAAGCTTATCTTCCATTGCGTTATGCTTCATCTATGACACATGGCCAACAGCGTGCTCAGAAGATCAAAGGTTATTTGGACAAAGGTCTCTTGAGCGATGAACGCTTCTCTTACCAACCGACGCCAATCACCACTGGAGAGCGTGGACTAGATGGTAGTGGTACCTTGGAGGAGTATAGCCTGATTGACTTTGCCGAGTACGAACAACGGGAAGGTATTGCCGGTGGCGATGAATAAATCTATTTGCAAGACTAAGTTCTAGTAATCATCGTAGCACTGAATTTTCTCACATAGTAATAGCTGCCGACTTCGGGTCAGCCTCAAATACATATAAGTTACATCAGTGCTGTTTTGCCACTTTTGTACAGCATCCATTTCCTCTTATCTTGCGGCATCATTTTGATACCGGCATGTCCGGGTATACCAACCTATCTATGGCATTCGAAAGAGAATTAAACGCTCGCAGTGGAGAGCAGTGCGAGCTGTGTGGAAGTACTGAGGACCTGGCAACCTACATTGTCAGCCCAAAAACGGGTTTGAAAATTGAGGAATGTATTTGTGCCTGTGTTGCCTGCCGCACACAAATGGATAATCCCGATCAGGCGGATGCTAATCACTGGCGTTGCCTGAATGATAGCATGTGGAGCGAGCACCCTGCTGTACAAGTAAGTGCATACCGAATGCTCTTTCATTTGAAAAAGGAAGGCTGGCCGGCTGACCTCATGGACATGCTTTACCTAGATGAAGATACCCTAGACTGGGCCCAATCTGGATTGCCAGATGAAGATGCCGTTCAGCATGTAGATAGCAACGGCAACATTCTTCAGGCTGGAGATTCGGTCGTGCTCATCCAAGATCTGAAGGTGAAGGGAGCAAATTTCACCGCTAAGCGGGGCACAGCTGTACGCCGCATTTCTTTAGTGCATGATAATCCAGAGCATATCGAAGGAAAAGTAGACGGACAGCAAATCGTCATCCTGACGAAGTACGTGAAGAAATCAAAGTAACACGCTAGCCTACACTAAAACGATAGCCTACGCCCTTGAGAGTAAGAATATTGACGCTATCATCCTGATCTAAATAGCTACGTAGTTTTCGGATATATACATCCAGATTGCGCGAATTGAAGAAAGAATCATCACCCCAGACGTCTAGGAGGAGTTGTTTGCGTTCCAGAACCTGATTGGTGTGGGCACAGAGGAGGTTTAGGATTTGCACCTCCCGATAGGAAAGCTGGACCGTACCTTGCTCAGCATGGGTAAGCTCTAATTTGCTAGATGAAAAAGTATAGGCACCTAGCTGGATCGCTTCAGCATGTGCTGTGGGCCTTGGATTTTGCTGGGTTAGCTGTAGTAAATTTTCCAATCGTACCACTAGCTCCTCCAGACTAAAGGGCTTGCG
>CAJXOS010000321.1 GCA_913057725.1 uncultured Lewinella sp.
TAGTTGAGTTAGTTGGGTTAGTTGGGTTAGTTGAGGGGGTGCTTTTGTAGGCTATCCTTTAAGTCATTATTATTGCTTGTCCTTTGCACATCATAAATCCAGTTCCTTTTCTAATTCCCGTTCTCTACCTGACAGATGTCGTGATTGCCTTTAGAAAGCTGCTAGAGATATCTTAGTTTCGCAGCCCATTAATGTAAATGGCATCCAACTTCTATTCAATTTTATACGACATCATGAGTAGCAAAATTCATCTACTTTGCCTTGCCTTGCTATGTTGCAGCCTGCAACTCAATGCTCAAGAGCTAAATGAGACCTATCATCGAGCAAGGGTGCGCCTGGAAGGCAAAAGCATTCAGGAAATAAGTGCACTAGGCCTAGAAACCGACCATGGAGAGTATGTACCTGGCCGGCACCTCACCAATGATTTCTCTACCCAGGAATTGAGGCTATTGGACGAGAACGGATTTGGCTACGAAATCTTGATTGAAGATGTTGTAGACTATTATCAAAGTCCAGAGCGCCGAGCTACCGAAGAGAGTGGTGCTAGAGGTGGTGCCTTGTGTGAGGATGACAACTCGGACGGAGGCGTCCGCCCCTATCAGGTTCCAAGTAATTTCAGACTAGGACAGATGGCAGGGTTCTATACCTACGACGAGATGCTGGACATTCTGGACTCGATGCGCTTGCTCTTCCCTGACCTGATTTCTCCACGGCGTATTGTCTCTCCTAATATTGTCACTCACGAAGGCCGCCCCATTTACTGGATGCGCATTAGTGACAACCCTGATACAGATGAGAGTCTTGAGCCAGAAGTACTATATACCGCTCTGCATCACGCACGTGAACCAAATAGTCTCACGCAAATGATCTTCTACATGTGGTATTTGCTCGAGAACTATGAGTCCGATCCTGAAGTACGCTTCATCGTTGACAATACCGAGCTCTATTTTATGCCCTGTATCAATCCTGATGGATACATCTTTAATCAGGCCAATGAGCCAGAAGGTGGTGGACTATGGCGAAAAAACCTACGTGAGAACCCCGATGGTACCTTTGGCGTAGATCTTAACCGCAACTACGGGTTTGAATGGGCTTATGATGATATTGGGTCTTCACCAAGCCCAGGCTCCTCCACCTATCGTGGTCCATCAGCTTTTTCTGAGCCAGAGACTCAAGCAGTTCGTGCCTTCTGCGGGGAACATGAGTTCGTAGCAGCATTGAACTACCATACCCATGGCAATCTCCTCATCTTCCCTTGGGGGTACAGTGATAGTCCTACTCCGGATTCGGAGACATTCAACACACTGGCTAGTGTAATGACACAGGAGAACGACTATATCTCAGGAACAGGAACAGAAACAGTAGGCTACACTGTAAACGGTGACTCTGATGACTGGATGTACGGAGAGACCATCGAAAAACCCTCCATTTTCACCTTCACTCCAGAGGTAGGTCGCTCTGGCGCAGGAGGTGGTTTCTGGCCAACACAGGATCAGATCATCCCAAACTGCCAAGCCTCTCTGTGGATGAATATGGCAACGGCACAAGTACCCCATATTTCCGGCATTGCGCGCGGTGATGCAAATCAATTTAGTATTGGCAGTGCCAATCCATTCGTTCGCTTTGAGGTCCAACGTTTCGGGCGCACTCCCGGACCACTGACCGTGAACTTACGAAGCCTGCAGCAATCACAAGCTTTAGTAGCCAGCGAACCAATGGTCTACGAACTGGAAGAGAACGAACTCAAACTGGATAGTTTTCCTATTGATTTCATCAGCAGTATTCCTGCCGGCACTATGCTGGATTTCGCCATAGAAATCGGTAATGGCAGCTTCTTCAGAGCAGATACCATCAGTGTCGTATTTGGCGACTACCTGAATACTGAAGTATTTGCAGATGATTTCCCAGTTCTAGAAGGATGGACTGCGGATGAAGGCTGGGATCTGACAACGGAAGACTTTGTTTCTGCTCCTAACTCTTTAACCGATTCACCGTTCAGCGGATACCCTAATAATCGCTTTGCAACCATCACGCTGGATGAACCAATTGAGGTCAGTGTAGCGGAAGAATATCTTCTACGTTTCTACGCAAAGTGGGATATTGAAGCCTTCTACGACTGGGCACAGCTGCAGTTCCAAGTTAATGGCGGATCGTGGATACCTGCCTGTGGATTGTACACTGTAAACGGTTCCGATCTGCAAGCAGCCGACGAACCTGTCTGGGAAGGACAACAAGAGGACTGGGTTCAAGAAGAAATTGATCTTACAGGATTCCTCTCAGCGGGAGACTTCATCTCGTTCCGGTTCTTGATGGTTAGCGATCCGTTCTTGAACCCTGATGGCTTCTACGTGGATGACCTTACCCTGCTGGAACGTAACAGCGTTGAGGTGAGCACTACTACCCCACTGGGGAATGACAGATTTACGCTAACGGTTATGCCAAACCCTAGCCGTGGCCAGAGCCAATTTAGAGCTCGCTTTGCCGACAGTTATGTTGGACCTGTTTCCTGGCAACTCCTGGATGCAAACGGCAGAACCGTTCAAGATGGGCAAACCGAAAGTGCTGGGGGGCATGCCCAAGCAGAAATCAATACCAATAACTTAAGTGCTGGAATTTATTTTTTACAACTTAATACCGGTGTACATCAGCCGATTAGCAAGAAAGTCATCGTAGCAAAATAATTTTTTCAGCACCAAACCTTGCACTGTAACAGCAATACTCCTATATTTGCACACCCAACAACAAAGGAGCTCATTGAAAATGATCAATTTGCAGTTGTTGAGTTAAGATCGCGGAGTGGAGCAGTTGGTAGCTCGTCGGGCTCATAACCCGAAGGTCG
>CAJXOS010000322.1 GCA_913057725.1 uncultured Lewinella sp.
TAGGGAATGATTAAAGAAAATCATGTGAGAGCGTAGCGGTTCCAGATGTGCAGAAATTATTCTGCATTCTGACGCAGTCGCAGAAAAATTTTGAACATATGAAATACGCATATTATATCTGTCTGCTTGCTATCGGCCTTCTTGCTACATCAGAGGTTGCAGCGCAATGTGCAGACCCCGATGCCAGCATATGGAATGATACCTGGCACTCCTGTGTGACAACAGAGAGCCCCAACCCGGACCGCGGCGAAGGGCACTGGATTCAATACGATTTTGGAACTATTTATACCCTTACCACTACTCACATCTGGAATACCAATGAGGCGGGGAAGTTGGACGAAGGGTTTCAAGAGGTCATTGTCGATTACTCCGTTGATGGGGAAGAATGGCTAACCCTGGATACTGTTCAGTTTGAGCAAGGTACGGGACTAGCCACCTACGGAGGTTTTACCGGCTTTGATTTTGCGGGCGACTCTGCTCGCTACGTGCTGCTGACAGCGCTTAGTAATTATGGCCATCCGACTTGCTATGGCTTGGCCGAAGTGAAGTTCAATCTCAAGCTGAATATGGAGGGCGAGTCTGGAGAGGACGATGATGATGACGACGACGATCCTGGTGACGAGTGTTTTCGTCCAGTGGTGACCACCGCATTTGTACTTAATTCGGAGGAGGTATTTATTCTTTGGGAATATGTGCCGGCCGCCGAGAGTTACGGTTTCCGCTACCGGGAGTCTGATGGTGGTACCTGGATAGAGGTACCTGTTGATGAAGGTGAGCCAGAAGTCTTTCTGGAAGGATTGGATCCAGGTACAACCTATGAGTACCAGATTGCCACTTATTGCGAAGAACAAGAATTTGGTTTCGGATCACCATTCTACTTCACGACCACCGAAGAGCTGGAGGAATGTGCTGCGCCGACGAGCTCCAACTGGTTCTTCGCCGAAGATGAGGGTTATCTCCTGGTTTCTTGTAATGAAGTTCCGGATGCTACGGGCTATACCTTGTTGTATCGCCTATCGGGAAGCGGCGGTGCCTGGACCGAAATTCCAAGTGAGGAAAACTTCTGGGAGTTTGAAGATTTTGACGGCGAACAAATCTATGAATACCAAATACGAGTGGATTGCGAGGGAGGTGAAACGGCCTTGTCGGATGTCTTTTCCCTACACGGCGAGGAACCGGTAGGAACACGAGACATCGTAGCAGATGCTGAGATGAGGCTGTTTCCCAATCCAACTAATGGAGTAACAAATCTAAGCCTGCGCAGCCCTGCTGCTGGTCGCATCCAAATTCAAATCCGCAATTTGATGGGGCAGAATGTGCTGCAAGAGTCGCATCAGGTAAGTGCGGGTGCTTTGGGCTTAGTGCTACCTACACAGAATTTACGTGCTGGAGTCTATACGGTGAACGTGTACCAAGAAGGAATTGGCCAACTGGGGGTTCACAAATTGGTTGTGGCCAAGTAACCGACTTAGTGCAAGACCGATGTTTCGGGTCCCGTGGCTATCCCATAGCGCCGCGGGGCCTTTTTTTATTAGGGTAGGAGAGGAGTACAAACAACAAATCCCGAACACGGTACTTACACCATATTCGGGATCAGTTTCCGAAGAAACGAACGGCTAAATGAGCCTTCTAGTCTTCGTTACGCATCTTGTTTTCGCGGTAGATCGCTTTCAGCGTCTCCTTACGGCGCTTCACAGAAGGCTTAGTAAATTCGCGACGACTACGCAGTTCGCGAATTACGCGCGTGTTGATTGATTTGCGCTTGTAACGCTTCAGTGCTTTGTCGATGCTTTCGCCGCTACGAACGTCTATAATTAGCATAATTCTTGTCAGTTGTTAATTTTGCGGTGCAAAGATACATTTATTTTGGTGTCTGGCAAGCACCAGGTGCGAATATCATTAAAAACCCAAAATCCCATGCCTACCCCGTCTGATTATGCTCAGCTCAAGACCTTTCTGGATGCAGTGGTACGGATCCCGGACGAGGTGTGGGAGCAGTGTTATTCTGCCTGGCAAGATTACAGTGCAAAGCGACGTACTATTCTTACCACTGCTGGAGAAAGGGAACGATACCTCTACTTCGTATTGGAAGGAATTCAAAGGGTGTTCTTCCTTACCGAGGATGGTGGTAAAGAGGCCACCTTGGTGTTTATGTACGCTCCGTCCTTGGGGGGCGTAGCGGACTCTTTTCTAGGGCAACACCCTTCGCATTTCTACTATGAAACGCTCACGCCCAGCCGTTTTCTTCGCATTCCTTATGAGACCTTCATGGATCAATGCCTTCGCTATCCTGATATCAATCGCTTGGCACTGGCACTGGCGGCCTCAGCGTTTGAGGGTGTTCTTCTACGTCAGGCAGAACTCCAAACGGCTACTGCAGAAGAGAAGTTTAGAGCCCTGTTAGGGCGTAGTCCACATGTGCTAAACCTTATTCCACATAAGTACCTGGCTTCTTATCTGGGAATTGACCCCGCCACCTTTAGTCGACTGTTGGGAAAAGTCCGATTATAAAATCTTGACATCCCTCAAGTTTTTAGTCAGGTGATGCCCCTTTCTTTGTGTCAGACAAAAAATCAAAACAGATGCCTAGCTTTAATAGTCAAGCCTTAATCAAAGATCTCACTGGTACGGTTCGTGCCGAGATTGCACAAATGGAGCAGTTTAAAGACCAGGATACTTCAGTGCTATTGGCGACTCCCGAGAATGGAGGCTGGTCGGCGGCTCAGCATTTATTTCACCTAAACTTCTATGCGTCCTTTTACACGGAGGCTCTTGAAGCTTGTTTGGATCAAGCCAAGAGTAGTCCGAAGGAAA
>CAJXOS010000323.1 GCA_913057725.1 uncultured Lewinella sp.
TTTTCATCTCAGCCTTACATCTGCAGGACTACCGCCAAATTAAGATTTTGGCATTTCCTGTTCGTAAGTAATGATGATGAATTCTGCCGGATGAACGACGGCCACTTTCACCTGTACGCGCATAATGCCATTAAGGATGTCAATTGGCATCATCGTCTTTCCAAGGCCTACCATTACGGAATAGGCATCAGTTGGCGACGAGCCTTGCAGTGCTCCTTCCGACCAAAGGTTATGGAGAAAGTTTGAAATCATCGACTCACACATCGACCAGGTAGAAGAGTCGTTCGGTTCGAAAACCAGTGAGAAGGCCGCATTTGCTACTGATTGCTCGATCATAATCATCAAGCGACGCACATTGATGTACTTCCAGTCCAGGCTATTGCCATCCATGGTGCGTGCACCCCAAACGATAGCTGGGCCACGGCCGTAGAAAGAACGAATAACGTTGATGGATTTTCCAGCGAGGGCATCAACATTAAGCGGAGCTTGCTGCGTATCATCAATGCCCACTAATGGGGCAATTACGGCATCGATATTCCGATTAGCGGGTGCATTCCACACACCCAAGCTGTTGTCTATCGTAGTATATATACCAGCCATTGCACTGGCGGGAGGCAGCTTGTTAGCTTGTTTCGCCATTGCTGTCATGATACTATTGTAGGTCGCATTGGAGTTCTCCAAAGAGGAGTTGTACTGATCTAGCAAAGTCTTGGCGTCACCAATAACACTCTGTAGAGAGGTGAACAGCGTATTGAATACATTTTTCAGCGCTTTATTGGCCTGAGCAAATACAAATGCTGCCTTTTGTTCATCGGTCGTTACATCCGATGGGTACTTGCTTGGGTAAGGGCTTCCGGGTACATTGGCACTGTCACCGCTTGTCATCCAACCCCATTTTTTCATCAGAGTGTCTGTGAAGCCTAAGGTAATGCTGCTTAGACCGGGGAAGTTCTTCTCGTAACTATACGCACTGGCCACTAAGGATCCAATCGGGCCGGTGATTTGGGTCATCAGTTGAATGGTGCTCTGTAAGCTCTTAGAGGTAATGGTTATGGTAGGATCTGAACCACCAGTTGGGATATACTGCCCATCATGGCCTAATTGGTACAAGGTGTCAAACATCGTAGCGAGTACCACACTTTGTCCGATAACGATCTCGTCGTCGGTTCCTTCTGGCGTATTGTAGGCTGCATGCCAACTGGTGTAATACTGGCCTTTATCTGAGCTAGAGAATTTTAACTTCGGTGTAGTGAGTAAATTTGCTTTTAGCGTGTCGTAGTCGGCGCTAATCGCTGCTAATATTTTGAGCATCGGAGCATCATCCAGGAGGTTTTGAATATTCTCTACGGCTGGAGTGACACTACTGTCTGGCTTGGCTAGGTTGGCATAGGTGATCTCAGAAGCAGTAACGACATCTGTCTGGAGCCACGGGTAGTACGCTATGGCGTAGCTTAAGTTGCTTACTCCCATGTTGTTACGAAAGTCGCTAATAACTGATGTTTCTAGGCCTTGATAACCATCGTAGATGTCTAGTAAGGCGACCCGATCCTTTAAATCACCAGCCTGCGCAATCATCTGCTGCTGTAGCATGTAGCAGTCGTTTTGATCATCAAGCGCCAAAGCGTCCGGCATCAAAATTATTGTCGGCTTTGGGAAGTGAATCAAGGGCAATACTTCCAAGCCTGTTAATAGTGCTGGCCGACTAACGGGATTGGCTTTCGTTTTTGGTATCGGAGGGTCCCCCTTCGTTTTGCTTGGGATAAATTCCACGGTCTCATATGTGCCCACCGATACGATGTACGCAGGACCACCGCCATTCAAATAGAACAGCCGGAGGCAGTTGTACATGTAGAATAGGGTGTCTGAATTGGCCGGTCCAATTTTGTAGTGGTGCGGAGGAATCTTAAAATCATATTCATCCGTCGTTGGCGGCTTTGTAGAGTCGGAGGCGTTGGTCGCCTGCAAAATTGGGAATTTGTATTCAGGTGCACCGCCGAAGTAATTGTTATACTCACTTAAGGAGTTGATCAAGGTGGGCTTGTTGATTAAAGATTTGCCCTGATCTTCGGCTTTTTCGGTATAGCCAATAAAGGCAGGAATAGCGGTAGGAACCTGTGCGACAGACGGCGGAAAAGCATTTTTTTCGACCGTATAAATCCCCGGTGTTTGGGGATTATTAGGATTCATCATGGTAGGCAGATTTGCCCCACTTTTAGGTGGAATATGGAGACTAAGTGTCCACTAAAAATAGCTAAAATGATGAACTTAAGGACTTGTTCTCAGGAAGAGCGCTTTCTACTACGCCAAATCCGCCAACTCCATCCACTGCATCTCCAGATCTTCAATCTGCTCTTTCACTTCACCCAGTTCAATGGATAGTTCGGTGATGCGTTCGGCGCTGAGGGTAGTGTCGTTAAACTTCTCGGTGATCTCCGCCTTCTTGGTTTCCAGCTTGCTGATTTTGTTCTCCAGGCGTTTGATCTGTTTGCGCTGCTCCTGGGTGAGGCCGGGCTTAGCTTCTTCTGCCTCCGCTTTGCGTTGTTGCTGTTCGGCACGTTCCTCGCGGCGCTGTGCACGATCCCGTTCGCGTTGATCAATACGATACTCTGAGTAAGTGCCGAGGAAATCTCGAATTTTACCTTCGCCCTCGAATACAAAGAGGTGGTCTACCAACTTGTCGAGGAAGAAACGATCGTGCGATACGATGAGAATGCAGCCCGGGAAGTCCATCAGGAAGTCCTCCAAGACATTCAGGGTCATGATATCCAGATCGTTGGTCGGCTCATCCAG
>CAJXOS010000324.1 GCA_913057725.1 uncultured Lewinella sp.
TAGTAAATAAGACTGGCCATTCGCAGCAATCCAGCGATCTTCCCCGGCATAGAAAAGCTGATCATATTGTGGTTCCATTATCCACTGACCATCCGTATCAATGAGCCCCCAACGATCTTCAGTTGCCGCTGCTGCGACTCCTCTTTGAAAGTCACTGGCTTGCCGGAATTGAGGATCAATCGTCCATTCGCCTTTTCGGTTCAAGTAGCCGTAAAGCCCTTGTCTGCGAGCTCTAGCAATATCACCTTGGAATGGCTTAAGGCGCTCATATTGATATTTGAGAATAGGGTTACCAGACCGATCAATGATGCCGTACTGATTGTCGATAGCAACAACTGCTTCATTATTCTCAAAAGCGGCGGCCTTATCAAATTGAGCGTCGATCGTGATGGTCCCGGTTGTATCAATGTATCCGTAGGATTCATCTTTTCTAAAGGAGGCAAGTCCTTCAGAGAATTCACTAAGATCAGCGTATTCTGCGGAGATGATCCATTCACCGCTAGTGTTGATATAGCCAAACTTTCCATCTACTTGCTGCGCACGAGCGCGACCATTAACGAAAGGCCAGGCAGCCCTCAAGGTAGGCGGTATGCTCAGCTGACCTCTTTTGTCAATATACCCCCAACGACCTTCAGTACGAACGAGAGCTAAACCATCAGAAAATGGCCGAACTTCATCAAAACGACTTTGAATAACCAGGTTGCCTGTATTGTCGATAAATCCCCAGGGGTAGGGGTTGTCTTCATAGTCAGCGGCTGGTTCTGGAAGTGGATCAGGAGTGTCAGAGCTTGGCGAGTCGGGCTGGCAAGCAAAAAGGATACTTAAAAGGAGCATCAAGCTTAAGTTATTCAACTTAGGTGCTACGGATCCAAATGCTGCGCTCTGCCCGGTCATAGTACTGCTATTATTTTTTCGCTGCTAGATAATCCCGGAATCCGGTCTTCTCCAGTTTTTCATATTTAACGGCTACGCCTGCTGCTAGATTCTCCTTATAGGTGACTAAGCGATCTCGGACTTCTTTGTCGCTGGCGCCAATGATTTGAGCGGCAAGGATACCCGCATTCTTGGCAGCGTTAACAGCCACAGTAGCAACAGGTACTCCATTGGGCATTTGTAGGATGGATAGCATAGAATCCCAACCGTCGATAGAATTAGACGACTTTATTGGAACGCCAATAACTGGAAGTGGTGATAGCGAAGCTACCATGCCTGGTAAATGTGCGGCACCGCCTGCTCCAGCAATAACGACCTGGATTCCCCGATCATGTGCTGCTTTGGCAAACGAAAACATGCGTTCAGGCGTCCGGTGGGCAGAAACAATGGTCAACTCATATTCAAGTTGAAGTTCTTCCAATACCTCTGCAGCCTGTCTCATAATCGGGAGGTCCGAATCCGAACCCATAATGATACTAATCATGTCTTTTCAAATTCTATAGCAATCAGAAATTCAATTTCAATAACCCTAGAGCTTCTCTGCTCCTAAACAGCGCAAGTTTTCCTTTACCGCTTTTGCTTTCGCTAGAAGCTCCTCCCGAGTTTTACCCATGATCGTCACATGGCCCATTTTTCGGTAGGGGCGCATTGTACGTTTACCGTAGAGGTGAACGAAAACGCCTGGCATTGCCAGTACTTCATCCAATCCGGCATATTGCGTAGCTCCCGTGTAGCCTTCAGCTCCCAAGATGTTGAGCATCAAGGCTGGCTGTAGCAACTCGGTAGATCCTAGCGGTAGGTTGAGTACACCTCTTAGGTGCTGCTCAAACTGACTGGTGATACAGCTCTCAATGGTGTGGTGACCACTGTTGTGCGGCCGCGGTGCTACTTCATTGATCAGTATCTCACCTGATTTGGTCAGGAACAATTCCACTGCCAATAATCCACTCAGACCAAAGGCAGCGGCGGTGCGTTCTGCTAGTTCAATAGCCGCTTCATTGACTTTTTCAGCAACATCAGCAGGAGCTAGGAGGTAATCTACAAGGTTGGCCTCCGGATCGAACACCATCTCAACTAGCGGGAAGGAACGGCTTTCTCCATTGGCATTGCGCGCTACTACCACGGCTAGTTCTTTTTCAATGTCTACCAGTTCTTCCACTAGTGCTGGGCCAGGCAGGAGTTTATTCTCTAAATCATCTACTCCTCGAATAAGAGCCACACCCTGACCATCATACCCACCGGTTCTCGACTTTTGGACAAAAGGAAATTGGAGGCTTCCTTCTGAAACCGCAGCCTTTAGCGCTTGTTCGTCAGCGTAGAGCCGATAGGGTGAAGTCGGTAGGTTGTATTTCGTGTAAAACTGCTTTTGTAGGCCTTTATCCTTAATGATATCTAAGACTTCAGGATTCGGATGCACTGTGATCCCCTCAGCGACCAGCTTATGCAGGGCGCCGGTGTGCACATGCTCTATCTCAATGGTCAGCACATCCACCTGTCGGCCAAAGGCCAGGACATCTTCCTCTTCTCGGAAATTTCCGGCAACAAAATGGGTAGCATAGGGCGCCGCAGACATGTTCTCATCCTTGTCCAACACCCAATAGGGCAATTGCCAATTGGCGGCTGGAAGTGCCATCATCTTACCGAGTTGGCCGCCACCAAGGACGCCTAGTTTTACAGTACCGTTGAATACGGCAGAAACCTGATCTTTCATCTGTTTAAAAATGATTTGCGGCTTCGCATAGGTG
>CAJXOS010000325.1 GCA_913057725.1 uncultured Lewinella sp.
GTACCGGAACTTCTACTTCATGGAAATGAATACGCGTATTCAGGTAGAGCACCCTGTGACTGAAGAGGTAATCGATCATGACCTGATCAAGGAACAGATCAAGATTGCTGCTGGTGAGCCAATCACTGGAGGCAACTACTACCCAACTGGCCACGCGATTGAATGCCGGATTAACGCGGAGGATCCTTTCAATGACTTCCGCCCAAGCCCAGGTAAGATTCAGTCTTTCCATAGCTCGAAAGGGCATGGTGTACGTGTAGACACTGCGGTATATGCAGGCTACAGCATCCCGCCTTACTACGACTCAATGATCGCTAAGTTGATCTGTCGGGCACGTACCCGCGAGGAATGTATCACCAAGATGGAGCGTGCACTTGATGAGTTTATCATCGAGGGCATCAAGACCACGGTGCCATTCCACCAGCGTCTGATGAAAGATCAAAACTTCCGGGATGGTAACTTCAATACCGGCTTCCTGAATGACTTTGATATGGAGGAGTAGAAGTAAAGTTCTACTCTAGTATGGAATAGGGTCTTGCTAACTTAGCAAGACCCTATTTTGCTATAGAAGGGTTTCTATCTAGGTCAAGAGCTAGAATTTGAGCGAAAAAATGAGGTTGTAGAAATTACTTGTCTCCTGACCTATAATCAACACAGGCGCGTTATTTTCGTCTAGAACATATCTGCGTTTCGGAGCGAAGTCTCTGAAGTATCGATAGACAACACTAATAGAAGCGTTTGCTGTGACCTTCGCCGTTAGGCTAGTTTGAATGTCGTAGAACTTGTCCGGTCGACGATCAAACGTAGATTCATCAAAGGAGATCGTTTCGAATTGTCTTACTAGGGGGAATTTGAAGTAAGGATAGAGTCGAAAGGTTACGTCTTTTACAGGTTGATAAACGATGGTAGGGCGTAATTCCCAGCGGATCTTGTTGGTAGCATCGAAATCTGTAAAGGCAAAGGTGGAATCTATTCCGTTGAAAAGAAGCTCACGCTCTGCACGGGCTTTTTCATTTTCATAGTATAAGCCTAGTAATAGTGCAAAGCGGAATTTGGCGTTTTCCTTTATGTTGTCATTTTCAAGATTGAAGCGGATATCCCTTAGTGTTGCTAGCTCCGCCTCAGAAAGTCGTTGCTCATTCCCAATTGGTGTACATAATTTGGCATAGCACGCTGCAAAAACATCATTCTCCAATTTGTATTCTGGTATTCGTCGAATCTTCTCTAGATTTTCTTCTCCATGCTTGGTCAGTCTTTTCGAAGAAAAGTAATTAAGTATAATACCACCACCGGATTCGTAGCGTTGGTCAATACCTAAGTAAGTATTATTGAATCGACTTAGGAAGACAAAAGTCTCCAGTGCCAATCCTTTACCGATCTTGGGATGGTAATCAAAGGATATATCTATATCTGAGATATTTTCGGCAAATTGACCATCCCGTATGGTTGTTTGGGAATTCACTTTTAAGTCTAGCTCAAAGGGATAGGTGCCATGATCCACTTCTACACCCGCGGTAATCTGAAATAGATCTTTAAGGGCAGATTCATTTCCTAAAAGTGAGAATTTTGTTTTTCCATTCAGGGCAGATTCATCGATCTGATAATCTCGATACTCGTTAATGTTTTTCCACAATGTATCGAGCTCGAGAGCTTCACTTGGACTTAGGGTCCCACGCTCGGTACTAATTAATAGGGCAATTTTGTCGGCAATTTTTTGTGTTGCTTTTACCTGTGTCAATTGAGCTGATACTGGTATTTGGCAGAATACCATGGCCAATAGAAGTAGAAAAAGTGCTTTTCTCATCATTAATACTTTTTGATCGATTGGAATTGATCCTCCTTCTGGGCTTTATTTGGAGTGAGATGAATGATATTACAATGGAGAGTCACCTTGCGATTTTTACTGTGCTGGTATTTATCTGTGATGAACCAGCTAGCGTTGTAGACGCTTTAGACATATTGTAGCTCAGTCCTGTAGGAGTATCGGTATGAAGTAACTATTGATCGGTAAAATGAATCAAAGAGAGCAAAGGCCGAGTTTTCAATTACAGCCACTTGAAATACCACCTGCCACAGTAAGCCACTGGCACCGTCATCCAAGCGCCTGGGTTGACGTAGTAGTCCCAGTAGCGACCGTCTGCTGCGGTGATGCGAAAATGTACGCGGTTATAGCAGCCGTTGTCCACTCGAACTTCATGCTCGCATCCGTTAAACGAGCGAGAACGCCAAGTGGCACAATAACTCTCATCTTCCGTTGTAGCTGTTGGCAAAGGGGAGCTAGCAGAAAGGGTTGCACAGATGAGTACTAGACTTAATAATTGTAGGATTCGCATAATCTCAAAAGTTGAATACAGTTAGGAAATGGGTTTTAGGTGCTTAAAAAACACGCACCTTGATACAGTCGGAAACGGAGCTTGGGGAAACGGTTCCACTAAAAATGAAGCCACAACCATCAGTAGCGACATAGTCGATCTTGTCTCCGTTCTGAAAAGAATAGTTGGCTACGCCGGGGACAGAGCAATTGCCAGGCCCGGTTGGATAGAAAGCACTGATTTGCCCAACGGTGGAGCCATTAACTTGAACTACGACTGGTGGGCAAGGGGATATCTGTGAACCATAAAAGACCACATTGGAGTATACACAAGAACCGTCATCAGAGGTTGCTGAAAAA
>CAJXOS010000326.1 GCA_913057725.1 uncultured Lewinella sp.
TATACATGACGCGAAGTGGTTTAGCTTCGCTGCTCCTACGGGGTGGGCGAAGCCTGCACCACTTCGCGTCATGTATACTTTAGAAGAAACATAGCAGACAGTGTGTGATGGTAGTCATCCCGGATTTTGGCCTCTGCCAGCGTCTGGGATGACTCATTTTAGAGAATCGTTGAGTACATATGTTCCCCACCAATCGTAAATACGGGCATAGTTGTCCGGTACGTGATCAACATCACAAAAAGCCTTGGTCGTGAACCGTATTTTTGAGGGAATGTATTATTATCGCAGTGATTCTTAAATCAAGTACGAGCAGCTGATGGAAAAGTACTGGGATGCATTTGTAAGTGGATATACTGGCTATGCCAACTACCTGTGGAAGGACATCACCAACCCTAAGTGGACGTCCTACTTCTACATGCTCATCTTAGTATCTGTCGTATTTTTCATTTTCGAGATACTGATTCCTTGGCGAAAGAAACAGGCGATCCTTCGGAAGGACTTCTTCTTGGACGCCTTCTACATGTTTTTCAACTTTTTCCTTTTCTCCTTAATCATTTACAGTGCCGCCTCCAACGTAGTGGTTGAGCTGTTTAATGATGGGATCAAAGCGATCACTGGTGGTTTCGATCTGCAAGCCAATAACCCCATGCAAAGCTGGCCGTATTGGTCAATCCTACTCGTAGGCTTCGTGGTTCGGGATTTTGTCCAATGGTGGGTGCATCGGTTATTACATCGTGTAGAATGGCTGTGGAATTTCCATAAGGTGCACCATTCCGTTGAGCAGATGGGGTTCGCCGCACACCTGCGTTATCACTGGATGGAGAATGTGGTATATCGTACTATTGAGTACCTCCCCTTGGCACTACTCGGTATTGGTCTGCACGACTTTTTCGTCATCCATATCTTCACCTTAGCCTGGGGTCACTTTAACCATGCCAATATCACGGTAGATGGTAGACTAACCGGGGGCATCATCGGCACATTAATTGGCCTGGTAGTCGTGAATAGCTGGCTCGACGTTGCCGTTTTACAAAACGCTACCCTAGCTACGCAAGCACTCGTATTTACAGCTATTGTCCTACTTGGCGTATTTGCTTTAGGCCCGATTATGCGAAAGCTCTTCAATAGTCCAGAGCTTCACATCTGGCACCATGCTCATGACTTACCGCATGAACATCGCTATGGCGTAAACTTTGCCTTGACCTTGGCGATTTGGGACTACCTCTTTGGTACTGCTTATTTACCGCACGAAGGGAGAGACATCAAGCTCGGCTTCCCGGGCGTAGAGGAATACCCCAGCTCATTTTTGGCCCAAAACATGGAGGGGCTACCTGGTTTCGACAAGTAATTACTAGTCTTTCTTAGGTTTTCAAGCCTGAAGAAGGATTCTTTATATATATTTATGAATATATTTTCATATAATTGTATGTTGTTTTATCCCTTCGTTGGGAAATCATCTACTGTCTAAACTTGAAAATCAAAACATATGAGTAAAAACGGAGTAGTAGCGAGCTGGGATGACTCCCCTGCTGGACGTCAAGTTCAATCTCGCTTATCAGAAGAAAGAACCCTTCTGGCCATTGACCGCTTGCTCGCCCGCCTGGATACTGTGGAAGAAGCAGTGAAAGGTCTGGAGCAAACCATGCACCAGGCCCCCGGCATGATTGCTATGGTAACGGATATGGCTGACGAAGCTTACCGCAAAGCAGACGCCAGCGGCGTCTCTATCGAAACTCGCCTCAATAACGCATTAGTCATGGCCGAAAAATTGACGCGGCCTGAGATGGTAACCAAGCTCAACGATCTTATTGCAGTAACGGACCAACTTCCAGGCCTCGTAGCCATGACTGTAGATACAGTAGATGAGGGCTTGCGCAAAGCCCGCGAAAATGGTCTGGAGCCAGAATCCCTCGTCGAGTGGGCAGGGCAATTTGGCACCGCCATGCGCGCGGCACAAAACGAGCCTACCAAAAAGCTTGGCCTGCTTGGTATGATGAGGGCCCTCAATGATCCCGATCGGCAAAAAGCAATTGGTTTCTCACTCAACTTCTTGAAGCACCTGGGTAAGCAAATGAAATAGGCTCGTACATCAGTCTTCACACATTTATTCCTAAAAAAATAACTACATCATAATGGCACATCATGAAGTAATCATTGTAGGCGGTGGCTCAGCAGGCATTACAGTAGCAGCCATGCTACGCAACCAAGCGCATCCACCAGCAGTAACAATTATCGATCCTAGCGAAAAGCACTACTACCAACCGATCTGGACCTTAGTAGGCGCTGGTGTTTTCCCTAAGGAGGTCTCCGAACGTAGTGAAGCAGACTACATTCCTCCTGGCGCAGACTGGATCAAAGATTCCGTCGCTAGTTTTGATCCCGACAACAATGCCCTGACCTTAAGCAGTGGCGAAACACATACTTACAATGCACTGGTGGTGGCTGCCGGTATTCAGATTAACTGGGATGCTATTCCTGGATTGAAGGAAAGTGTGGGGCAACCCGGTACTGGCGTGTGCAGTAACTATTCTTTTGACACAGTCGATGCTACCTGGGAAAACATTCGCAACCTCAAGAAAGGAACGGCCATTTTTACGCATCCATCTACACCCATCAAATGCGGTGGTGCCCCTATCAAGATC
>CAJXOS010000327.1 GCA_913057725.1 uncultured Lewinella sp.
AGCTGTGGAATAGGCTTAGTGTTCCCTTTGAAAAAAGTACCTGCAGGGTAGCTTGGGCCTGAGTATTTTGCCCAGTAAACATCGTGATTGTTCGTGCTGTCTCCGGGAGGTGTCCAGACCAGCTCAAATGTATTGCCGTCTAAAGAAATATGTCCTGCTTTAGCAGTATAAAGGTAGCCTTCGCTTTCGACTACATAGGACCATTCCCGGTTTTTGCTCCAGGTTTGAATTGGAACTGGCAGACCAAGCCCCATATGTACCAAAGAATAGAGGTGGCTAACCTTTTGCCGGTCTTCCTTTTCTAAATCCTTGATAAGCTTAAATCCTTTTTCCTCTAACTTCTTTACGTCCTTAGCTATTTTATTTAGGGCCTTTAGCTCGCAAGCCATGTCGTCAGTGGGCGGATCCTCTGACTCGTAATCAATAGGATGGTCGTCGTCGTCAGGAGAAAGAACCTTTGCATAGAGCTGTTCTGCCGGACCTTTAATGAACTGGTACTGGCTGCGAAGTTCTTTGAAGGTTTCCTTCATAGGATCAGGGATTTTAGCCTTGATATTCTTATAAAGGCTTTTAGCTTTAGCAATGGCTTTTTTTGCGGTGGTTAAGTTTTTCGTAGCACTTGAAGAATTGGAGTTGCAATCATCTTCGTCCTCATCTTCATCTTCGTCATTAGAATTATCTCCATCCTCATCCTGGTCGTCACTACTATCGTCCTGGTTATCAGAACTATCATCACCACTGTCTGTATCTTCATCGCCATCAGGATCGCTGCCATCACCGCTATCTGTTCCGGAATCATCATCCGCTGCCTGATCAGCGCCATCGGCTGCATCATCGGCTAAGTCTTCCGTCTGCCCTTCCATTTGTGTAAGAGCTTCACTGCCCATATCTGCTGCTGCATCACCACTATCTTCTGCCGCGCTGAAGACTTCCGGGAATTCGGTAGCGACTTCCGAGGTGGTTTCGATAGACATTTCGGTAGTTTCTGCTGCAGTTTCAATAGCTTCGGCGGCGTCAACGGCATCAAGACCAGCTTCTGCGCCTGTTGTAGCTACTACTTCTGCGATGGCACCCGCTTCCACTTCTGCTCCAGCCCCGGCTGTAACCACGGTAACTACAAGCCCGGCAACAATCATCAGTGCATCTCCAACAAACTGGAATACCTCTTTGAACGTATCCCAGTTACGAATAATATCAGGTGGCGTATAGCTCACCTCTTGCCCCGCATCAAGACCGTCATTATAACAAAGCGCAGGGATGGCGCTTTCAAAACACCCTTCATGGTAAGCGTAGACCCAGATTTTCTCGGTACCTTGGTTAGTGAACGATACAGCTTGTTGGCTGGTCTGTGCCACACTATGGACCGTCAGTATCCAAAAACTGAGGAGCACAAGTAACGTTTTCTTTAAAAGCATATTTGTTATTTTAAATGAGTGAATGAATGACGAACTTGTCCCAGCGTATATATTGGGAAATCGAGATACAAACCCAGATTAAACCGAAGGATATCAGTTTCCTGCCCTCCAGGGTCGGTCCTGCCGTTGTTGACCATAGCGGCACTAAGCCCCAGGCTAAGCGGGCTGTTCTTTAATCCAAGAAAATATCCTGCACCCGGCGAGACAAAGGCTTCCAGGTTGATCTTTTCGGGAAACTGTCCACTTCGGATATCTTCCGCATCCTTGATCAGAAAAGAAAACGGGGCTCCAAGGTCAATGATCTGTAGTAAGAATGTATGGGCATACTTCCCTGTACCCATACTTAGAGCCGGGCCAGCGCAGATACCCATCGCTGTATGGAGGCCTCTCATGTTGCGGTCCGGGTGAAGGCTTGTTTCCATCCCGGAATGCAAGCCTGCATATCCCATCAGAAGGTAGGTCCGCTTGTTCTTTCTAAGGCTGGAAAAACTGGCATGTGGGAGGTAGATTTCCTTCAGGACCTTCTGGAAGCTATCCAAATCATCCTGGACTGCAAGATTCCCTAGTAGAAGCAAAAGCGGATGATTGTAAAGAGCTAATTCTTCTGCAATATTCATCAGTGCTTTATGCTGAGCTGACTTCGATTTGTTATGGTATCTGAGGTTGGCAATCGCAGACAGAATTTGCTCAGCGTCAAGAGCATCCTCAACGGACAAAAAGCACCCTCTTAGATCAAGGAAAGTTTGGATGAAATCCTGGAGTAGTTCAGGTCGCCGTATATTCCAATTTGCCCGCCGGGTATTTCTAACGAATCTATGGTAACTAATCATACCCTGAACATAGTTATCCGGGAGATTATCCATTATCTCAGAAGATGCGGAGCCAGCTATTGACTGGAAAAGAGGTCTCATCGTTATCTCCAGGAAAAACCGGAGGATCAATATGCCCTTGCCAGTAACGGTCTAACCAATATTCCCCTTCCTCAATGATCCGAGTACTTTGACTACTAAGCCGGCCTGTCTGTTGCAAGGCATAAGGAAAACGAGCGTCAAGTTGCTGATAATCGACTGCAAGAGCCGCCTTGAAATGCTGTAGAGCTACTGATGCCGGCATACCTGTTGAGTAGTTGAGTATTTGCCGGCTCACATTTGGGAATAAGATATGAACAAGAGTATCAGTTTCCTGCAGCTGCTGCAACTCTG
>CAJXOS010000328.1 GCA_913057725.1 uncultured Lewinella sp.
GAACGGGCCATTGTCCCTTATTTTGATCTGTACACCGTAGGTGGGCCTAATAGTTTACGCGGCTTCATCCCCCGTGGCTTAGGGCCAGGTGTTACGGAGCCGGTAGATATCAACTTGCTGGGGCAGGACGGTTACGGTAATGTCATCTTTGAAAGTAGCCTGGAGCTCCGCTACCGCTTTTTCGACTTCATTGAGTTGGCCACCTTTGTAGATGCCGGTAACGTCTGGCTCTACAAAACAGAGACGGTACCCACCATCGGTGACTTTGCCTGGAGCAGTTTTCTGGATGAATTGGCTGTAAACGTTGGCGCCGGTCTCCGTCTTGATTTTTCTTTCTCCCTCCTCCGCCTGGACTTGGCCAAACCAGTTGCTTTCCCATATGAACCTACAACTGCTGCCACTGCGGACCGCAAGCCTCGCGTTGTCTTGGGTTTTGGGCAAGCGTTTTAGTGTGGTAATAGGGATTTGTAGTAGTGAATTAAGTGCTTGGTATTATTCGTACGTGCGATAATGTTAGAAAGGTTGTGGTACCCATCAGGAATTAATTGGGTAATATGCGTGTTTACTGAGCATGGAAGCAAAGAAGCATCCGAGATCATAATACTTCCCCATGCTGAATCATTATCTGCACAGGATAAAAGTTCACTTAGTCAAAACGCATTCGTCTGTTCTGGACAAGTTTAATCTAGGCCAAGAGGCAAAGGATTTTCGGCCACTTGATGGTGGTTGGAGCATCAGCGAAATCCTGGAGCATATCGCACTCACCAGTCACTTCCTTCTAATCCTCATTGACAAGGGTGCTGCTAAGGCACAACGGAATACCAGGAACCTATCTCTAGAAGTCGCACTACAGGAATTTCATTACGACCTCAGTGCCATTGAGACCATTGGTATCCACAAGTCATTTGATTGGATTAGGCCGGAACATATGGAACCCGCGGGGGTAAAGTCGGAGATGGAAATCACTGATGAACTAATTTCTCAATTAAAGAGATGTCTTGTTCATTTGGAGGATCTGAGAAATGGTGAAGGAGTACTTTATCAAACTATGATGACCGTGAATGGACTCGGTAAGATCAATGTCTACGAATACATCTATTTCTTAAGCAAGCATGCTGAAAGACATCTCGCACAAATTGACGAGAATGTAGCTGAGTTTAATGAGCGGCATCCGGCTTAACGCTAACCAGGCCAATGCTTACCAGCGTAATGGAGAACAGTAAAGCTGCCCCCACGAAGAAAACAGAAGGCCCAATTCTGCTGAATAGCACACCACCGAGAATCAAACCAAAGATGCTGGCGAGGCTTCCGGTGCTGTTACCATAGCCCATGATGGTGCCCTGTTTACTTGGATCGCTGCGCTGTGCGAAGATGGCGAGGAAGCTCGGCCACATAATACCATTTCCAATTGATAGCAACACATTGGCCGCATAAACGGCAACAGTGGTCGCGAAGGTCATGGTTACAAAGCTTAGACCGATTAGCAAACTGCCGACGAGTACCAGCCAGCCTTCTGAAACTCGAGGTCCTAGATAGGTGAGCACCGGCCCTTGGAAAATAACCATGATAGCGCTGGATACGGTTAGGAATATGCCTAGCTCAGCTGGACTCCATTCTAGTATCGTTGAGGCAAAAACGGGGAAGCCTGCATAGAAGAAGCTGAAGCCCAGGAAGTTGATGAAGTAGATAAAGAATAGAATACGCATGCCCGGCATCTGCAGGATAGAACGCAAGGTAGTGTCGGGGCAATCCGTCATTTCATAACATTCCTTATGCTCAATATGAAATAGCTTCCGAATACTGAGAACGGACATTTTGGCGTCTACTGCATTCGGATTGGATTCCGGTAGGAAACGACGAATAACAAAAATGGCCAACATGGAAATTGCTGCAGCTATAATAACTGGCAGAAGCGTACCAAAGGCCGTGCTACTCAAAAGTCCGGCTAGGGCAGGGCCCAAAATGAAACCTAGGCTGGTAGAGGAGGCCATCAGACCAAAGTTGGCCTTTCTGTTTTCATCCGTCGAGATGTCAGCGAGGTAGGCATTGGCTACCGACACATTACCACCAGTGAGTCCATCCAAAGCACGAGCCACAAATAGAACGATGAGTGGTGTGCTTAGTGCAAAGGTGCCTACATAGGCGGAGTCAATTTGAAACAGATCGATTCTTGGCAGCAGCAGTGCAACCATGAAAAGGATCCAAGCCAAAAACGTACCTGCCTGACTAATGATTAATACCCATTTACGCCCCACCTCATCTGACCAGCGCCCCAAGAGCGGAGCTCCAATTAGCTGAAAGGCCGGATAAATGGACCCAAGAATTCCGTAGATGAATTCGTTGCCACCAAAATCCTGCACCAGAAACACCAGGATGGGAATGATCAGGCTGTACCCCATCATGCCAATGAAGTTGACCATTAGTACTGGAAAAACCCTGGATTGCAGAAAATTGAGCATGTCCTTGATCTTTTATGAATATTTATCTTGAACCACCCAAGTCACCGAAGAGCACCCAAGTCTCTTGTTCCCAGCATTCCCCGATACAAGGACTTTTGAACCATGTAAGACACGCGAATCAAGGGCTAAGAGCAACATATTTGA
>CAJXOS010000329.1 GCA_913057725.1 uncultured Lewinella sp.
AGCTCCGTAGAGTCTTGCACTTTTGAATTTAGAAAAAACGCACTGGACCACGGTGTCTCCTGCTGATCAAAAGGCTCGTACCGATAATTGTAGTACCCGTTTTCATAGGGATCGACGATATAGCGCCACTCTCCATTTAGGCTTGTGACTGGCCGGTTATAGACATTCTGCAAAAGAGCCGTTTGCGCAAAAGAAGAGAAAGTGTAGAAGTTGAAGGCGAGCGCCAAATAGATCCACTTATGCATATTGAACTGTTAACCGCTGCCAAGCTAGGAACTTCAAGTTGAGCAGCTCATTTAGGGAAGTGCTCAAGATAGTAACAAACTGCGTGTATACTTTATGAAGAGTTCCCTAGCAAGAAATTTCTAAATGATTATCACTTGATGTTGATTGACAGCAGGTTAGCTACATCAAGGCATAAGACTTGGAACCAGAAATTGGTGGGAGTTGTTGGAGAAATATCCTGTAAATGGGCTATTCACTTAGTTTACAGGAAGCCCGATTGGAGGCATTTGACATTTTTGACACAAGCGAAAGTGACAAATTGTCAGGTAATTCTCCTATCTTTGTGCCCGCAAAATGAGGAAGCATGTATAACGACAATCCCACCCTTGAGAACTTGGGTAAAACCATGGATGAAGCCAAGCAGGGTGAAGTGTTTTTTAAGGAGAGTAAACGACCTGGCGAAAAGCATTTCTACATAGAAAGCTACGGTTGCCAGATGAACTTCAGCGATAGCGAAATCGTAGCTTCAATTCTAGGTGAAGCAGGGTTTCAAGCTACCCGCAATATGGAAATTGCAGACTTGATTCTTATCAACACCTGCTCCATCCGGGAAAAAGCGGAAGATACCGTTCGCAAACGCTTGCGGGTATTTGATACCGTTAAGCAGGATCGTCCAGGTACACTGGTTGGTGTATTGGGATGTATGGCCGAACGCCTAAAGAGTAAGTTTTTGGAAGAAGAGCGCTTGGTCGACCTTGTTGTTGGTCCTGACGCATACCGCGACCTTCCTAATCTAGTTGCCGGTGCAGAAGAAGGCGAGAAGGGAGTGAACGTTTTCCTCAGCCGGGAGGAGACCTATGCAGATATTAGTCCACTGCGTTTGAATAGCAATGGTGTCACTGCATTTATCTCAATCATGCGTGGTTGTGATAATATGTGTTCTTTCTGCGTGGTGCCTTTTACCCGTGGCCGGGAACGTTCTCGTAATGCATTTAGCATCATTGCCGAGGCAACTGACCTTTACGAAAAGGGGTTCCGTGAAGTAACACTATTGGGTCAAAACGTAGATAGCTACAAGTGGGAGAATCCAGAGAATGGCGAGTTGGTGAGCTTTGCCAAATTGCTGGAAATGACGGCACTTGTTTCTCCTGATCTACGCATTCGATTCAGTACTAGCCATCCTAAAGATATTACAGATGAAGTACTCTACACCATGGCGAAGTACGAGAATATCTGTAAGTATATCCACTTGCCAGTTCAATCCGGTAATACCAGAGTGCTGGATCTAATGAATCGTACCTACACCCGCGAATGGTACGAGGATAAGGTGCGCCGGATCTATGAAATCATGCCGGACTGTGCCATCAGTTCAGACATTATTGCTGGCTTCTGCACAGAAACAGAGGAGGAACACCAGGAGACCTTGAGCATGATTGAGTTTGCGAATTACAGCATGTCGTACATGTTTTTCTACTCAGAACGCCCTGGTACTTTGGCTGCTCGTAAGTACGAAGATGATATCCCGCTAGAGGTGAAGAAACGCCGTCTGCAGGAAATCATTCGCCTACAAACGCAGATCAGTTACAAGCACAACCAGAATGATATTGGGAAGACCTTCAAGGTATTGATCGAAGGCGAGTCCAAGAAGTCTGATCAAGATTGGAAAGGACGTAACTCGCAGAACAAAATGATGGTGTTCCCTAAGAAAGGAGAGCACAAGCCTGGCGATTACGTTTACGTGAAGGCATTGGAGGGAACTAGCGCGACATTGATCGGCGAAATGGTGGAAGCTTAAAATATATCAAGCTAATGGCAAGTGATTTACAACGCGTCAAACAACGCTACGGAATAATTGGGCGTACCGAATCCCTGGATCGGGCTTTGGACACTGCTCTACGTGTAGCCGGTACTGACCTGAGCGTGCTAATCACAGGTGAGAGTGGAGTGGGTAAGGAAGTCTTTTCTCGAGTTATTCATGACAATAGCCCGAGGAAGCATGAGGGGTTCATCGCCATTAACTGTGGTGCAATTCCGGAAGGAACCATCAACTCTGAGCTGTTTGGACACGAGAAGGGTGCCTTCACCGGAGCTGCCGGTGAGCGCAAGGGATATTTCGAGACCTATGATGGTGGCACCATCTTCCTGGATGAGATTGGCGAAATGCCATTGAATACGCAGACATTTTTGCTTCGTGTCCTGGAGTCCGGAGAGTTCGTCCGGATGGGTAGCAACAAGGTTCAGCGTACCAGTGTACGTATCATAGCGGCGACCAATGTGAACTTGCTCAAGAATGTGCAAAACGGTAAGTTCCGGGAAGACCTGTACTATCGATTAAACACGGTTCCGATTCAGCTGCCACCGCTTCGCG
>CAJXOS010000330.1 GCA_913057725.1 uncultured Lewinella sp.
TTCCTCTTTTTGGTTCTTCAGTTGCTCCAGCTGCTCTTCCACTTTCTGTTCCAGTGCAGAGAAACGTCCATCTGTCCAGTAGTCCACTTCCTGCTTCGAACTGGAGTCGCCCTCCTCCATTTCCAGGGTTCTATTCTTGCGCACGTTATTGAGTAGTGCATTAGCATTCTCCAGGGAGAGGCTATAAATGCGTTCGAAGCGCTCACTGGCATTCTGTACTTCCGTTTCGATATCCATCAATTGGAAGTGCGCTTGCTGTAAGAGGGGCATGGCGGCACTGGCATTATCCGCATTGATATTATCCTGGGCAGCGGCCATCTGGCGCTCCACTTGCATGAGCTTACCCGGTGCAAATTTTGAGTGATTGAAATTCTCTTTTGAAGCCGCAACCAATTGCTCCAAGTTCTGTAGATACGCCTTAGCACGATCTACCCTATTCTGCTCCCGGTCGTAGAGGTTTTGCACATCAGCTTGGATGGCCTTAATACGGCGCTGCTGGTTTTTGAGTTGTTGGTTGAAGGACTTGCGTTGCTCATCCAACTGCTGGCTTGTCCATTCTGCCAAGTGATTAATCTTGGAATCCGTGCGCTGCTCTGAGGCCTCGATTTCGGCAATGAGGGACTGTCTTTGCTCCTCCTGAGCGGCCAAAAACTCTCGCCGCTGTTGTTGCAAACCTTCGTAGTGCCGGCGGGTAATTTCCTGCATTTCGCCCTCCAAATTCGCGACGGTACTTTGGAATCGCTGTTCGCGCTGCTGCATCTGATTTTCCAGATTCTTAATCTGCCGCCTATTATCGCGCTTAATCGATTTCAGGTCATTAGCCAGCTGTTCCCGTTGGCGCTTAATGCTGTAGAGCTGATTACGTGCCGAATTGAGATCATCACGTAAGATTTGTATCGGTGTTCGTTTTTCTCCACTCATGCTGCTAGTATTAGGGTTGAATGTGGGTTTTTACCACTGAAAATTTTTCTCAGGAATACCGACGAGCAGTACTCCGCTATCATCGATATGAAACTCCAAATCACGCGGAGCTTCTTCCAGTTCGTAACGGTGCGCTTCTAAGCGGGGCGTCAGATAGTGCACCACTTGATTTCTAGAGCCTCTCAAGCCACGTCCATCATTTTTCTTTTCGACGTAAAGGCCTGCGATTAAGACATCGATATGTTGTAAGAAGGCTTGTGCTTCTGGCCAATTCAGCGCATCCAGCTGAAATCCGGTGAATACCAGGACGTTCAGCGACGGGCGTTCCGCCAGTACTATGGCCAACAATTCGGACAAGGCACTTCCCTGCAAGAAGGGCTCGCCGCCGGAAATCGTGAGGCCTTCAATTTCTGGTTGATTCAGTATTTGTTCCGCCAATTCCTGAACGGGCATGACCTGTGCTGTCCGCATAGGAATCCACTCGGGGCTAATGCAGTTGCGGCACTTGAACGGGCAGCCCTGCACCCACAGTACAAAGCGGCGACCCGGCCCCAGCGTGGTGCTGGAAGGGCATAACTGGGCGATGTTAATAGGTGTATTCATGACTTGAAAAACCCTCTTCCTCTCCTAAGTGGTGGATCAAGGGCTATTTTTCTGATTTTTTGAAACAGGGGAGAACTTGTTCCTGCCTTTCCCCCGTCTCCAAGTGGCATATTATTCAGTACAAACTCCATATAATTAATCTCCTTCTGTCCAAAGTTGTCAGGAATACCCCAACCGTTGTGTTTTTCTATTAAACGAATGGCATGATCCTCTTTCCCCTTATCACGTTTGAGCAGGATAGCCAAGATCAAACTACTGTATAACCAATTAGGGTTTTGATTGTCCTGGTTTCTCTTGTCCCTACTTTTCAGAACATTGATTAAGCTACTCAGTACCAGCTTATCATCTAGCTTAAGTTCTTGGCAGATATCGATAAGTGCGCCCCAATCGCTGTGATCGCAGGGCGGAACTAAAGTTTTGATGGCGAGATCAAAAATATCAACGCCATCGATTTCACTATTACTCTCCTGCTTTTTCTTGAGTGCTTCGTAGCCCCGCACAAAACGTTGATCACGATCTACAAAAGCTAATTTTCGCAAAGATTTCCGGTACTCCAGGACCGGCGTCTTGATATCGGCCTTGTGTTTCTGTGTTAGCTCTAGTAAGCTATCGAAATCCTTAAAATCGGATTCTGGGCTATAGTCTTGTTCGTTGAATCTTGCTACAAAGTATCTGATAAAACCTGTCTCATAGCGATGATCTAAGTATTGCAAGGTCTCCCAGAGCCTTTGATATGGTTTAGCAAGATCAAACCTCGTTAGCCACGTATCAAGTATGGTCTTCCAAAGTTCGTCTTGCTCTTTGAATAGACTGGGTAACTCAAACCATTTCACCTTGGTTGTTTGCGAGGACTCCGTAGCTTGAATAAGCTTTTGCAATACTTCTTTAGGTTGAGAAACCCCGTCGAAATATCGTTCGATGATAACTCGATAATTCTCCCAAAATCTAGAGATTACCGGCTCCG
>CAJXOS010000331.1 GCA_913057725.1 uncultured Lewinella sp.
AACTCCCAAATTACAACTTTCCCCTTTTTTATGCCTATGCGTCATTTTCCCCACGGACTATTGTTTTAGTACACCCGGTTCTAATCTTACTTGGGAAGTATTTGGTCCGAGTGGTGAGCAAGTGAGTGGGGGGACAGGGACGGAACCCTCGTTTTCATTGTTTGATCCAGGTATTCATACTATTGTACTGTACGCTGGCAGATGCGGTGAAGATACAGATACTGCTTTCGTCGAAGTACTGCCTGCACCTGATCTAGACTATACACATGATAATAGTGTATGTGCTGGAGACACTTTGTTTATTCAAAATAATTCCCAGGGTATATCAGGAAGTTTATGGGACTTTGAAGACGGTACTACTAGTAATGCCTATAGCCCATTTCACTTTTTTGACTCCGCAGGGGTTTATACGATCACCTATACAGCCATATCAAATGAAAATGCCTGTCCGGCGACTGACAGTAGTGAGGTAACCGTATTAGGTTTACCGCAGAGTGCATTCAGCCCACCTGTAGATGCAGCGTGCCCTCCATTTGAAGTTGCTTTCGATAATGAAACAACCGGAGTAGGTGAACTCAATTATGAATGGAACTTTGGTGATGGCACTAATGCTTCCATGGAGACGAACCCTACCCATACATTTGAAAACTCTGGGGTGTACACCGTAAGTCTTGTTGCTTTTGATAATGCAGGCTGTTTTAGTGACACCATCACTGGCTTGATTACGGTTCATCCTGAACCTACCAGCGCTTTTGTTTTAGAGCAAGATTTTTATTGTTTAGGGTACGACACTTTAGCTCCCATCAGTGAAGCTTTAGGTGCGGTGAGTACTTGTTGGCTGATCGATGGTGTATCATATTGCGAAACTGCTCCAATAGTGGTACCAGACACGGTAGGTTTTTTTGATATTCAACAGGTAGTTCTCAATACATTTGGTTGTGCAGATACCAGCTTACAAACTTTTGAGGTATTGCCTTCACCTATCGCCTCCTTTGAAGCCTTACCAACTGAAGTATGTGTAGGGGAAGAGATTAGCCTTCAGAATAATTCAGCATTCGGAGATAGTTTTCTGTGGGATTTTGATAATGGTACAGGCACTACCGAACAAAACCCAACTGTTTCTTATGAATTGGCAGGTGCCTTTGAAGTGGCATTGAGCGTGTCTAGTACTAATGGCTGTCCTGATGCACAAGCTACTCAGATAGTTACTGTTAACCCTAATCCAGTAGCAATGTTTAATATTGATCGGACCTTTATTTGTGGTACTCCCTTAGAAGCTACATTTACTAATACATCTACAGGAAACCTTCAAAACCAATGGTTCTTTGGAGATGGTGGAACTTCTATGGCTTTAAGTCCATCGTACACCTACCAAATGGCAGGCACTTATGAAGTCGTACTAACGGTTACAACTGATTTTGGATGTACAGATAGTGATACTCAGTCTATCGACGTGTATGGTCAACCTGTTGCCGATGCTACTGTCTCGCAAAATTTGGCTTGCTCGGGCACAGCGGGAACTCTTGATGCCATTCCAACGGATGCCTTGTATTATGAATGGTATCTTATGCCAAGTTTGCAGGCAGATACAGGCTTGGCAGTAACCTATACGCTGGATCAACCAGGCACTTATGATGTACGCCTCATCGCTATCTACAATGACCTATGCAAGGATACTCTGGATATGAACAATATTATTTCAGTTTTCACCAAGCCTTCTGCCAATTTTGATTTTGTAGCTGATGAGTCGAGTGATGTTATCGGAGATGTCCGTTTTATTAATCTTTCCGAAAATGCAACTGATTATACATGGCTGTTAGGAGATGGAACCACCAGTACTGATTTCGAACCGGAGCATGAATATGATATCAATAGAGCCATTACCGTGCAACTCATTGCAAGCAATACCAACAATGGCCAGTTCTTGTGTTTAGATTCGATTAGTTTACCCATTGAGCCAGAGTGGATAACGAGCTTTGAAGTACCTAATGCTTTTTCTCCAGATTATGGTGATCCGGCTGTGAGAGAATTTGGCGCCGTAGGTTCAGGGGTCGAGACTTACTACTTGAGGGTATATTCTCCATTTGGACAACTAGTATGGAGTACGGATGAATTAGATGAGGGGCACCCTTCAGGTAGATGGAATGGGGTGTATAAAGGTCAGCCAGTTGTACAAGGGGCTTATACATGGAAAGCCTGGGTAAGATATGTTAACGGTGTAGAAGAGATCCAAAAAGGGACTGTCACAGTATTAAGGTAAGAAGTAGCGTGCCTAATGCAAGGCTTGTACGTATACGAAGTGGTCACCTACTAGCGCTGGCGGCCAGCACGGGGAACGATAAATGCCGGGCTTACAGTCCAGACATCCACCATCTGGGATCATGGGTTTGTGACAT
>CAJXOS010000332.1 GCA_913057725.1 uncultured Lewinella sp.
CCGCCTAGCTAAAAACTTTAGACAACTTCATAGAATGGAGAAGGAGTAAATGCCCAGGAAAGTCTATTTTCCGTAAAGTTTTGAATTAAATACACCTAAATATGCGCGCACTACTACTTCTCACAACGCTCACACTTTCCACTTTTTTAACCGCCCAAGAATACGAACGATTCATTCAGCCCCAAGCAAGGTGGATGGTCAACTGGGATTTGGTCAGTACAATCTGGGACGCAGATTACTTCTACGAGAATGTCTTCGGGGCAGATACCCTGATCAATGACACCCTTTACACTATCGTATGGCGAAATCACTACGCACGAACGGGAGAACCAGGTGGCTTTGAAACCATTATTCAGCCCTTTGAACCCGGTTTTCAGGACGAATTAGTAGGGTTTGTTCGCGAAGACACAATGCTGCAACACGTTTACTACCGAGCTGCCGATAATTCATTGAATGACGAAGAAGTACTACTATACGACTTTAATCTTCAAGTCGGAGACACCTTCTTTGACCAGCTAGTAGGCAATGGCCCCTACACTGTCATCGAGGTCGAGACACAATTCATTTACAATGCCGAGCGTCGCGTATGGCGATTGGATGAGGGTACAAGTATCATCGAAGGTATTGGGTCTGAATTTGGTCCATTCGAGGGATTCACTCAACTAATTAGCGGAGGCACACCGGGCTTACATCAATACTGTAATGGCCCCGCCATGGACTGTCATGTAGCAGTAGATGGGCTAGTCAATAATAAGCGACAAATCAATCTGCGCTACGTCATTCCCGACTTTGAGGGACCTTGGACACAAGTCACTCGCGAGTTTCGCTTCCTGGATACCGTTCACTTTGATGGTCATGTCTTTTGGGAGCTTAGTGGATCCTGGGGGGAAGGAATCTACTTCCGCCAGGATGGGTCAAAAGTATATCGCTTTCATCCGGAATATGATGCGGAGGTGGTACTACTCTACGATTTCGAGCTTGATACGATCAATTACTTGTATCAAAGTGATTATCCGGATGAATTCTCCGTCTTATATCATATTGCCGCTCAAAATGAATTTGAGTTAGATGATGGAGAAATTCGTGATGGCGTATTCCTCTTTAGTGATAATCCACAGGCTCCCTGGCAGGAAACAGTGCAGTGGGTGGACGGAATAGGAGACATTCAAAATCCGCTCTTCCCAGAGGAATACCTTACACCTTACTTTGACATTGTCAATAGTGAATTGATCTGCTTCTGGGATGATTATGAAGAAGAGCCCATTTACCGCAATCCTTTTTACACTAACTGCGATGGCGATATCATTGACAACACAGAAGAAGTAGCAGCTCAGGCTTTTCTCCTGTATCCTAATCCCACTAGGGGCCTGGTAAGGATCAATGGTTTGATGGAGGGCAAACAGATCATCCTAATGGATCTCTTTGGTCGTGTAGTATATACGGCAGAGCAGCAAATGGAGCTGGATTTGACACACTTGCCTCCTGGCACCTACTTCTACAACATTCTGGCACAAGATGGCCAATCTCTACAATCAGGCAAGCTGTTGAAGCAGTAAAAACCTGCTGATAAGTCGATTTATAAGCTGATTTCTTGCGGAAAGGGAACTTTGTCCTATCCGGAGGGAAAACTGTCCATTCCAATCCGGTGGTTTGGCCTGCATCTTTGTGATGTCAAAAGCAATTAACAACTCTTATAAATCACATAAATCATGGCTAAGACAGTAAAATCAGCCGCCGAGTTCAAAAACATCATCGAGCAAACCAAACCGGTATTAATCGACTTCTACGCCGACTGGTGTGGACCATGTCAGATGCAGTTGCCGGTTGTCGAACAGCTTTCAGCCAAGCACGCCGACGAAGTGGAGGTATTGAAGGTTAATGTAGATGAGCACCCTGATATCGCTTCTGCTTTTGGTGTACGGAGTATTCCTGCTTTGTTTATTCTTCAGGACCAAAAAGTGGTCGACCAAATGGTAGGTTACCAAAGCGAGCAGGTACTCGAGAACAAATTGGCAGCATTGGCTAACTAAACAGCTGCCCCGAAACACGCATTTTTTTCATTCCAAATAAAACCAACTTAGATGAAATCGATTCTGAAGGGCCTTGCCCTAGCATTGGTACTATTGAGCCCACTAGCTAACACTTTTGCTCAAACAAGCGGTAACATTATCGAAGATGTTACAGTGGTTCAACTCAGCCAGGTTCCTGGTGAATACGAAACCACCCAACTGAATTTGCCTGCTGGCAAGTACATTTTTGAAGTAACGAACCGCAACGTAGACAAAGGTTTAGGCTTCTATCTCACCCCAGCCAAAGCAGCTGACCAACAAGTACCGAATAGTGGCTTGTCGAAACTGGTAGGCGAAGGAGAGACTGC
>CAJXOS010000333.1 GCA_913057725.1 uncultured Lewinella sp.
ATCGTTAAGAATCCCGCGCAGGCGGCAATAGCGGCAATACCCAAACCAATGGCTACCGATAACCCCCAGCGACGTTTTTGGAGGTATCGTGGAAAAAGAAAGTGGTAGTTTCCGTAAAAGGAAATTAAGGGTGGGATGATAGCAATGCCTGTAAAAAAAGCAGCGTAGTACTGGTAATCTTCGGGTTGTACGTCTTCCCACTGAGAAATCACAAACATCAGAAAGATCAGGCATAAGAGGTAGCCCAACCAAAAGCCAAGATGCAGCAGACTTATCAGTGATCTTTTCATGCGGGTGATGGTAAAATGCCTGGCTAAAACCTGGACATCTGTCTCACGGATATGCCTGCAAATTACTAGAAATAGTGGAATGGATGCAAATAAGAGATGGATATAAGTAGAACTCAGTAGTAGTTTAGTAAGCACCAATACTGGCTTGATTACTGCTGTTTTAGGAGATCAAAAGGCGGAACTAATCCTAGAAGTACTGCTGTTAGATCAGTGGGGTAAATGTGGGGCGAGAACAATTAAATCAATACAAGTAGAAGTTATTTGAATAGTCAAGTCAACACGCTAACTCTCCAGTACTACGATAATATTCATCGTTCCATCTCCGCGTCAGAAAATTTGTTGGTTAACGGCGGTTATCAGTTTCGTCATGAACAGCAAGAACGATACACTTACAACTTCGTAGCGTTTTACATCGACAATCAGAGATTGTGTGAGCGATTTTGGGTGGATGCTGAAGCTGAATTTCTTGATTCTTTTGTTGGTTTACTTGGTTGTATAGATAGATACTTTGATGAGTTGATCATCAAGTATATGCTGAAGGAAAAAATAACAGCAGAAACGATCAGGCAACTCTTGCTGCAATATCGTAAACCCATTCGTGAAAGACAGGTGGAATTATTGGTCGAAGCTTTTACTCAGAACGTGCTACTCATCTATGGATGTCGGGTATGCCGAGATCTCGGTTGTGGGGGAATAAGGCTTCAGGTGAGTCGAGATCAGGACTATTACTATTGGGAACTCACCAAGGACCTGCGCTTTAAGTTTGGTCGATTGGCTTACGAAAAAGAATGGAAGGCCTACCGGCAAAAAGTACGCACCAACAACTTTGAACAAACGTTCAGAACAGAGTTATATCGTATGGATTAGGTGTATAAAATTAAGATTCCTATCTCGGCATAGAACAGCGTGCCACTCAATGCTGTTAATAAAACGGATGGCATGCAGCATCATACTGTTGCCTCCACACAATTGTCTTGAATACGAGACTAATCCTAATCCTAAATTTCATATGGCTAATCAGATTGAAACCATTCATCTTGAGGAGGTAATTAACAATCACTCCCAAGATATGGCCGGTAAGGTGGTGGCAATCACCGGTACTACCAGTGGCACAGGCTTTGTATGTGCACGTGAGGTAGCAAAGAAGGGAGCTACTGTTGTGTTATTGAACCGCAAAAGTGCTCGCGCGGAGGAAGCTTTACAGCAGCTTCAAGCAGCTGTCCCAGGCGCTACTTTTGATTGGGTAGAGTGCGATTTGCAAAGCTTCGATAGCGTACGCAACGCTACGGCAGCAATCAACTCCAAGTACGATAAGGTAGATGTGCTAGTCAACAATGCGGGCGTTATGGCCCTGAAAGACTACGCTACCAATGATGGTTATGACGTGCAAATGCAAACCAATGTCATTTCCCACTTCCTGCTCACCAAAGACTTGTTCCCACTGCTAAAGAAGAGCGAGCAAGGTAGAATTGTGAATCACTCTTCCATGGCTCGTTTAGGTCCACCGCTAGAAGCTCAGTACTTCGGAGCTAATGGTGGCAACCTGGGCGGCGATGGTACAGAAGAAGAAAACACCAGCTTCCGAGGTCCACGTTGGATGCGCTATCACCAGACTAAGTTGGCCAATGCAGCCTTCACTTATGGTTTGAAGCGCAAGTTAGAAGAAGCCAATATTACTAACGTTCTTCCGCTTCTTGCTCACCCGGGGCTGGCACTGACGAACCTCCAGGTGACTACTGCCGAGGATGGTGGTATGGAGAAAGACAGTGACTTTATGCAACAGGCACAAACTGCCGAGGACGGTGCTACAGGTATCATTCGCGCAGCAATGGATCCGCAAGCACAATCCGGTGATTTCTACGGACCTACTGCTGGCTGGAAAGGCTTCCCAGACAAATTGGAACCAGAAGATTATCTCCACGATGATTGGAATGTCAATACCAATTGGGACGGTTGTGAAAAGGCTGTTGGGAAGTTTGAGTTGTAGAATTCTCAACTACGATATAGTGTGAAATAACATGAGTCATCCCGAATTTTAGGGAAATGGC
>CAJXOS010000334.1 GCA_913057725.1 uncultured Lewinella sp.
CAGCGAACCGGAAGTGATTGCTGGGGTGATCTCCAAAGCGATTAACGCGCGTAAGCCAAAGACGCGTTACGCTGCCGGTAAAATGGCTGCACAGACCTTGATGGGCCGTCGCTGGTTGAGCGACCGCGGGTTTGATCGCATGATTATGGGCATGGTCAATAGTATGGCTAAGAAGAATTAGTAAGATGAAGGATATCCTTAGAATTGAAAGCATCACCCAAGTGCACGACTTTATGGGGTTCGCTAAGCCTAAGCACCCCTTGGTGTCGGTGATCCCAGCCGGTAAGCACTGGTTCGATCGCGACGTAACTGACACTCGCTTTGTGATGGACCTCTACAATATCAGCCTCAAAACCTTCCATACCGGTTCCTTCCAGTACGGGCGAAACGCTTACGACTTTCAGGAAGGAACCCTCGTCTTTACCGCTCCCGGGCAGGTAATGGAATTCGATGAAAAACTGGAACAGTCTACCAGCACCGAAGGCTGGACAGTCCTTTTTCATCCTGATTTGATCCGAAAGTCGTCCCTGGGGAGTACGATTGAGGAATACTCTTTCTTTGACTATGAGAGCAATGAAGCGCTCCACCTTTCAGATGATGAAAGAACGGCGCTGACCGACTTGGTCAATAAGATCTACATGGAGTACAGTCAGAATATCGACAAGCATAGTCAGGAACTGATTGTGGCCAATATCGAAATGCTGCTCAAATACAGTAAGCGTTACTACGATCGGCAGTTTTTTACCCGTACCAATTTGAATAAGGATATCCTGTCGGATTTCAATCGGCTCGTGAAGCAGTACTACAATTCCGAACAGCCCTTCACCAATGGTGTGTTGACGGTAAAGGAATGTGCCAATATGCTGAGTATGTCGGTGAATTATTTGGGAGACTTGATCAAGACAGAAACAGGCCGCAATGCCAAGGATCATATCCAGGACTATGTCGTAGAAAGGGCCAAGAATATGCTCTTAGGCTCGAATGAGGCGGTCAGCAATATTGCCTACAGTCTCGGTTTTGAATACCCACAAGGATTCAATAAACTCTTCAAGGCCAGAGTAGGCCTTAGCCCATCGGATTATCGGAACTTGAACTAGACTGGTCGGAGGTGTCTTAGCGGTGCTGGGGCGCCTCAATCTGTTGCAAAGTGCCGAAAGTAAATGGTGAGTGCTTTCGAGGCAAAAAAGATCAGCACTAGAAACATCGCGATGTTTATCGTTGCACCAAAGTACCTGCGTTTATTTTTTGGTTCTCTTTTGGTGAAACTCAGAATGGTGAAAACCAAACCACTGATCACTGCCAGGGGAAAAATAATACCGAGCCAGAGCGGAGGACTGAATACAATAGAAAGGGGCGGATAAATAGTAATAGCGCTTTCCAGGATGATCATGACAAAGATGATCATCAAAACAATCGCATTGATAAACGATAATTGAGAGAATCGCAAGGGGTTTCTCTGAATCGGATCCGGTGCATCGAGAAGCTTATGTTCCATGAATTATTTTAATGAGATATCGCTTTAGGATCTATGGTTATTAAAGGCAGTGCATCTTCAAAAACACTTCTTACGTAAGCTGGTCCATCTCCAGGGAAGTAGGCGTTGAGAGAAAGAAAGGTTTGGAAGAGTTCTTCCCTGTCTTCCGGTACCTTTTCTAGATACAACTGAATAGGAGACCAGTGAAGGAGCGTGATTTGAAACGCCTCATCCCACTTCTGCAATACTTCAAAAAGCTCAGCCGTACTTGCCGATTCTGTATTGAGGTTGAGTAGTCTTACCATCATCAGTTCATTCTCATCCGGGAATGCGCTCAAAGGAAACAGTATGTATTCCTTCAACCTTAACTGAGAAATGTTAGCCGGTGGCTCCCCGTCAAAATGGTATTTCGATAGCGGGCGCTGTAAGCGAAAGTCTCTAACCTTGTAGTGATAGCCTTCTTGCCAGAATAGGGCAAAGCCTGCGGTTCTAAGTTTCGCCTTAAGGATAAGGAAGTCTGAAAGACTCATCGGCAGGCCCGCAAAAGCGATCGCGCGATAGAAACGCTTATCCACCATGTCGAAACCGTTCGTGTAGTTACCCCCAGCCAAATGGTGGTACTGCTGAAATTCTGATACACGAGTACCTTCAAATATCGAATTACATACAGCTTCGCTCGTGCCAATCCGCTCAAAAATGTTATCCTGTTGAGAGAGGTTCATCTATTCATCAAATCATTGCTGTGATGACGAAATTAATATAATTCCGTAGCGGTGACCCGCTTTCGTCAAGTTTGGGAGGGTGGGAGGTCCCGGTACTGTTTACCTGCGGTGATCGTCACTTCGTTC
>CAJXOS010000335.1 GCA_913057725.1 uncultured Lewinella sp.
GTGGGCTCAAAGTTCGGGATGACTCATGTTTTTGATCAGCACGCCGGCACTATCGTCCGGTACGCTGTTCCGGCTCCCCGTAGGTACTATCTAAACGAGAAGGTGATATCTGAATCGGCTGCATCACTGCCTCATTCTTGGCTACTAGTCTTTGGCTAGGTTCGCCTTCAATGATTGGCTTCACAGGTTTTGGTAAAGGGTTAGCTTGCGCAAGCTCTACCACTCCAGTCACCTCATCATCAGTAGCATTTAGAACCAATTCTTCTACTTCAACCGGCAGTTCCTCCATAGCCAAGGCTCCGGGTTGCTGGCTTTCCGCATCCGCCAACCATAAGAACACTACGGATAGGCCCATCAACAGCGCCAAACCTGCCGCAATCCCCATAGGGCGGGGTAAACGACGAACAGGAGTCCGGCGAATGGAGGGGCGCGTACTCTGAATACGGCGCTCTATTCGAGACCAGGCCTGTGGACTAGGCTCCTGCTCCAGTTCTTCTGCTTTTTTCTTAAAGAGGTCAAAGAAATCTTCCTTTCCCATCGTGTTGTCTTTTTAGTACTGTTTTGGTTAGGGTTAAGTTATCGATTGGCGACCTTTCCCATCCGGGCAGCAACTCCAGGATAATTGTTATCCAATAGTAATTGCTGTAGTCGCTTTTTCGCCAGAATCAACTGCGACTTCGAGGTGTTTATGCTAATATCAAGTAGCTCCGCAATTTCACGGTGCTTATATCCTTCAATAACGTACAGATTGAAAACTGTGCGATAACCATTGGGAAGTTGATCAAGCAATTGCAAAATATCTTGTACTGCCAAATCAGCTACCACATTCTGATCATCCCTCAGATCAAAGTGTTCCTGTATTTCGTAAGCGTTCTTCAGTGCATGCTTTTTACGCAAAGCCATTAGGCATTCATTCACCACTATTCGACGAATCCAGCCTTCAAAACTGCCATTACCATTGTACTGGCTAATATTCGTAAACACCTTACAAAACGCCTCCACCAGTGCATCTTCTGCATCTTCATTACGCTTGAGGTAACGCCGGCATACCCCCAACATCTTAGGGGAATACGTTTGGTATATTCGGCGCTGAGCCAGGGGGTCCTGGTCTCGACAAGCTTTTATGATTTCTGCTTCAGTCACCTGGTAGTAGTTAGTCGTGTCTGATCAAAAGTCGCTCACCGTTTTCCACATTGAGCGTTATTAATTCAACCGCGTCCACCGAACATATATTGTGAGGTCTCGAATTGAGTCCCCTAATTTCGTAGTGTGGACATTCTAAAGATGCAACAAATCACAAGAACGGTGGTTTGAAGCTGTACTTTTTTGGTTTAGGCGTCGGCATTCGACGAATTGATGTTCTATCAAGTGTGGCGCAGCGTAAGTAATTCCCCTATTTTTGTCGCTTATTCATTATTTAGCCTTTTAAGAAACTCTTGTGGTTTCATGAGATAACATTTGATCTGGGAGAAGCATCTCCACTTCGATCAGCATAGATATACATTCACGAGTATGCTCAGAATTAGCTTACTCGACAGTTATTTATTTAATCATTTTTTGAAATGAACCTCGAAAACAATCGTTATGCTCTGCCTTCGGGCTTGGATCCTCTTGCATTGGCTGCTGAATACGGCTGCCCGCTTTACATTTATGACAGTGCTATCATTAAACGCCAGTACGATAAAATCAGTAAAGCATTCGCAGTCAAACGTTTGCGGATCAACTATGCTTGCAAGGCCAATACCAACCTGAGCATTATGCGGTTGTTGCAGGCCTGGGGAAGTGGCTTGGATACCGTCTCTGTGCAAGAAGTAGAACTAGGCCTCCAGGCGGGCTTTGCCCCTCGGGACATAATCTACACACCGAATTGTGTATCCCTGGAGGAGATTGCCGAGGCCGTAGAACTTGGTGTACGAATCAACATCGACAACATCTCCATTCTTGAGCAGTTTGGGCATCAGTTTCCAGGTGTGCCGGTTTGTATTCGTATCAACCCACACATTATGGCGGGCGGTAACGCTAAGATCTCTGTTGGCCATATTGACTCTAAGTTTGGCATATCTATTCACCAGATGCCTCACATATTGAAGATCGTTGAAACGCTCAATCTCAAGATCGAGGGTATTCATATGCACACTGGTTCTGACATCCTTAATGCAGAATCGTTCTTGCAAGCTGCGGAGATCCTGCTCAACT
>CAJXOS010000336.1 GCA_913057725.1 uncultured Lewinella sp.
TATACTCGCGCGAAGTCGTTTGGCGAGGCCCACCCCGAAGGAGCAGCGCAGCTAAACCACTTCGTAAGCGGTATAGAGACCTGAGTCGGGTAGCAGGAAGGACTCCCACTACCCACAGGTATCTATATGGAGCTTAGGTGAAAAGAGCGCTTTTGTGAATGAGAGTAGTTTGAAGTTTTTAATAGCTCGTTTCGGCTACCTGGCGCTCACGACTCATTAGATCATCAACGTAGACCACGCCTTTTCCTTCACATTGTTGACGTACCACTTCTGCGGAAAGGTGGTCGATGTTGTGCAGGTCGATCTGTCCGTCGTTGACTAGGCGCCCGCCGTAAAGCTGAATCCCAAGGGTGTAGGCATGTCCTCCATCAATCGAAAGATGTGCATTTTCTTCTAAGGAAAGCGTAGCGCCTCCATGAATCTCAATGGAAAGAACGTTGGCCTCTCCGGTAATTACTGGCTGGGCATGATGTCCAGAATTGGCCCACTTGATGATAACGTTCGAATACTCATCCGGTACCCGTTGGTTGCTCCAGTTGCGAGCTTCGTTCCAGTCTGCCTGTTTCCCAGGGGTGCCGCCAATCCAGGTTACGTCATTCTGGGCGATAAGGGCGGTACAACTTAAAATCGAGATCAACATTAATAGGGACTTCATAATATGGTATTTTAAGTTTGGGTTGTTTGTTGAGACTAATATCGGAGCAAGTTCAGTGGATGCGCAAGTTGTTTTTATCAAGTGGAACAAGCATTGATCAAACGGTTGATCAAACGGTCATGGGCCAGTTGCGAAACCGTTTGATCAATATTTTCGCCTATTATTAGCAATAGAAGTAACTTACAATAGAACTAATCTAGTAGCTACTTGCAATGCCCAAAAGTGTCCTATTCGCTCTACTCTTCGTTCCGTACTCGCCTTGATAGTGCTGCTATCAGACTCCGTGCGTGCCTTGATTAGACTAAATAGGCCTAATTTTTGACGATTACAGCAATTATTAGATTAGTTCACCTGGCAGTCAACACCCCTAATTATGGACATCAAGTGGAATAAAGACATATTAGACCTAAGTAGTCTTCAGGAGCTATCTCGCAGGAACCCAGATGCATTTGAACGATATCTCCGTCAGTTTCAGGAGTTGATTCCTGGTCGTATTGAAGCCCTGGAAGAGAGCTTGTCTGCAGGAGAAAGGAAGATGGTACGACAAATCCTTCATAAGATGAGCCCGCAGCTCCAATTCTTTGGGATACCGGATGTTTTGGCGCCTATTAAACGACTAGAACATGAATATGAAACTATTGAATTAAGCGATCTACAGCAACTGGTCGAGGTTGTTGTTGAGCGCTTGTCAACCGCTATAGTAGAGGTGGATAATATACTTGATACCTACTTTTAGGTATTACATTACAGCTTGAATTATAGTATATTGTCTGAGAAGATACCCCCTAGCACGACCAACCCATAGCAAAAGAAAAGCCCTTACAATACATGTCCCAAACCACCATCAGAAGTATTATTGTAGATGATGATCCGTTCATCCGAGACTTATTGCAGGATAAACTAAAGCAGTATGTGCCGGAGGTGGAAATCATTGACGTGGCCGTGAGTGGTGCGGAAGGGGTAGAGAAGATTCTACGCTGGAAACCAGATCTGATTTTCCTAGATGTAGAGATGACTGACATGACTGGTTTTGAAATGTTAGCCAAGCTAGAAGAGGTCTATTTCGAAACTATATTCATCACCTCCTACAGCCATTATGCGATCAAAGCGATCCGTTTTAATGCGCTCGATTACTTGGTTAAGCCCATTGATTTGGGGGAATTGAAAATGGCTATTCGTCGATACCAGAAGCGTATGGCCCAGAAGCGTCCTGTAAACAAGATTCAGCAGGCCCTGGCCAATCTGAGAGCCCCAAGTAGTGGCGCTAAACAGTTGATCCTGATGACGCAAGAAGGAGAGGTGCGTCTGCCCTTAGCCTCCATCCTAAGAATTGAAGGGGAACGAAACTACAGCTGTATCCATTTGGTGGGGGGGAAGAAGAAACTGACTACTAAAACACTTAGCGATTTAGAGGAGATGCTTTCCGAAGATGATTTCTTTCGGTGTCATAAATCGCATTTGGTGAATGCTGCACATATTTCGAGGCAACCCACCAGTGTATCCTTGGTCATGAGTGATAATACGGAGCTTCCGATTTCTCG
>CAJXOS010000337.1 GCA_913057725.1 uncultured Lewinella sp.
GCTACCCACACAAGGATCAATATTGATTGCTGAATGGTAAATCTGGATTGCTGAACGGGAGAAGTACGCTGAAAATGTAGGTTGATAGGAAGCATTAGGCACGTATAGACTTAGGTAGTAAAGCGAAAGGTGCCAATCAGCAAGAAATTTCTACCATTGATCAAGTTAGCGCACTGCAAGAGTGACTGTTTTTTATCTTTAGAATGCCAGTGATAATTAAGAACTAATATGACTTCTGGAGAAAATAAACAGTTGGAACCCTTGCACATTCCCATGGGGTATCATGTCCTGTTTTGGCTGGTTTACACCTTGTTTTGGCATAGCATCTTTTCTCCGAGCTTTTGGAGCTTTGGTGGCTTTCTCACCAGCTTAATCTATACCTCTGTACATGCCGCAGTTACTTACCTGAATATCTACGTTTTGATACCGCGTTTGTGGCATCGTAGTCGACGGGTTTTGTACACGATTACCCTAATTGTATCTATACTCCTAGGGGCAGCCTTACTCGGTGTACTGCTCTATCTCTGGTTCAGTGCTGTAAGTCCACCTACTGTCAAGGCCTTTTTCGCCGATGTTCAGCTGGTGCTTGGTTCGTTATTAGGGAGTACTTTTTCGGGCGTAGCATTGGCAATGGTAATCTATTTACTCTTGCAGCGTAGAAGAATGGAGCAGTTACAGGAGCGCTTACGACAAGAAAAAATGAATGCTGAACTCCAATTTTTACGGAGTCAACTAGACCCACATTTCCTCTTTAATGCCTTGAATAATATTTACTTCCTGATCAAAAAAGATCCGGACGCAGCAGCGGAAGCCTTATCCGGGTTTTCCGACTTACTGCGTTACCAAATATACCAGGGGCGAGAAGACCAGATACCCCTAGCGGAAGAATTTGATTATCTACGTCGTTACGCAGATTTAGCAGCCTTACGCCTCCCTCATGAGGCAGAGGTAGAGGTTAGTTTGCCTACACCAGATCCTACCTATCAAATATCACCGTTGTTGCTTTTGCCTCTAGTAGAAAACGCTTTCAAGCACGTGGATAAAGACCATGCAAAGGTGAAGATAATTGGTACGATTGAGGACAAAACGCTTCATCTCGAAGTGGTCAATAGCTGTGAGCCTCAGGCAGAGCAATTGAGCGAGAGTAGGGTAGTGTCTGGTATTGGACTGGAAAACTTGAATCAACGATTGGCCCTATTATACCCTGGGAAGAGTCATTACCGCGCCTGGCAATCGGATAATACGTACCATGCAGAGTTGAAAATAGAGATGATATGAATGTACGCTGCATGATCATAGATGATGAACCACTAGCTCGGGAGGGATTAGAACAGTATGCAGCTGATGTCCCATTTCTCGAATTGGTCGGCACAGCCAGCAGTGCACTAAAGGCTTTACCGATGGTCCAAGAGCATCAACCCGATTTGTTGTTCTTGGATATTGAAATGCCTAAGTTAAGCGGGCTAGATTTTATTAGAACCTTAGAACGCCCACCTCTAGTAATACTTACAACTGCTTATCCAAACTACGCCTTGGAAGGCTTCGAGCTCGACGTGCTGGATTATCTATTAAAGCCTATCACCTTTGAACGTTTCCTAAAGGCAGCGCTACGGGCCCAAAAACGCCTGGAAGGTGGTGGAGAAGAGGCTGGGCCTACGCCGGAAACACAGGACGTAGAAAAGGATGAAGTAGACCACTTCTTTGTAAAAGCCGACGGAAAGATTGAACGGATACAAGTAGAAGATCTCCTCTTTGTAGAGGCCATGCAGAACTACATTCAACTACATACTCGACGCGGGCGATTTACCACCTTACTCTCCTTGCGCGAATTAGAGGCTTCGGTTCCTCATCCAAAGCTCATGCGGGTACACAAATCGTTCCTGGTAAATCTGGGGCAAGTAACTACCGTCGACGGTCGCCAATTGGTAATAGCAGATCGCAAAATCCCCGTAAGTCGCAGCAAGTGGGATGCGGTGGAACAACGACTGCTGGGCGGGCAATTGTTAGGTTAGATGGTTAGATGGTTAGAAGGTTGGAAGGTTTGGTAGGGAGTTGATTTAGTGAATTTAGTTGGGTTGGTTGAATGAGTTGAGTTGGTTAGTGAGTCTTATATGCCCTTCTATGCCTTATATGGTTCA
>CAJXOS010000338.1 GCA_913057725.1 uncultured Lewinella sp.
AAGGGCTGCTTGAGAATTCTCAAGCAGCCCTTTTCATTTGAGGCAGTGTAAGTATTATAGTTGTAATTCCGCAGTAGCGGGGCAGCCTTCTGCTGAGGTAATGGTTATACTGTAGAGCGCCCCTGGAACTGGATTAAGGATCTCTCGTTCGGTGCTACCATCTGACCACAGGTAGCTGGTATTTGCATTACTTATACTAGCAGAAGCTCGTAGACGTCCATCCGACTCTTGACGGATGCGCGCACGAAGTTGACACAAGCCATCGGGGCCGTTATTCATCGTAACGCCCGTCCCAATAAGACAACCATTGGCATCCATCACAGAAACATCATAGTGGCCCGCTTCTGTAATGGTAACGGAGTTGTCAGACTCGCCATCAGACCAAGTGTAGGAGAATGGCGGGTTATCGCCGAAGGCCTCGACGGATAGGACGTAGGTATCGGGCTCTGTGTCCTCAGTAAAGTTTCTGCGAACCCAGAGCTGACAACCTGTTTGAGTTTCCAACTCGCCTTCGGCTGTGCAGCCGTTTGCATCAGTCACCGTGACGGTGTTGCTGCCAGATGCAGGAGGGGAGAGGGTGCTCCTTGTGCTCCCGTCACCCCATTGATAGGTGTATGGAGGGGTACCGTTGAGGACGTCAATTCTTAGGAAACTGTCGGGGACAACAAACTCGATTTCTAAATCCATATCCTCGCATACGACAGCGCTGATTACGGTTTCATTTTTTTCGCAGGCGGCGATAGAAATAGCCAGGATCAGCCATGCGATCCTCTGGCGTGTGAAGTGGTTTTGCATAATTTCTTCATTTTGTGAAATGCTCTACCACTGTTACTACAGCTGTAGTAATGGTAAGAGCGCGTTATTTGTAGAACTGCGTAGTTATGCTATAACGCTGCACAGCATTTGATTTTAACACGAAAAAAGGCGCTGTGAAAAAAGAAAGAGACTGCTTTTCTTGAGAAATCCTTGGATGCCATCTTTGCGCTCTCCCATGAATTACTGCCAATTATTCTCAGGTTTGAGGTCATGATAAATCAAAATCATGCTCGGTTCATCTGAGCGAGATAACGGCTGGAATCGCCTGAAATACCAGTCTGAGAAGTCATTGTAAATCCGCTACAAGGACTGTTTAGCGGCCGTGATATTCACTATTGGAAGCAAGCACCTTGTTCAAAATCCGATCCGTTTAGGAAATCGCGTACGGCCATGCGGCGTTTACCGGGGACTTGAAGTTCCAGTACTTCCACTAGACCTTCGCAAGTGGACACTCGTAGGTATGATTTGTTATCGGTAAGGATGGTGCCAGGATCGAGCTGACTTTCTCCTTCTACCAAGGCAGTTCGAAGGATTTTCCATTTCTGATCCCCAAACATTGTCCAGGCACCGGGGTAGGGGTTAAGTCCACGAACGAAATTGTGTACTTCTTTGGCAGAGAGGCTGAAATTAATCTTGGTATTCTCAGCCTTCAGCTTAGGAGCCGGAGTCGCCTGAGAATGATCTTGTTGTTGTGTTTCCACCGTACCTGCTGCAATTGCATGCACTGTTTTAAGAACCGTCTCCGCTCCGAGGCTCATCATTCGGTCATGCACTTCGCCAACGGTTTCGTTCGGACCAATAGGCATACTTTCCTGAAAGATCAAATCGCCAGTATCAATCTCATGTTGAATGAAGAAGGTGGTTACACCCGTTTCAGCTTCGCCTCGGATCACTGCCCAATTGATTGGGGCCGCACCTCGGTACTTTGGAAGTAGCGATCCATGCAAGTTAAAGGTGCCTAGCGACGGCATGTCCCATACTGCAACGGGCAACATTCGAAATGCTACTACAACTTGTAAATCTGCCTTATAACTGGCCAACTCTTCAATAAACTCCGGAGCTTTGAGGTTTCGGGGTTGCAGAACCGGAATACCCTGTTCTACTGCGTATCGCTTTACCGCTGATTGGAGGAGTTTCTTGCCACCACGACCTCCCATTTTGTCGGTGGCTGTTACGACTGCTACCACATCATAACCGGTTTCGACCAGGATGCGTAGAGAAGGAACAGCAAAATCGGGAGTGCCCATGAAAATAATACGTGGCTGCATAGAAGAGGATTACGTTTATGTATACATGACGCGAAGTGGTTTGGGCGAAGCC
>CAJXOS010000339.1 GCA_913057725.1 uncultured Lewinella sp.
CGCGAGTATATACTCGTAGCGAAGATGGTTTGGGAATCCAAACCACTTCGGCTTCGGTATAGAAAAAGAAACCGATTCAAAATTTTGCTACATAGATGCATGTTGTCCCGGCTTTCGAAAGCGAAAGTTCCGGGATAACGATTTTGTAGATACAGGAATCTATACCTCCCCTTCGAGCAGCTCTAACTTCAGTTCCGCAATGCGCAGATTTACATAACTCTCAATGTCCTCCGCCTCCGACTTGAAGCGGCGCTTAACCTTAAGGCTAATCCGGCCATCTTTGGCACCCGGGAATTTAGAAAGTAAGCTCAGACTATTGATCTTCAAGTCGAAGCGAGAGATGAACCAATTCTTGCGATACTTTACGGTAGAGAGGTCAACATAATTGACGCGAAGGCGCTTCGGGCCAGACTTCAATGCTCCGAAAATGCTATCCTGAACCTGAAACTCCAGAACAAGGTGATCATTTTCGATATGTAGTATGCCTTGTACTTCCGCAAGCCCGTGGTAGGCATCGTCACTTTTAAAGGGTAAGGCCTTTTCAAAAGGCTGCATCATGTGTATCGAGGTTGGTAGTGAGTCGAAAGATAAGAATAATGCACCACCTAAGCTATTCCATCCAGTGTGCACGGTATTCATCAGGTACAACAAAACCGCGCTGTTTATAGTTGTCGAAGTAGCCAACCATGGCCTTCATACTTAGGCGAGAGAGCTCGTCAAATAGCAGTCGTAAAGCAGGGGCACCACGTTCTTCTAATCGCTCACCCTTTCTGAAGTAGGCAGCAATCAGCTCCGGCATTATTCCTCCCAGACAACCTGGCAAGTGGGTCAAACCCAAATATTCGGCAATTTCATCACCCGCCAGAAAACGAATCAAACTCTCAGGGGTAGATGATAATTGGCGCAGGCGAAGCGTCTCTTTCCCGAATTGTACCAGCGCAGATGTAAGGGTTTGCCCGGCCAGCGAAGGGCCAGATTGATGATCAAGGATCGCTCGCTCCAAATCCACAGCCTCTGCTACACTACTAGGTATAAGTTCAGGTACCAGACCAAGCATTTCGCCCACTGCCGCCCACGTATGGATATAGGCCTGCTGCTGCTCCTGAGGCACTTCCACACCAAAACGTTTCAAGCCCTCCAAAGCACTGATGCTGAAACTACACAAGGTAATCGCCAAGTCTTCCTGATTAATTGGCAATCCAAATGCCGACTCATCCCATTGTCCGCGCTGAATGAAGTGGCGAATACTAGCATGAATGAGTCGTACCTTTTGAATAAGCTGCACGGCCTCTCCCCCATCAACCATAGCTCCCGGTTTCATCACCCCGAGTAAGAACTGCCCGGTCTCCGCGATTCGGCGAGTAAAGATCCGCCAGTCGCCATCAGGTCGATCCAGGCGTGCGGTATGCGCTAATACCTCGGCACCTTGCGCACAACTGTACAAGAGCGGCAAACTCTTATAGTAGAGGATAAGCAAGAGTTTAGGTCCGTGGTCCAGGAAGAACTGTTGCGCCAGTTTCAATTGTTCGGCATCCAAGCGCACTGGCAGTTCGCTATGCGCCGTCCAGTAGTCTTGTACCACAGGTGGCAACTCTGCCAACGGCATCTCCACTCGACGAATGAGTAAATCGAAGATTTCCTTGGCTTTGGCAGGGCCTTCCTGCTCCACAAGCTGCATGATCAGCTGATCGGCCGGTGCATCGGTTTGCGTACGAAAGGCTTGAAGAAAGGCTGGCGTATAAGGGGTATTAGGCATGTCTTGTACTTAAATCACAAACTCATTCACCACTCAAAATAAGCTGTGTTTCTGAGACTTACAAGCACACCATTGAACGCTCAACCTTGACGAGCAGCAAAAAAACAGGTATTTTATATAGGCATATTTGTAACGGCGGCACGCATTCCGGTATACATAGACGGTAGTGTCACTTTACAGGAGATGCTGCCCTATAACCTAAAACCTCATTTCTATGAAATTTCTTTCCCTGCATCAGGCAGTGAAGACTATCCTGCCTATCCTCGTATTCTGTTTTATTTCTACTACTCTTTCTGCACAATTCACCACTTGCGAAACACAAGACTGTGAGTGCGAAGGAGATATTGTGGAA
>CAJXOS010000340.1 GCA_913057725.1 uncultured Lewinella sp.
ATCCTCGCGTCGGGGGACGCTCGGGAACGGACGGTCGAGAACGGGGAGGTTTAGTCGCTTTCAGGGAAGAGTAAGCCCTGGTGCTTGAGGTCAAGTAGTAGGTCTAAGAACAAATGAAAAGGCAGGATGTGCTCAATCAGGGTATCTTCATCTGGATCGTAATACTTAATTTGCATTGCCTCATAGTAATAATAGGCTGCGGCAATTAGCTTTCCTCTTTCTGTGGCTTCAAAAATGGTGGCCCCAACTCCAAGGGATTTTAGCTCCTGCCGACTGTCTATTAACTCCATACCTGCCTTTAACTCACAGTTAAAAACGACTGCACAGATAGCCGGTAATGTTTCCGGGTGACAATGCCATGTTTCCAATAGAAACTGAATCCGATCAACAGTTTTCTTTTTTTTGTTCGTTGGTCCACATGGGGATAGTTTGCTGGTTAGTTAACTCGACCAGATGAACACATCATCTCCTTTGTATTTAAAAACGCCGAGCAGCAAAAAAGTAACGGTTTTGGCGCAAACCTTTTCAATCTCAGTACTACCTATAACACTGCCAACAACACCAATAAACCCGCCCACAAAGCTGCATAAACCAGGGCGGCCTTATCCTTCTGATCTTCCGTTTGCTTCGGTGATTCTTCCGCCGGCTCTACATCCAAAATATCGTCAGCTGCTATTGGGTTTTCCTCAAATAATCGGAAACCTAACTTGCGCAATAAGAGATTCGTCAAGTTTCCGAGCAAGACGGTAATCACCAGAATTATAGTGCCATCAATGATAAACTCAAAGAAGCCTTTGAACCGCCCTATTGCAAATACTCCCCACAGACCACCTAGGGCAAAAATGAGTACTACTAATCCTTGATTTTGGGGCTTGATGTTAAGATGCAACATCCTCTTCCTACTCCAAAATCTCCAAGCCAGCAGTAGTCTTCCAACCGCCTCTGGTGAAGTCAGGGAATTCCTGCGGCGCACCACCTTCAGCCACTGACTTTTCACTCAGCGGGGATACTGCACTCCAGAAACATCCTTCGTACACATTCTGGTCCAACGGAGTACCTTGCTGGAGACATTCTACAATGCGGTACAGCATCATGAAGTCCATACCGCCGTGGCCACCCATTTCTTTGGCTTTGGCTCCTAGACGGCGATACAGTGGGTGCTCATATTCTTCTCGCAGCTTATCCAGTTGTTCTCCCTGTGCCCAGTGGTGATGGTTCTCGGTAGCACCTTCTACTCCACCGTCCAGCGCAATTCGGGTAGGGAACCCAGCAAGCGTGCCCTTTGTGCCCTGAATAAGGTTATGACGAGAGTAAGGCCGCGGACTGGTTTCATCCCACTGCACCATAATGGTACGCCCAAGAGCCGTCTTTATAATTGAGGTATTGATATCTCCGCCCTGGTAATCGAGTTTATTCCATTGATGGTCAGCGGCATAATTGGCAGACGCATAAGCTGCTCTACCTCTTGCTGGAGAGGAGAATGAAACCAACGTCTGGAAGGTATCATCGGTGCGCCCCAAATTCATGTATTGTGCTACTGGGCCCAGACCGTGAGTAGGATAAAGATTGCCGTTTCGCTTAGCGTAATGGAACGTTCGCCAGGACCCCGTCCTACGCTCAACTTCCTCCATCTGCCAGCGGAGTTCATGGATATAGGCGGCTTCTGCGTGCAGAAGCTCTCCCACTAATCCTTTGCGACACATGTTGAGGTACATGAGCTCGTCGCGACCATAGTTGACGTTTTCCATCATCATGCAGTGGCGCTGAGTCTGCTCAGAAGTATCTACAATCTCCCAAAGTTCCTCTAGGGTCACCGCCATTGGCACTTCAACAAAGGCATGTGCTCCTTGGCGCATAGCCTCAATCGCCATCGGTGCATGGTTTTTCCAATTGGTACTGATGAATACTACATCAGGCTTTACTTCGGCTAACATCGCCTTCCAGCGATCTTCACCACCGTGGTAAAGGGCTATTTCCTCATGACGCTGACCCGTACCAATTTCTTGGCAAGCAACCGCCGATTTTTTCGCTAGATCTTCGTACAAATCGCTGATCGCCACAATCTCTGTGCCCGCGATGGT